>QIAP01000040.1 GCA_003225075.1 Acidobacteriota bacterium | reverse complement strand
GAACAGGGAACGAGAATCGTGAATCGCGGATGGGAGTCCTAATGCCAAATTCCGGTGACGTCAGAACCAAGGCTGTAGTTTTTCTGTTTCTTTCTGGGAATCACACTCGCATCATCAACGTGCGTGGCAGCCGATTCTTCGAGTGCACCGCCAATATTGGCGTTGAAAATGTTGGTCGCGGGACTCACAAACCCCTTGGACTTCGCGACTGCCAAAGATGGCACGGGACGGCTTTTTATCGTCGAACAGGGCGGCACGATCCGCATCATTCAGAGAGGAGCGCTGCTTCCCGGCCCTTTCCTCAATATCACCAACCTCGTGGAGTGGGGCGGGGAAGAGGGGTTGTTGGGGCTGGTGTTTCATCCGTTGTACAAGACAAATGGCCGCTTTTTCGTCAACTATACGAGGAGGGTGAACGGTCAACTGCAAACCGTGATCGCTGAATACCACGTCTCTTCAACCGATCCGAATAAAGCTGATCCCAGGAGGAAGAAGATCCTGGTAATAGATCAACCATTCGATAACCACAATGGCGGCCAATTGGCTTTCGTCCCGGATAAGTTTCTCTTCATCGCGCTGGGTGATGGAGGTTCAGTAGGCGATCTGCTGGGCAACGGACAGAAATTAGGCACGCTTTTGGGCAAATTGCTGCGCATCAATGTAGACTCAGGAACGCCTTACGTGATTCTCCCAGACAATCCATTTGTCGGTAATCCTTCAGCCCGTGGCGAAATCTGGGCGTATGGTCTGCGAAACCCGTGGCGCTTTTCATTCGATCGTGGCGGCACGCATCGGCTGTTCGCGGGGGATGTTGGGCAAGATAATTATGAAGAGGTGGACATCATCCGGCGCGGTCGCAACTATGGCTGGAACATCATGGAGGGATTCCATTGTTATCCCCCGCCCACTGCAAACTGCGACATGATGGGCTTGACAACGCCGATCGCCGAATATTCGCACTCGCTGGGAGAGGCCGTTATTGGCGGTTACGTGTATCGAGGCTCGGCCATGCCAGCCCTTCAAGGCGTTTATGTTTTCGGTGATTACCTGAGCGGAAAGGTGTGGGGTCTGCGGGAAGTCTTACCTGGAACGTGGCAGCGGAAAGGTGTGGGGTCTGCGGGAAGTCTTACCTGGAACGTGGCAGCGGGTCTTGCTGCTTTCCTCAGGAAAGATCATTAGTGCTTTCGGACAGGACGCGTCAGGAGAGTTGTACCTTCTTGATTATACTAACGGAATTGTTTACCGTCTCGTACAAGCCGGGTAGTGTCATGGGCCAAAAACAATTGGCTGCTCAGGAATGAGAAGCTCTGAATCATAAGTTACCCCTCCTCTCTCACTTCAAAATTCTGCGATTAGTAGATGAACACGGATTAAGTGTCTCATGCCCCCTAGGTCCGAACCTTTGCTGCTTTTTCGCTAATGACGCGGTCATGACGCGGGGTGCCGCCATATTTCGCCTCAAATTCTGAAGAACACAACGAAGGGGGCGCATCTCTTTGCATCTAACGGTTCTGGAGGCATTATGAAATCTCCTCACTTGGCCGCTATTTTCATCGTGATTGCGCTGCTTGTTGGTTGCGGAGCTGGTCACCCCAAGTTGGTGAGCATCGCCGTAGCTCCCACGACTGCGACTGCTACTAGTAGCCCGCAAACTACCGTGGGTTATACCGCAACGGGAACATTCGACAACAAGACCAGTCGGATGCTCACGATAGCAGATGGTCTCACCTGGAAGTCGTCGAACACCGCAATAGCAACTATCGATACCGGTGGTACTGCGACTTGCATTGCTCCCGGAGCAGTGACAATCACGGCAAGCGCCCCGGCGAATCTGGTGCTAACACTCGGGACCGGAGTTCAAAATACTTCATCGTCGGTCAACGGGACCGCTACGCTCACCTGTACCTGACGGCAGCGCGACCAAGACTGTATTCTCCGCTCCGACAAACACTGCATCGCGACGCTTCGAGGCAAGGCACGCGAGTATTCCCTATTGTGGCGGAATTGTGGGGGGCGATGTCGTATTTGCAGGCGGGGACGAGGGCGATTTTGATCCACCACGCGCTGCTAATGCACCCACGATCGCCCCGCCAACAATCACTCCAACCAGCGCATTTCGTCGAAGATGAGAATGCTTAGTGACAGTCGAGGCATTCCCCGCGATGGAGCTGCCAACTTCGTTAGGTATCACGGTTTCGGCAATTGTTTCCTGCTCTACGTCGTCAGGCGTAAGTTGCAAACGGCTGATACCATTTGCATCCACCCATACGTTCTGTCCGGCGGCAACATCGAGCGCGAATCTCGCGGGTGAGTTGCCTGTTCCCCGGCCCGCGGTAACTACCACTACGCCGGAATATACAATCACATGCGTCCGAGAACGGCTGGTGTCCAGGAAAAAGTCTGTTCCTATCGCTGTAATAGTCGCATGGGGAGTAGTTACTTCAAAATTACTACCTGATTTTCGGACCTTTACCACCCGACTGCGAAGGCGCCCATCGGTTAACTCCACACGGGTCTCCCCGGTCGCGGGATTATGCTTAACGATCTTCAATTCACTTTCTGATCCGACACTTAAAATTGAGCCGTCGTGTAACTCGATGCGCATGCGGCCGGATGTATTGGTACTGAGATTGTCCTTGGCACGTACTACGTCTCTAATATTCGAATTGGTTCGGTTTCGGGTTGCGATTGAAACCAGGCCCGTGATTTTACCTACCGGCTCGTCGAAGCTGGAGTTGTTGTCATCCGCGAATGTGGGAGCCGAGAGAGGAGACAGAAGAAAGCAAAGCAACACCGCAATAGAACGCTGCAATGGTTGAAAACTAACTTTGATCTTCATGACTTCTCCAGTTCGAGTTCCATCTACTGTACGCTGAGATTCACTACAGTCGAACTCGCGAAGGAGTTCGATTTCGCTTGAATTATGATGGGATAGGTAGCCGCCGGCGTGGTCATGCTACTTGGCGTAGGAGGCGGCGGGCCGGCGCTCGAGCCAGTACCACCTCGAGAGGACGAACCGCACGCGAGTAGCGACGCTGTAAGCGCGCCAACAACGATGGCACAGAAGAAGAATTGTAACTTTTTGTTTTTCTTGGTCCTGTGGGCATTGCATCGCAGGATCAAGTTAGGGACGAGCAACCATATTGCGTAGACGGGCACGCGCGAAGCGGACGACGGCATGAGGCCCGCGCTTCTTCCTGTGGTGCTGATGGTTAGGTTTACGGTTGCGGGCGACGTGGTCGTTACCGTGGCGGGAGAAAAAGAACAACTTGATCCTATGGGAAGGTTTGCGCATGCAAACGTGAAGGTCTGATTCATCGCCGCACTGGACGGCGAGAACGTAAGCTGCAAGGAGGCACTCTGCCCAGCGGCCACAGACGCGGTCGGAGGCGAAGCGATGAGTGGTCCCGCAGGTGTGGTCTCAGCCGTGGCGCCTCGCATGGCGATTCCGAATACAGTCTGCGTTGGGGTTCCCGAATTGAATTTCGTTAATTGATTGCCCGACGTGATGTCGAAGCGAATAATATCCGAACTGCAATAGTCCACCGCCCAAAACGACTTTCCGTCCGGATCGAGTGTCAGTGAGACCCAGCAACTCTCGCCGGACGGGTTATAGCGCGTAATAATTCGCCCCGCCGAGTCGATACGAACGATATCCTGTTTGTCTGCAATTAGGGCGCCGCCATCTGGAAGTATTCGGAGACCAAGTCCGGTATTCAGGCCGGTGCTTAGGGTAGGCCCTTGCTGATTGGTACAGACGTTGAAGCTGAAAACGGACGTTCCCTGAGAGGTGTAGAGGATTGTGCATTGGTCTTCAGCCAAGTCGATCCAGTCACTGCCCTCGACTTCAGTGGCCACCACGAAGCTTGCGAGCAGATTTCCATAAGCATCGAATTTGAGGAGAGCGTGACTGCATCCGGTTTCACCAACGTAAGCGTTCCCCGCGCGGTCAAAGACAATAGATTCAGGTTTGCAGCTGTAGCCGGCACCGAAGTCTCCGATCACGTCACCGCTCGGGGCAAACTTGGTCACACCGTTGGCGGTGAAATCGGTAACGTAAAGGTTGTCCACCCAATCGAATGCCATTCCAGTGACTGATCCGCCTCGAGCTGTATTTAGCGTGTTAATCGCCTTTCCAGATTGGTCAAAGTTCTTGATTTGCCCGCTGTTGACTCCCACAAAAAGCGTCGGATCATCGCTAATCGATACCGAGCCTGAGGCAGTGTTGGAAACATTGCCCGCACTATCTGTAGCGACTACGGTGACAGAGAAAGTTCCTGCGCGCACGAACGTATGGCTAGTGGTTCCCGCAGCGTAAAATCCGTCGCCGAAGTCCACCACTGTACTCTTTATGTCATTTTCAGGATCCGTGCAGTTTGCCTGGACGGTAACCGTAAGGGGTACTTTCCCGCTCGTGCTCGAGAGTTGCATGGAACAAGTGGGCGGCACATTGTTGGCAGGTCCGACGACGACAGTCTGGCTTGCAGATCCGGTGCCGCCGGCGGAATCGGTGGCGGTCAACACGACGTGAAACGTGCCCGCGCTGGAATATGTGTGCGGGCCGTTCGTCCCCTGCGTACTGGTTCCATCGCCCCAGTTAATTACCGTACTCACAATGTCATTCTCATGACCGGTGCAGTTACCATTGGCAGTTACGTTAAGAGGCACAGGGCCACTCGCCGGCGCTACAGTCAGCGCGCAAGTGGGAGGCACGTTTGGATTACTTACAGTAACCGTCTGGGACGCGGACCCGGTAAGTCCGCCCGAGTCTGTGGCCTTTAATGTAACTGTGAATGAACCTGCATTGGTAAAGGTGTGTGCTCCACTTGTCCCGTTAGTGCTCGTCCCGTCACCCCAAGTGATTACTTCGCTGACGATGTCATTTTCGGGATCGGTACAACTCCCGGTCGCAGTCACTGCAAGCGGGGCAGGACCGCTATTCGGAGCTACCTGGAGCGTGCATGAGGGCGGTACGTTCGGGCTACCTACAGTAACCGTCTGGGACGCGGAGCCGGTATTTCCCGCTGAGTCTGTCGCGGTTAACGTAACCGTGAACGAACCTGGATTGATGAAAGTGTGGGTCCCACTTGTCCCGACCGTGCTCGTTCCGTCACCCCAAGTGATCACTTCGCTGATGATGTCATTCTCAGGGTCGGTACAGCTGCCGGTCGCAGTCACTGCAAGCGGAGCAGGGCCGCTGCTGGGTGCTACCTGGAGCGTGCATGAGGGCGGTGCGTTCGGTGGAGTGACGACGATTTGCTGAGAAGATGTCCCTTGATTCCCGAAGCTGTCAGTAGCTGTCAAAACAACGTTAAAGGTGCCTGCTGCAGAAAAGGTATGGCCAACCGAAAACGACGCAAACGATGCTGGAGGAATGGGGGTGTTCGTTCCGTCTCCCCAATCGATAACCTCAGTGACTATGTCGTTCTCCAGATCGGTGCAGCCGCCTGAGGCTGTCACGTTTAGAGGGGCGCTGCCGCCCGGGGGCGTCACGCTGAGTGAGCAAGTAGGGTTGTCGGCGTATAAGAATGTTGCGGAAGCTACCCAAAAAAGAACAAACGTGAAGAACCGAATACGATTCTTCGCGTGCCCGCCCATCACATCACTCGAGAGCCGGAGCAGCTTCATGAGCGTTCAAGACTGACTTGCTGGATTTATGAGATGGGAACAAAGGTTTGTAGGGTTATCTAATGCTAGCTCCATTTGTGTGGGCAGATTCGTAAGTCCATAGCCTTTACAAGGGATATCCCCAACATTAGCCATGGCTTAAGAGGATGGTTTCGGCCGTGATGATCAGCGTGACTTTTGGGTGCGCATGTTCAAGTCTTGCCGCCTCGCGTCTATGTCTTCCAGTTGTTTGCTTACCTTTGCCAAGCGTGCCTTAAGCTCGTCCAGGTTATCGTTGAGCCCTTGAATCTGCCCTGATACCTGCTCCCCACGACGCGCAGAATCGACCCGTTCACGATCGAGAGCGGTCTGAAATCTCATTATGGTTGTCGAAAGATTGTTTATGGCATCGGCGCTTTTCTTGGTCAGGCCATGCATACTCCCCACACGGTCATCGAAGGCTTGCTGCATTCGCGTCATCTGATCCTGGAGTGCTTCCAGTTGGCTTTCCAACTGGACAATTTCTCGGTCGACGCTCCAGGCTGACGGATTCACCACCATCAATATGAGCAAGACCAGGACTGTGGAAGAACGCTTCATTCTCATCGTTCGTTAAACACAAGAATCAAGATTCCCATTGCGATTAATCAATGCGAAACGGAGATCACGCAAGCCTCATATAGAGACCGAAACCGTATTCGCACAGTATTTTACAATTGTAGCTCCCTGACGTGAGGTTTCAGCAGGTCATGTAACCAGGCGGCGGAGGTTCCTTCTTCGAAAGTTAGCGAGAGACTTCCGTGTAGCCCTTGGATGAACTCCAGAATGGTCACCGCTCTGGTTTCCAGAATGCATTCCATGCTCAGCTTGCCGGTACCATCTATGACGGCAACCGAGATCGTTGCCTGGTGAACATCCATGCCGATATACTTCGCGTGGTTCATGACGGCGCTCCTTTTCGGTAAGTGGTGGTGCGAAGAATCACAACCTACCGTAAAAGTGGGCGCCTTTTTATATTGCGTGTACCTGCGGCTGGTCCGGCAGCGACCGAGGCATCTACAAGATCGCAATCATTTCATTGCTGTCGCAGCGCAACTCATGCGTTACATCCTCGTGGACTACGCGAGAAGTCATCGCTCAGGGAAACGCGGGGCTGGTGCGTTCAAGTTGCAACTCGATGAGCGGCTGGCTATTCCCCAACAACAGGATGTAGACCTGCTGGCGCTCGACGACGCATTGACCAGCCTCCAAGAGGCTGATCCGCAACAAAGCCGCCTGGTCGAACTGCGTTTCTTTGGGGGCTTGTCGATTGACGAGGCGTCTGAAGTCCTGGAGATTTCGCCTGCCACCTTGAAGCGCCAGTGGGCCATCGCCAAAGCCTACTTGTACCGGCAAATGCACCGCTGAGGTCTTGCCCGTGAAGCCGGAACCCTGGCACGAAATTCACAAGCTTCTGGATGCTGTCCTCGAACTTGCGCCCGATGCGCGTCCGGCCTTTCTCGCAAAGGCCTGTGCCTCGGACCCAGACCTGCTTAAAAGGAAGTCGAATCCCTGCTTGCCGCGCATGAGCATGCTGGCGGCACTTTCCTGAGAGGCATCGTTCACCGCGATCTGAAGCCCGAAAATGTCTTTCTCGCGAGCAATGGTTTGGTCAAGATTCTCGACTTCGGGCTGGCGAAATTGAGCCGCCCCGAAGAGTTTGGATCGCCGGAAGCCATGACACAGGGCAGCGGCACAGTGCCGGGCATCGTTATGGGAACTATTGGCTACATGTCGCCTGAGCAGGTGCGTGGACTGCAAGTCGATCACCGGTCCGATATTTTTGCTCTGGGCGCGATCCTTTTCGAAATGCTGTCGGCCAGGCGCGCATTTCAGGGCAACACCCCAGTGGATACCTTAACCGCCATCCTGATGCACGATCCGCCGTCGCTCACCGGAACAAACCCGAACGTAACGCCTCCACTGGACCGAACCATCCGCCGTTGTCTGGAAAAAGATCCCAAAGAGCGCTTTCAGTCCGCCAAGGAAGTGGGCTTTGCGCTCAAGGCACTGTCGGATGCGCTAGGTTCAGTTCGTGCTGATTCGGACCAGGCCACCGGTGTCGCTCTTTCGCGGCGAATGGCCACCAAGCGAGCTCTCTCGCTTGCGGCACTAGCGTTCGTAGCAGTTTTAGGTCTGCTCGTCGCAGCCAACGTCGGAGGCGTACGAAGTCTCTTATGGAGCAGAGGCCAAATTCAATCGTTAGCAGATCTCCCTCTCGCAAATCTATCAGGTGATCCTGCGCAGGATTATTTCGCAGATGGTATGACGGAAGCCATGATTACAGAGCTTGCCCAAATCAGCGCTCTGCGCGTGATCTCGCGCACTTCGGTGATGCAATACAAAGGTGGCAAGAAATCGCTGCCGGAGATTGCCCGCGAGCTGCGTGTGGATAGCGTTATTGAAGGCTCGGTGCTGCGCTCGGGAGAAAAAGTGCGAATCACGGCGCAATTGATCCAGGCAGTACCCGAACGGCACCTGTGGGCCAAGAGCTACGATGGTGATCTGCGCGACGTAATGGCGATTCAGAGCCAGGTGGCGCGGTCGGTGGCGGGGGAGATCCGCGTCAAGCTGACAGCCCAGGAAGAATCGCGTTTGCAGAAAGCGCGTCCCGTGAACGCCGATGCGCACGATGCCTATCTCCGTGGCCGCTATTACAGGCGCAAGGGCGGTCTTGAGAACCTCGGGAAAGCCCGGCAATATTTCGAGCAAGCCCTGGACAGCGATCCACTCTATGCTCCTGCCTATGCCGCGCTCGCCGACTACTACAGCGTGCTTCCGTTCTACACGAATGCAAGGCCTGATGAGGTGTTCCCCAAAGCCAAAGCTGCGGTGGCCAGGGCATTGGAACTCGACGACTCCCTTGCCGAAGCACATGCCTCGCTGGCATATATCCACACTTACTACGAGTGGGACTGGGCTGCGGGCGAACAGGAATTCCAGCGTTCTCTCCAAATCAATCCGAATGATGCCGCGGTGCGGCACCGCTATAGCCGGTATCTTTCGACCGTAGGAAGGATCGATGACGCAGTCCGCGAAATCAGGCGGGCACAGGAACTGGATCCACTTTCGCAGATTGCCAAGGCGAACGTGGGAGTGATTTATTACTTCGCGCGCCAATACGATTCTGCGATAAAGCCATTGAACGAGGTTTTGAGGGACGATCCAAAATTTGATACTGGTTACTGGGGATTAGGTCTCATCTATGAACAGAAGGGTATGCCGGCAGAAGCTGTTGCACAGCTGGAAAAAGCAGCCGCCCTCTCTGCGGATCCCAACACCATGGCTTCTTTGGCGCACGCGTATGCCATTGCCGGCCAAAAGGGAAGATTTCCACAGGCATGGTAGTTTCACATCGCACAACGACGGTCCCATACAGGGTTTTCTCCAACCTCTCGCGGGTTCTGCCCTTGCAACCACGCTTCTGGGGCGATCATCGGAATTAAGTCCGTAGCTCGAACGGCTAGCGGGCGTGAATAGTCAGGAGGTGAGGGCGATGCCTCCGTACCGTATTTTGTTCGTGGATGATGAGCCCAGCATTCGCTTGATGCTTCCGGCCATTCTTGAAAACAAGGGCTTCAGAGTTACGACTGCGGCCACTGTGCCCGAAGCTCTCGCCATTATCAGCGCAGAACCCTTCGATGTCCTGATCTCAGACCTTAATATCGGGGAACCTGCCGACGGTTTCACTGTGGTCAGCGCCATGAGGCGCACCCAACCGAAGTGTGTAAATTTCATTTTGACGGGTTATCCAGCCTTTGAGACCGCCCTTCAGGCCATTCGCAAGCACGTTGACGATTATCTGGTGAAACCGGCCGATCTAGACAAGCTGGTGTCAAACATTGAAGAGAAAGTAAAAAATCCCAGACCGAGATTGCCAGTACAGCTCAAACCCGTTTCTGCGGTACTGGTGGAAACTGTGGAGGAGATCACGCGCGAAGTGTTGCGCGCCATGAAATCCAGCGTAGATCTGAAACGGGTGCGGCTCTCAGATGACCAGCGCATCGATCATGTCCCGTTGATGATTCGAGACATTGCCCAGCGGGTGGACAGGGGATCAGAAATGAGCGAAAAGACGCTGCAAGCCGCCGCTGAACATGGAAAGACGCGGTACAAGCAAGGCTACTCAATTCCGATGGTCGTTGAAGAAACGCGATGTCTGGATATGGTCATTTATAGAGTCGTACAGGAGAACTTGATGGCAATCGATGTGAGCCGCCTTGTTTCCGACTTAAGGGTAGTCAACGATAGCTTGCAAACGTCGCTGAAGCGATCTTTGAGGGCGTATTTAGAACAGGCGAAGAAGGCGGCGTAGGCGGCGGGGCTAAAGCCCCGGACGGCCTCGATTACATGGGACGACTAACTCTTGATGGTCTTCGAGTTCGCATCCCACGTTACGGCGCTCTTTCGGAAATAGGATTCATTGGCCATGTGGCAGGCTAGCGCGGCGTTGTGGCCGAAGACAGCATCCTCCACCACCGGCTTACGCGTGCGCACGGCCTGGAAGAAGTTCCAAAGGTGCGGTTTCTCCTCGTCCCAGGAAACGCTGCGATAGGTGATGCCTTCGAGTGCTGGTTCTTTTCCCGGAACCGGATCGTGCTCCTGGTGCCATTGCTTGATATAGGCCTCGCGCATCGCCTTGGGGAAACTCACCGCATAGTAACTGGGCGAGGTGTCCACGCCAGGCTGCGGAATGTATGTGCAGGCGTACTCGGTGAGTTCGATAATGCCCTTCGAGCCCATAAAGCGGTAAGTTTCCGGCGTCTCGCCGCCCAGGTTGAGGCGCATGTAGACGGGCAGGCTGCCGTACTCGTATAGCGTGGGGTGCACGTCTGGCATGTTGCGTCCGTCTTTGAACCGCAGAATGCCGCCGGTGGCCAGGGCGCGCTTGGGCGGCTCGTTGATGCCCATGACGTGCATCATGCCGCTGACGAGGTGGACGAGCAGGTCTCCGGCGACGCCGGTGCCGTATTCCTTCCAGCAGCGCCAGCGCGCAAAAATCAACGGGTTGAACGGCCGCTTGGGAACGGTGCCTTGCCACGTGTCCCAGTCGAGATTTTGCGGAGAAAGGTCTGGAGGCGGCGGATACTCCCACGCGCCGGTGGGATCGTTGCGCCCAAGCGAGCCTTCGATCAGTGTGATGTCGCCGAGGACGCCTTTGGCGACCAACTCTTTGGCTTTGGCGCAAATCACCGAGCTGACGCGCTGCGAGCCGATTTGCACAATACGGCCGGTTTTCTGCGCGGCGGCGACCATCTCGACACCGTCGGTGGCGGAGTGCGACATCGGCTTCTCGCAGTAGATGTCCTTGCCGGCGCTCACCGCGTCGACGACGACCTGCTTGTGCCAGTGGTCGGGAACGGCGGCGACGATGCAGTCGATGTCCTTGTTGTTGAGTAACTCTTGGTAGCGGCGCGTAGTGGGCAGGTCGGGCCTGACGATTTCTTTCGCCAGGGTGTGCCGGCCGTCGTAAAGATCACAGGCAGCGGCGCATTCGACGCCAGGCAACTCGATAGAAGCCGCCAGCAAGCCCGAGCCTTGCATGCCCACGCCGACCATGCCGAAACGGACACGATCGCTCGGCGCCACTGGTTGCTGATACGCCCATAGCGGGCCGGGGTCGAGAAAAACAGTACGAGCGGCGAGTAATGCGCCGGCGGCTCCGGTGGTGGTTTGCAAGAATTGGCGGCGAGTTTTTTTCATGATGACCTCGGGTGCAGTTTGTATCACACTCCATGGGTTAAGGAAATACCGGCGCTGATTTGATCGAGGTGTACGCCGAATGATTATTTCTTGAGCGGCTTGTAGGCGACTTCCTTAAAAAACACTACGTCGTCCTTGCTGTGGTTCTGTAGCCCGAAGTAACCATCATTCGGTCGAGGGCCGTGCTCGGGTTCGTAGTCAGCTTCCTTAGGTGGCACGTCTTGGCCTTCGGTGTAGTCGGTCACTTTCACACCATTCACAAAAACGATGGTATGCGGACCGTCGAGAGTAATTTCCATGGTGTTCCATTGCGGGCCGGGTTTTCCGGGCCGAGCCAGTGGCTTGGTTAATGAGTAGAGTGTGCCAGTGACGTGATATTCATTTTCATTTGAATCTTCCGGTTGGTTGTCGATTTGAACTTCGTAACCGTAATGTACTGGCATCCAGGGCTCGCGTGGCTCGATTGGAATGCGAATATAGACACCGGAGTTATCGTTGTAATCGCGCATTTTAAAAACCACGCGGATCACGCAGTTGCCCACTTTGCCTCCAGTCCAATAAAGAAGGCCCATGCCACCGTGGGTGCGGATCAAGCCATCTTCGACGGTCATGCTGCCGGGGCCGACGTGTTTCCAGCCGGTGAGGTCTTTGCCGTCAAAGAGTTGTTTCCAGTCGTCCTGTGGGGTTTGGGATTGGGCGGAAAGAATCAGCAACAGGAATAGTGGGAACAGGAAGATGACGCGATTCATCAGATCACCTTTTTGCCCAAGGAATTTATACACGAGAGAACCTTTGTCCAAGACAACTGATCTTTCGCATTTGCCGGGACGAGGAATATTACACTAAAACTGGCGGCGGTTAAGTCCTTTATCATGTATAGAATACACCCAAGCACATTGGCATCAGCGCCGAGTTGACGATGCCAGATGAATCTCGAAGAACAGTTTCGCACTGTTCTGTAGGTCTTTTTCGTACCCGCGCAAGGCAAACTGGCCGCCACATTGGGCGAAGGTCTGGCGCAGACGCGCGGAGGTTACTTTTTTGCAGAAGCTTCCTGGGGGAAAATTACATTATAGAGATATAATGTAAGGAGTTCCTCTGGAAGTGACCTTCCTTGCGAAGAGATCATCATCTAAAGAGAAAACGATCCGATGTCTATGAAAATTAAAGCGATGGTTCTGGTTTCATCTTTTGCGATACTCCTATTCATGTTGGCGGGCGAGTGGGGAGGCGTAAGCGCTTCCTCAAACGACGGCGCCTACCGGCAACTGCAGGTCTATAGTGAAGTGCTGTCGCGGGTACGCAGTGAATACGTCGAGGATCCCAACATCCCGGCGGTAACAGTGGGCGCTCTGCACGGATTGCTGGAGTCCCTCGATGCCAACTCCAGTTATCTGACTGCGTCGGAGTACAAGGAATACAAGTCCCTTAAGACGGATGGGAAAGGCGACATCGGCGCGACCGTTTCCAAACGATTTGGCTACGCTGCGGTGGTTTCGGTGATTCCGGGAGGCCCCGCGGACAAGGCGGGGGTCGAAGGGTCCGATATCTTTGAGGCCGTCGAAGGCAAGAGCACTCGGGATTTGTCGCTTGCGGAAATCCGTAACATGCTGGCCGGGCAGCCTGGCTCAAACGTCACGGTGTCGGTGGTGCGCGCCCGCCGGGCGGAGCCACAGAAAGTTGTGATTACACGCGATGTGGTGAGCATTCCTGCCGCGACCGACAAGATTGTAGATGAGGGAATTGGCTACATCAAAGCGGACGCGTTCAACAAGGGGAAATCGCAGGAGATCGCGAACAAGATCAAATCTTTGCAGAAGCAGGGCGTCAAGAAGCTGATACTGGATTTGCGGAACGCTTCCGAAGGTGACGAGTCGGAAGGCATCGCCACCGCGAATCTTTTCCTGAATCATGGGACGATTACTTACCTGCAAGGGCAGAAGGTTCCGCGGGAAGCTTTCAATGCTGATCCAGCCAAAGACATTACGACCCTGCCGGTGGTGGTGATGGTGAACCGGGGCACGGCCGGTCCGGCGGAGATTGTGGCCGCGGCGGTGCTTGAAAACGCGCGTGGAGACGTGGTGGGGGACAAGACTTTTGGTGATGGATCGATCCAGAAGACCATTGATTTGCCGGATGGATCCGCGCTGATTTTATCGGTGGCAAAGTATTACACGCCCAGCGGCAAGGCTATTCAGGACGCAGCCGTCACCCCGAACGTGCTGGTCGCGGATGAGGATGAAGCCGGCCTACCGGATGAGGATCAAGCGAACGCACCCCAGAGCGAGCCAAAGAAGCAGCACTCGCAGCAGGACGACCAGTTACAGAAAGCCATTCAGGTACTGAAGAATCGCCAAGGGTAAAGAACAGTTCTCGTATTTCATATCGCGCGCGCCTTAGGGCGCGCGTTTTTTTTGCGATTGGAATATGAGGGCTGGCAACTGAGAACACACACTTGCTATTCTGAGGCCAGGTTCCGATGACAACTTTGTTCGAGGATGGTCCTGCGGCGGAAATCGTGGGCAGGAGGCTGGTGGGGCGTGTCCTATTCGTCCTGCTCGTGCTGGTCGCAGCATTGCTGGGCGCGACAATCGGCCTGTTGCTGGTCTATTCCACCGATCTCCCTCAGGTCGAAGAGCTGGAGCATTATCGTCCCAGCTCGATTACCGAACTCTATGATGATCACGGTCGGGTAATCGGGTCGTTCGCGCTGCAGCGGAGAGTTGTCGCGTCCTATGACGACTATCCGGAAGTGCTGCGGGACGCTCTGATTTCTATCGAAGATAAGGACTTCTACCGGCACTGGGGAGTCAACGTATGGCGGATCGCGGGGGCAGCCTATCGCGATATCGAGTCTGGCGGAAAGGTGCAGGGGGCGTCCACGCTGACGATGCAGTTGGCACGCAATTTATTTCTTTCTCCTGATCGCGCCTTTCATCGCAAGATTCAGGAGGCCCTGCTGGCAATCCAAATCGAGCGTCGCTTTACCAAGCCTCAAATATTCACGCTTTACGCCAACCAGATTTTCCTTGGCCACGGCGTATATGGATTTGAAGCCGCGTCGGAGTTTTACTTCAGCAAGCCAGCGAAGAAACTTACCCTGGATGAAGCCGCGCTGCTGTCTGGCTTACCGAAAGCTCCCGGCTTTTACTCGCCTATAAACCATATGGATCGCGCGATCAAGCGTCGCAACCTGGTGATTAACGCGATGTTGGAAGATGGCAAAGTCACCGCCCAGCAAGCCGGCGAAGCGAAGTCGCAACCGGTGCGCTTGAATCTGCAACACGATTCCAATTCGCTGGCTCCGTATTTTGTCGAGGAGATCCGGCGTTATCTGGAGAACAAATACGGCAGCGACCAGGTGCACGAGGGGGGACTGCGCGTCTTCACCTCGCTGGATATGGATTTACAGAAAGCAGCGAATAAAGCAGTTCTCGATGGATTGGCGGCGTACGAACGGCGGTACAGTTGGCGCGGACATTTGCAGAATCTAGTGGCGTTGGGCGTCGCATTAGATAAGTACCAACATCCGGATTGGGATGACGAACCCGCAAGCGGCAGCTACGTTCATGCTTTAGTAACGGCAGTCTCGCCGGAATCCGCGATGGTGAAGTTCGGGCGTTACGCCGCCACCCTGGCCCAATCCGAGGCTGCGTGGACACAGAAAAAGATTCGCGACAGCCTGGCGTTGGGGGACATTATTTATGTGAAGGTGCTGGCACTCTCGCCGGATGGAAAGGCTCGCGTGAGCCTGGAACAAGACTCGGGCGTGCAGGGCGCCCTGGTCGCGATTGATAACGCCAGCGGCGAAATTAAGGCCATGGTGGGTGGTCGCGATTTCAATGATTCCAAGTTCAACCGCGCTACCCAAGCGCTGCGCCAGGTAGGCTCGTCGTTCAAGCCCTATGTATACACGGCAGCGATCGATCAAGGCGCAACCCCGGATGACACAGTCCTCGATGCTGCGGTGACTTTCGAGACCGCTTCAGGCCCCTACTCACCGCACAATTACGACGAAAAGTTTGAAGGCATCATCACGCTGAGACGGTCATTGGCACAGTCGCGGAACATTCCAGCGCTGAAATTGGCCGATCGCATCGGTATCAAGACAGTCATCGATTACGCGCATCGCTTCGGTATCACGTCAAATATTCCTGCGTATTTGCCTGTGGCTGTAGGGGCCGCGGACATTACATTGTTCGAGCAGACGTCTGCATTTAGCGTATTCCCCGATGACGGCGTGCGTCTTACGCCACGCTACATCACGAAAGTGACGGATTATGAAGGGCGCGTGCTGGAAGAGGATTTTCCCGACGTGAAAGACGTGATCAGCGCGCGAACCGCGCGCATTATGACTTCCATGCTGCGGGAGGTTGTATTGCACGGCACGGGTATTGCGGCTGCAAGCATGAAATATCCGCTGGGAGGAAAAACCGGAACCACGAATGACTTTACCGATGCCTGGTTTGTGGGGTTTTCTCCTGGGATGACATGCGGAGTTTGGGTAGGCTTTGATGAGAAGAAATCCCTGGGTAACAAGGAAACCGGGGCGCGGGCTGCCTTGCCGATCTGGATAGATTTCATGAAAGTCGCACTTGCTGCTGGCGATCCAGGAGAATTTCAGCCGCCGCCGGAGTTGCAGGGCAACGCGGTGGCGCACAAGTTGGATACTCCGGATGTGGCCCCCGGGGACGGAGAGACGCATTAAGCCGGCATTTTTTGCTGAGCTAACTTCTCTTGATTCGTCTGTTCGCAGCGCAGTCGCGCGACTACCAATCGGATTTCATCAAAGGTGACTTCTGGCGGCAGGACGTCTTTTAGCGGTCTGAGGCGCTGGACACCGAGACGAGCGCATGCGGCTTCTATGACCGAGCGTTTATTGTCGTCGATCCACGTGGGTTGAAATTGCAGTTGCCCGCTTTCTATGAGTTCGGCCACCAGGCTGACGATGGTGGTGAGTTGGCGTCCGCGAATTTTCGCTATTTCCTCGAAAGTGTTCCCGGCGGCGAGCAGGCGCATGGTTTCGTAAGCCGGCGTCGATTTCTTTACTGGCGTCCGCGTCATTCGGGCGCCTTCGCGATATCGTCTCAAGGCGCCGAAGATCTGCAGGCCATACATCTCAGCTTTGTGCTCGCCGAAGCCGGAGACACCCAGAAGTTCGGGGATCGTTGCCGGGCGTTTGCGGCAAACCTCGTCGAGCGATGTATCGTGCATCACGACGAAGGCAGGAACATTCTGTTGCCGGGCTGCGATGCGCCGCCACTCGCGGAGATAGTCCCGCAATTCGGGATCCACATCCGCAAGGGCAGGCTTTTCTTCGGGCTCGAACTGATGCAGGCGGTTGACTCGGACCGTCTCCGTGTGACTTGGCTGCTCTGTTTCGGGTGTCGCCAGCCACTCGGGCGTGCCGCTGCAAACATCGCAAGCGGCGCATGATGTCCACTTGGGAGTTTCGCCGAAGTGCACACAAATCTGGCGGTGGCGGCAGCTACTCGATTCGGCGAAGCGGCGGATAGTGCGATAGCGCTCCCAGGCCCGTTCCTTTTCCGCCGCATCGGTCACCTGCTCAATGAAGTAGGCCAGCAGGGCCGTGTCCCGCTTTTGCCAGAGCAACAGGCACTCCGCGGGATGACCGTCGCGACCAGCTCGTCCGGCCTCCTGGTAGTACTGCTCGATTGATTTTGGGAGCGAGAGGTGAATCACGGAGCGGACGGACGCCTTGTTGATACCCAACCCGAACGCGATGGTGCCCACCAGTACACGCACTTCGTCTGACATCCAGCGCTCTTGGTTGGTTCTTCGAGTTTTGGTCTCCATCTTGCCGTGATAGGAAACAGCGGGAATGCCCTGTTCCTCGAGAAAGTCCACCGTCTCTTCGACTTTAGCGATCGTCGGAGCGTAAACGATGATGTTGCCGTCCGGATACTTGCGCAATCCGCTAAGAAGCAGATCAGGCTGCGTATCGCCTTCACATTGCTTGACGATGTACCGCAAGTTGGGACGATGGAAGCTGGCGATGTATTTGTGCGGATTGTGCAATTGGAGTTGGGTAAGAATGTCCTGACGCACCCGGCGAGTGGCGCTGGCGGTGAAAGCCGCGATCGGGCGGCCGGGGAAATGAGCGCGCAGACGGCTCAATTGGCGGTATTCCGGACGAAATTCGTGGCCCCACTCGGAGATGCAATGGGCCTCATCAATGGCGAAGAATGCGATTGGAACGCGCTGAAGCCAGCCGATAGTATCGGGGCGCGCCAGCCGTTCAGGCGAAAGATACAGGAGCCGGTACTCGCCCGCCTGAGCTTCGCGCATCGCTGTCACCTGCTGGCTTTCGGACAGAGAACTGTTCAAGACCGCGGCGGGGATTCCCATTTGCGCCAACTGCGCGGCCTGGTCCTGCATCAGGGCAATCAATGGGGAGATGACGACGGCGGTTTGACCCAGGACTATTGCGGGTAGCTGATAGCAAAGTGATTTTCCTCCGCCAGTTGGCATGACTACACAGGCATCGTGCCCGGCCACCAGGCTGCGAACAATGCGCTCCTGCAATGGACGGAACGAATCGTAACCCCAGTAAAGACGGAGCGGAGCCAGCAGGTCGGTTTCGGGGGCCATATGGACAGTATAGGTGGTGGGCAAGGTCGCGAGTTTGCTTGTGCGGGGTCGGTTCCCGAAGTGGGACGTGGTTACTGATTGCCAGACTATAATCTCGCATGATGAAGTCGTTCATTCGTCTCGTGCTACTGGCGTTGGTACTGGTGACAGTTGCGCTGGTATCGGCGCTCACCGCGATGCGGCTGGCAATTCATGGCCGCGAGGTATCGGTTCCAAAGCTGGTAGGGCTCACGCCTACGGAGGCAGAAAAGGTGGCTTCCGCATTGGGATTACAAATCGTGGTGGAGAGGCAGTACTACAGCCCGAATATTGCGGAAGGCAAAATCATGTCGCAACTTCCGCAAGCGGATACACAAGTACGCCGCGGATGGCAGGTGAGGGTGGCACAGAGCCTGGGGCCGCAGCGGGTGGAGATTCCGGATGTGGTGGGAGAAAGCGAGCATGCCGCCGAATTGAATATCAGTCGTCGCGGGCTGGATGTGGGCGCGATTGCGCAGATTGATATGCTGGGAATGCCCGCGAATCAGGTGATCTCACAGAGTCCACCGGCGAAGGCAAGTGGCGTTTCCGCACCGAAGATCGGGCTGCTGGTGACGACCTCCGCGCCGGCACAGGCATTTGTCATGCCTAACTTTGGTGGGCAGCCGTTGGGGAGCGTGACACTGGCTTTGCGCGATGCCGGATTACGGCTAGGATCGATTACGGTCACCGCCGCGGCCGATCAGAGCGGGGGTACACCGAGCGCACGTACACCGGGCATTGAGCCCGCGCAAGCCGTGCCTTCGGCTTCTCCGGCGAGCATTATCGTCACGCAGACTCCCGCGGCTGGGCAAAAAGTGATGGCGGGAAGTACGGTGGATTTTGAAGTGAAGCCGTAGAGTGCGCGCGACAAACCCTTCTGTCATCACAATCCCTGATTGGATAATCGCTGTGCCTCTTTGGCTAGATCTTCTCCAGTATCGCGACGAAGAAGCCGTCACAGGGATGCAGCCCCGGGATTGTGCGGACAAACGGTCCGCTGATCAGGGAGTCAATATCTTTCCAAACGAGCTCCCCTTCTTTTTGCAGGATTTCCAACTCATGGCGACAATCCAGCAAGCGAAATGATTTGTCACTGGCAAGTGCCTTCTCTACGACATCGGAGTTTTCCTCGCGTTCGAGAGAGCATGTGGAATACAGCACCCTGCCACCCGATGCGACATGTGACATTGCAGATTGCAAGATCGAGAGTTGGCGGGACTGCAGGTCGGCCAAATCTTCATGTTTCAACCGCCACTTAATTTCAGGATTGCGCGCGAGAGTTCCGGTGCCGGAACAAGGCACATCCACCAGCACGCGATCGAATTGCGAAACCAAGGGAAGCCTGACGGCATCCGCCGCGAGCACACGTACGTTGCCGGCCCTCACGAGCCTGCGTAACAGGCGCGCCCGATGAGGGTGCAATTCGACGGCAATGATGGTTGATGTTGGATTTCGATCCGCGATGGATGCCGTCTTACCGCCGGGGGCGGCGCAGCAATCGAGAATATGCGAGCCTTTGCCAACCAGCCGGGCCACAAGTTGCGATGCTTCGTCCTGAATGGCAATATGGCCCTCGCGAAACGCTCGAGTTCTGGTGACATCTCCGGAACGGACGCTCCTGGCGGAAGCGAGCAAGATCCCGGGTGCGAGCTCGATTTTGTTGCTACGAAGTTCCTCTTCACTGCCGCCACTACCGAGCCGAATTGTGGTCGTGGGAACGGACTGGTCATGGGCGCAAATGAGTTTTGTCGTTTCCACCCCGAACTCGCGAAACCATCGTTCTACCATCCACAGCGGTTGTGCGGATGTTTCGGCCACCGCTTCCGGGGTTGAAGCGGCGTGAAGGGCCGCCAAGTGGCCGTTCGACGGCCGCGGAACTTGCGAAAGCTTGCGCAGGATTGCATTTACGAATGGGGCCGCTGAACGTTTGCGGGCGCGCTTGACCAACTCCACACTCTCGTGGATTGCCGCGCGTGCGGGAATGCGATCAAGGTGCTGCATCTGGTAGGTGGCGAGACGCAGCGCGGCCAGAACTTCGGTATCCAACTTCCGCACAGACTGGGAGGATGCAGCTGCGATATCCCGATCAAGCAACGAACGCCAGCGTAGAACACCCATCGTCAACTCGGTTGCGAGGGCGTGATCGGCAGGCGAAAGCTTGGCGTAATGTTCCGCGTGCAGAAGTTCGGATGCGTATGCGTCTTGCTGCTCAACGCGAAGGAGGATGTCGAAAGCGGCGGCGCGGGCAGGAGAGATAGGCATCGTGAATATCAGGACTCGCCGAGTTTGTCGGCGGTACTTGGGTGATACCCATGTATGAAGTCGCGGGCTGGCATGCGCTTCTTGCCCTCAGGTTGGACTTCCAGCAGCTCGAGCGAAGTGACTTGACCACATCCTGCGAATATTCGATCGCCATCTACGTTCAACTCACCGAATGGGAGCACGATTGTTACGGGTCTTGCCGCCCAAACGTGCAGGTTCTTGCCGCGAAAAGTTGTAAAGGCACCCGGCCAAGGTTGAAAACCGCGCAGCCGATTACAAATTTCCGCCGCCGGACGATGGAAGTCAATTTGACCATCTTCTTTTTTCAGTAAAGGCGCCAGAGTAGCTTTTGAATGATCCTGGGGGCGAGGGTTAATAGTTCCGGCCTGTAATCCGAGAAGACTCTCAACTATGAGGTCGGCGCCGAGCGCGGCCAGCCGGGGTGCCAGACTTGGCGTCGTGTCCTCAGGCGCAATCGTCAATTCTCGTTGCTGCAGAATGTCACCGGTGTCCAGACCGGAATCGATGCGCATTGTGGTCACGCCGGTAAAGGTTTCACCGCAGGCGATCGCCCACTGGATGGGGGCGGCGCCGCGGTAATTGGGCAGGAGAGAAGCGTGCAGGTTGATGTTGCCCAACGGCGGAAGATCGATCATCCATCGCGGGATGATGCGTCCGTAACCGACTACCACGATGGCATCAGGATGCAGTGCGGCAAGTTGAACACGGAAGGCTTCGTTGTTTTTAATTACGTCGGGCTGGGTCGAGGGTAGAGCAAGCTCGATGGCGCGCTGCTTGACGGGAGATGCCGACAATTCCAACCCGCGTCCACGAGGCTTGTCAGGCTGGGTAACCACCAAAGAGATGCGGAATCCGGCTTCCACCAAGCTATTCAGCGTGGGAACGGCGAAGCGCGGAGTGCCGCAGAAAACGAGGTTTAACGACCGAGACATTGAGATGAAGCAATTGAATCTTGAGTCATTGAGTCATTAAGTCATTGCATCATTAAAACCACTCGGGCCATCGACCGACAAATGAATCAATCGCTCAATGACTCAATGATTCAATCCAGATTCTTACCACTCTCCCGCTTTCATCAGTTTGCGGATTTTACGTTTGATCATGTCGCGTTTCAGCGCGCTTAGGTGGTGAATGTAAAGTTTGCCATTCAGATGATCAGTCTCATGTACGAAAGCGCGCGCCAGCAATTCTTCGCCAGTCTTCTCGAAGAATTTGCCGTGTATATCCTGGGCGCGAACGGTGACTTTGCGTGGGCGCATCACCGGCTCGCGAAATTCGGGGATGCTCAAACAGCCTTCGTTCTGGGTGTGACGGCCTTCGGTGTGAATGATCTCCGGATTTATGAGAACGAGTTTGGCGTCCGGGTCTTCTTTAAAAGTGATATCAATCACGGCTAATCGCTTGGCAATGCCGACCTGTGGAGCCGCCAAGCCTACGCCATGGGCGGCGTACATGGATTCGAACATATCTTCGACGAGCTTTTTCAATTCGCCGTCGAAGTTGCTTACCCGTTCTGCGGGCTTCTCCAGAACTGGATTACCAAATTTCACGATGGGATAGATCATTCAGTAGTTTTTCAGTTGTTGGCAGTAGCCTTGAAAATTGCGCAGGGTTTCAGTCATGGAATCTCCGCCGAATTTTTCCAGCGCGCAACGAGCCAGGGTGAGTGCGACCATAGCCTCGGCCCCTACTCCGGCGGCTGGAACAACACAAACGTCGGAACGTTCGTAGGCCGCCTTAACGGATTCGCGGGTGGCGAAATCCACCGATTGAAGAGGACGGCGCAAGGTGGAGATCGGCTTCAGGTATCCCCGCACGCGAATGTCCTGGCCGTTCGAGACTCCTCCTTCGATGCCGCCGGCATTGTTGCGAGTTCGGGTAAAGCCAGTCGCCGCCCCATAGCCTATTTCATCATGTACGGATGAGCCCGGGGAACCAGCGGCGACGATGCCGGTACCGATCTCGACGGCTTTCACTGCCTGCAGTGACATAACCGCGCCGGCGAGCAGGGCGTCGAGGCGCTCGTCCCATTGGGCGTAAGTTCCCAGGCCCGGAGGTACGTTGTGAGCGACCACTTCGAAAACACCTCCGACGGAATCGCCCGTTTTTAGAACTTTGTCTACTTCTTCTTTCATGCGCTGCTCGACCTCTTCGTCGGCGCAATTCAGGAGTATCTCCTGTTTTTCGCCCAACCGATGGATCTGTTCCCAGGGAATTTCTTTTTCAGAGATCAATACTCCACCAACGCCGATCACATGGCTAGCGACTTCAATTCCCAATTCTCGCAGGAAAAGCTTAGCCAGCGCGCCGATCGCAACCCTCGCCGCTGACTCCCGTGCGGAGGCGCGTTCGAGAACATAACGGGCTTCAGGAAAGTTGTACTTCAGAGCTCCCGCCAAATCGGCATGACCTGGGCGGGGAGAGCCAACCCGTTTATGTTTCGCCGGATCACCTTCGGCCACGGGCAGCGACTCCTGCCAGTTCTTCCAGTCTTTATTTTCCAATAAGATGGCGACGGGCGATCCGATAGTCTGCGCCTGCCGAACTCCAGAAAGAATGTGGGCCGTGTCGCGCTCGATCTTCATGCGACCGCCGCGACCGTAGCCCTGCTGCCGGCGCCACAGGTCGCGATCGAGGAACGCCTGATTTACTTTCAGGCCAGCGGGCAGGCCCGAAATGAAAGCGACCAGGGCTTCACCATGAGACTCGCCGGCGGTGAAATAGCGCAACATGAATTTTGGATTGTATCCGATGAGGAGCTACCTGGAACCATGAGGCCGACAGAACCTTTGCCAAGAAATATGCATTTTGGTAGCCAGTTGGCCTCAGAACCTGTAGAATAACCCTTTAATTACAGGGAATTTCCAAGCTCGCCACAAGCTTCGTCTGATCCGTGTAGTGCCTGTCCGTAGTCTCTCTGGCCAAAATCAGGAGGAGTCGTGTATTCAAACCAGGGATTTCCTGCTCGAACAGGAACTGGCACCACCCTAATCCGCTGCGTAGTGGTGGACGATCACGCCCTGCTGCGTCAAGGAGTGCGCCGCTTGCTGCAAGACGAGCCGGATTTCGATGTCGTCGATGAAGCCGGCAACGGGACAGAGGCGTTAAAGATGGTGCTACAGCATCGGCCCGATCTGGTGCTGATGGACATCGGAATGCCTGGGCCATCGTCGTTCGATACTGCGAAGATCATCGCGAAGAGTTGTCCGGAAACCAAGCTCGTGTTTCTAACCATGCACGAGGATGAAGAGTACGTCGTGCAAGCGTTGCAAGCTGGAGCAGCGGGGTATCTGTTGAAAGACACTCCTGCCCCGAAATTGATCACCTCCCTGCGTGAGGTGTATCACGGAGGAAAATGTCTCAGTCCGGAGCTACTGGGGAAGCTGGTAGACGACTTCCGCTCCCGGGACGATGGGCGCATCCGCGCTCGTCACTCCACCCTGACGCCCCGTGAACGGGAAGTTATGAAGCTGCTGGCTGAGGGGAACACGGTGCGCAGTATCGCTGGCATGCTAGGGGTGAGCATCAAGACCATTGAGGCGCACAAATTCAACCTGATGCGGAAACTTGATATTCACAACAAGGCGCAGTTGGTCACCTGCGCCATCCAGAAGAAGATTTTAAAGATGCCGATGCCCGCCTAGGCAGGGCGATTCGCCGTTAAAACAAGCGGAATCAGTCTACTTCCTGATTTCCAACGGCTCCTCCAGCTTAAAACTCACCGCTGATTCCGCTGGTAGCACCACGTCGCGATTGCCAGTGAACGCCGAGCCAGCAGTTCCGGCACCGGCCCCAGCCAAAGCACCGATAGCAGCGCCTTTACCCCCTCCGGCTAGCCCTCCAATGAGAGCGCCCACGCCTGCACCGCCGCCGATGAAGGTCGCCGTGCGCTTGCCTTTACCTTTTTGTGAGCGCAGCAATGCTGACGTTTGAATCGTGTGCTGCGTGCCGTTAATGGTGACAGAATCCAATTTCAGCCGCAGGACAGAACCACCTTTAAATCGCCCTGCTGGAATGGCTTCGACGACTGTGCCGGAAGCACTGGCACCGGCTGGGATAACGGTTTCGCCGGCAATCTGAACCGGTTCGGCCAAGGTGGCGCTGAACGTCTGGCCCGATTGGCTGATTTTGGTTCCGACAGCCTCGCCTAAGCGAACGGTCAAGATCGTACCCGTGGGGACTACAATCGGTTTAGCGGCTTCAGGCTTGCGGGCTTCTTTGTTTCCCGTCGTGCTATTCGCAGCTTGCGAGGCTGACTGGTTACTCTGCTCAGGTTCAGTAGTGGCAGGAGTTGGCTTATTGGTGCACCCGGCAAGTGAAATTACGAGACAAAACCCGAAACTAAGTATCAACAGGCGTGATCGCATGATCACCTCCATCTCAGAGAATTTGTGAAATGCTTGGGCCGCAGCGACTCTGGCAACACCAGAGCGCATGAAACTTCGACCCGTGAGTGACGTTCGGCAGCTTTAGTTCTCAGAACTTTACTCCGCATGCTGCTGTAACCACCTGTGAGTGTTCCTTTTTGTCGTCTGGAGCGCCCAATCCCGGAAGCGTGGGCGTTTGATTTTGAGGAATCCCCTCAGATTCTGAATTCGCAGTCATCGGAACCGGGGCCGAAGAGGGAACTGACGCCGCAACTGCCGCGGAAGCTGTACCCGTGGCTAAATCCGCAGCCGTTGCCGGGGCTGTAACCGCGGGTGCTTTCTTATCCAGGAATTTGGCCCGGTTTAACAAAGGACGTCCGAGGGACGGGTTGTAGGTGGTCCAAGGGCTCTCCAGATCGACCTCGCGTTCGAAGTGAGCGCGCATGCTTTCCATCTTCGAATCCAAGTCATCCAGGTAATGGAGCATAAGGGCCTCGGGAAACATCGGAAGTTTGGGTGAGCCGAATTCGTAGTGCCCATGATGACTGATGATCAGGTGCTCGAGCAGGGTCACAAGCTGTTCTGGAAATTCCGGAACTCGAGCAGCCTTGGCATGTAACATTTCCAACTCGATGATCATATGTCCGAGCAATTGCCCGCGAGTGGTGTAGGAAAATGAGCGCGTGTACGCCAGTTCATGGATCTTGCCGATGTCATGCAGAAAGGCTCCGGTGAGGAGCAGGTCGCGGTCCACCTGCGGATAATTACGACAGACCAGATCGCACGAATAAAAGAGCGAGACCACGTGATCCAGCAGGCCACCGATAAAGGCATGATGCAGAGTCTTGGCGGCTGGCGCAGAACGGTAAGCCGTGGCGATTTCCTCATCAGCCATAAAAGCCTGCAAAAGCGCTTTCAGGTAAGGATTCTGGAACGTCAACACGAAATCGACCAGCACCTGCCACAGCTCATCAAGGTTCTTCGTAGACTTCGGCAGGTAATCGCAGAAATCAACGTCCGCTTCATCCAGCCGGCGTACCTTGTGCATCGTCAACTGAAAGCGATTCTTGTATTTGTTGAGTAACCCTTTGACCTTCAGGAAATCATCCTGATCAAACACGTCGATGGCTTCTTCGACGTTATCCCACATCTTGGCTTCGATCTGGCCAGTGCGGTCGCCAAGCGTGAGGGCGAGGTAGGGCTCACCGGTTTTCTTGGGTTTGACCTGCTTGGAAACGACGACGAAGCTGGATGTGATGACCTTGTTTTCGTGTTGCGAACAGTCGCAGATGAAGAAGTCCTTCATAGGGCCTGGAACTCCGGGAACAAATAGAGCATGACGCCCCGGCAGGCTCCGTATAGGGCCTGCGCTCGGGCCGAGCAGCTTCAGCTTAAACTAAATAATCCCGAACTTCTTCTTCTTTTTGAGCTTCCTGGCGTTGGCTTCTTTGGTAGTGGTCTCGACTGGTTTGGTCTGGTTGGCGCTGGCACCGGTATCCACATAGCCAGGCTTAACATCAATGAAGGCTTCCTCGCGCAACTTAGTGAGATAGGCACGAAGAGACGGCTGCAACTTCTGCATGTAAATTGCGTCCTGGATACGAGGCTCCATCTCTTTAAGGCCAGGAACGCCGGCCTGCTGGTGCTCACTCACCTTGAGGATCACAAATCCCTGTTTAGTGCGAATCACATCAGTAACCTCGCCCGGTTTCATGGCGAAAGTCTTGTCCTCGAGTTCCTTGGCGAGCATACCGCGTTTGAACAAGCCAAGGTCACCGCCTTGCGGCGCGCTGGGACCATCCGAATTCTTTTTGGCAATTTCTTCGAAACTCGCCCCTTTGCGGATTTGCGCCAGAAGGTCTTGAGCTTTAGCCTCGGCCGCAGCCAGCTGTTGTGGGTCCTCGGTGGCAGGAGTTGAGGTGGCAGGAGTTGTGCTCGCGGCTTTCTGGTCTGCAGGCGGATTGGGCTTCTGGGTCGAGACCAGGATCTCGCTCAGCTTAATCTGCTCCGGCTGTTGCATCTCGTCTTTGTGCTCTTCATAGAACTTCTGCTCCTCTTCCTTGGTGATCGACATATGGGAGCCTACTTCTTTTCCGATAACCTGCTGGGTAATAATCTGGTTGCGCAGGTTCTGTTTGAAGTCTTCGTAGGAGATGCCTTGGGACGTGGCCGCTTTTTCCAAGTCCTCCATCGAGTCCAAGTTCATCTGCTTGCGCATCTCGTCCAGTCGCTTCACCAGTTCTGTGTCGGCCGTTATGCCCAGGTCTTTGCCCTTGTCAAGCAACAGTTGCTGATCGATGAGATCGCGCAACACATCTTTCTGCTTTACAGTGAACACCTTGTCCGCTTGTGCTGCATCCTGTTGCTGCAACTCCTGTTTGAGCTGCTCCCGGCTTCGCAGGTATTCGGAGCGAGAGACGATCTGATTGTTTACGCGAGCGATGATCTCCTCAACTACGGTATCTGCTCTCAGGATTACAGAGAGGGGGAGAAAACAAGCAACCAGCGAAAATATTAAGAAAACCTTTTTCATGGTCGAGATTCCAGATTACGTTTACGAGGCCTAAATCGTCCAAAAATGTGGTGAATTGGTCTCATTAGATTGTAACTCTGAGCATCGGACGATGCCAGTGTGCTTGCTGTTATGATTGTCCGCTTTTCACAGTTGGTTGCCAGACCGGAGGCATAGAAATGAGAGCGTTTAGTATTCTTCTAGTCCTATTACTTGTTAGCCAATCGAATATTCCAGCAGCAGCCAAAAAGAGGTCGCCAGCAACTATTCCCGATCTTGCCCAACTGCAAAAAATGATTCACCGGTTTGCCCCAACGCCTCTGCGTGCGGATACATCCCGGCTTTCTGCTGGCGATCGACAGGCAATGACTAAGATCGTTGAAGCTGCGCGAATTTTCGACGAAATCTTCATGAAGCAGTTGTGGAGTGGGGATCTGGCGCTTTATGCCAAGCTCCAGAAAGATACAAGTCCATTGGGCAAAGCGCGGCTGCATTATTTCTGGATCAACAAGGGGCCGTGGTCTGACATCGATGATTACAAGGCATTTCTTCCCGGCGTGCCCCCAAGAAAATTGCCTGGGGCCAATTTCTATCCAGCGGATATGACCAAAGAAGATTTCGAGCGCTGGGTTGCGGCCTTGTCCCCACAGGAGCAGGAACAAGCCAAGGGATTCTTCACTGTCATTCGCCGGAAGGCCAAGCCGCGAAAACCTAAAGGCATGGTAGGACCGCCAGACAAGTTACGTGATCAAATGGAGATAATCCCTTACAACGAAGAATACAAAAGCGAGTCGACGAGGGTTGCGGACCTACTTCGCCAGGCAGCTAACCTCACGGATAATCCATCGTTGAAGAAGTTCCTCACTTTACGCGCCGATGCGTTCCTATCCAATGATTATTACGAAAGCGACCTGGCGTGGATGGATCTGGATGCTCCCCTGGACGTCACGATTGGGCCCTACGAAACCTACAACGACGAGTTGTTCGGGTACAAGGCGGCATTCGAAGCCTATGTGAATTTGCGCGATGATGCGGAAACTTCCAAGCTGACCGCTTTCACCCAGCATCTTCAGGAGATCGAAAACAATCTGCCCATTGATCCCCAGTATCGTAGTCCCAAGCTGGGTGCGGCGGCACCGATCCGGGTGGTTGACGAGATTATCAGTGCCGGTGATGGCGCTCACGGAGTACAGACCGCGGCGTACAACCTGCCTAATGATGATCGAGTAGTACAGCAGAAAGGCAGCAAGCGGGTAATGCTGAAGAACGTGCAGGAGGCCAAATTTCGCAGCGTGCTACTGCCCATTGCCCGACGGACACTGGTGACAACCTCCTTGGGCGACGTGAATTTTGATTCGTTTTTTACTCACATCCTGGCGCATGAACTCATGCACGGACTGGGTCCGCATCAAATCAAGGTGCAGGGACGGGATACCAATCCAAGGCTGGAATTAAAGGAGCTTTACAGCGCAATTGAAGAGGCCAAGGCGGACGTCACCGGGCTCTTCGCGCTGCAGTACATGATGGATCATGCGAAGCGGATGGGTGTGGACAATATTCTGAAGTCCGATGAGGCTGCGCAACGTCAGCTTTACGTGACCTACCTGGCTTCCTCGTTTCGCAGCCTTCGTTTCGGGTTGAACGATGCCCACGGCAAAGGGATGGCGATGCAATTCAACTACTTCAGTGTTAAAGGTGCGTTTGTCGAACATGCAGACGGGACATTCTCTGTGGATGTGGAAAAGATGAAATCTGCAGTACGCGACCTGGATCACGATTTGCTTACGCTCGAAGCCGAGGGGGATTACGCCGGGGCCAGGAAGATGCTGGATGACTTGGGCGTGATGCGTCCAGATTTGAGCAAGGCCCTGAGTCGTCTGGAGGGTATTCCTACCGACATTGAGCCGATTTTCGTCCCGGCGGGAGTACTTCCGCCGGGGGCGAATACAAAACGATGAGGATCAGTGTAAGGCGTAAATCCAGGCAATTCCTGCGACCACTTCCAGGCCCGCTACTTTTTCCTCGAATAGTGTCGCGCATACAGCGGAGCTTCTTGTTTGGGATCGAGTCGCGCATCACTGATCGGCCCACTCGCCACCATCTCCAGCGGCACCACGCCTGCCCAAGTCGGAAATGAGTAATCCTCTTCGTCGTCAATCGGCGGACCCTGGCGCACTTTTGCCGAAAACTCCGTAATCGGCAAGCGCATGACCAGGGTTGCCTTAAGTTCCTTCTCATTGGGCAGGCGGACATCAGCCCAGCGGCCCGGCAGCATGTGCTCTGACAAGGCGTGCAATGCTGCCAACTTCTCTTTCGGGTCGTGCACTGCCACTGCCGTACCCAGCACGACCACCGAGCGGTAATTCATCGACTGATTGAAAATCGAGCGGGCGAGCACGAGTCCATCCAGCAGGGTGACCGTCACGCAAACCGGGATGCCCTGATCCATACGGCGCAACATGCGACTGGCGGCGGAGCCATGAATGTAAAGGTTGTCTCCCGCGCGCCCGTAGCCCGTCGGGATAACGAAGGGCTGGTTGTCCAGAACGAAACCGACGTGGCAGATAAAACCTTCATCCAGGATTTGGTACGCAGTCTCGCGGTCGTATACCCCACGGTGGGATTCGCGGACGACGCGTGTGCGCGCGGTTGGAGGGTGGGATTCGGGCATCGAAAGCAATCTCCTGGCAATCGCGAAGGATGAAGAAGTGTAGCAGGAGCGAATTGTTACCCACGAGAACGACCGATGTAGTCGCGAGATCCCCGTTGCTTCGCCGTGATCCGTAGCCGGACCGCACGGCATGGGAGGCCCTCGCTTACCGGGCCACCACGGGTAGCACGACCACCGACGGATGCTTGCCATCGTGGTAGATGGTGTTACTGGCTTTCACCCAGCGAGTGCCGCGTTCGGGGTCCTCGGCGGTGTTCAGGTTGCGGTCGAAACGCGGGAAGTTGCTGCTGGAAACTTCCAGCCGCAGCCGGTGTCCAGCGAGGAAAACATTGCTAGTGGCCCATAGATCGATGGTGAATTTATAAATGTGCCCGGGTTCCAGGAGTTCCGGCTTTTCCTGCGAGTTGCGGTAACGCGCCCGCAGGATACCATCGGTCAGATTTTGCGCATATCCATCGGGACGAACGTCAATCAGTTTGGCAGTGAAGTCAGTATCAACTGCTGACGAACTCGCGTAGAGTTCTACGCTGATTGGTCCCGTGACTTCCATTTCTTCCTGAAGAATCGGCGACGAAAATACCAGCACATCGCTGCGTTGCTCGTTGGGACGCTGGTCGAATGCCCCGGAAGCCAGGTGTTCGTTGTCGCAACAAAGGCCTCCACCTCGCGTGGGCACGGGATCAGCAGGATCATAAGTGAACACGTCGCTTGCTTCCGGCCGCGGCGCAGTCGTGTTTAAAGCGCCATCACCTGTCGAAGTATTAGCCTTGCCGCCGGAATGCAGGTAGAAGCGCGTACTCTTGGCCCGAGCCAGTGGCCAATCGTCTTCGTCGCGCCACACATTTTTCCCCATCACGAAAATCTTGACCGGCTTCTCTTTCTCCATTCCGTTCGGGATACCCTTCAACAGATAGTCGTACCAGCGGAGGATTAAATCATCCGACTCCTCGATGCGAGACTCGGGTCCGAAATCTACGTCTCCCGTCTTGCCATTAAATGGCCCGTGGTACCAAGGCCCAATCATCAGGCGTTGGCCGCGCCGCGCGGCCTCGCTGCCAGCACCAGCTTTGATGGCTCCGTAGTTTCGCAATGTCCCGCCCATGAAGATGTCGTACCAGCCTCCCATGTGGTAAGCCGGCACCTGGATCTGCGCATAGTGATCTTCAATGGACCAGGTCTTCCAATAATTATCGTAAGTAGGATGTTGCAGCCAGTCGAGAAAGTACGGCGCGAGGCCCTCAGCCGTACCCGGTTCAAGCAGCGGATAGCTGGCGAATGGAATCGTTTTTATCCAGCTCATTGCGTTCGTGTTTTTCTCCACCCTCCGCTGGAGCGTGTTTTCGGCCAGCCCCGAGGTCCATGATTCGCCGAACCACTGTTCAAAGGCGCCTCCCTGATAAGTCCATCCGTCGTGATAATTTGAAGCAGTCACTACCGGGAAGATGCCCGCCAGATGCGGCGGCTGCGCCATGGCAGCGAGCATCTGGGTTGCTCCCACGTAGGAGCCTCCAAACATTCCCACTTTGCCATTTGAATAGGGCAAAGCAGCCGCCCACTCTACTGTGTCGTAGCCATCCTCCCCCTCATGTTTGAAGGTGTACCATTCGCCCTCGGAAGAAAACCGGCCGCGGACGTCCTGGATAATAGCAACGTACCCGCGGGCTGCCGCTTTCACTCCGAACTCGACGCTGCCATCTTTGTTGTAGGGAGTCCGCTGAAGCAAGAGTGGGAACTTGCCCTCCGCCTTGGGGCGATAAATGTCGGCATGTAGAGTGACCCCGTCGCGCATTTTTGCGGAGACACCACGCTCGACCGTGATTTCATACTGATCGGCAGCGTAAGCAACCGTAACCAGCACTGCCAATGCGGTGAACCTAAACACCCATTTCGCACGGCGTTTCATTAATTTTTTCTCCAACCTGAACTTCCGAACCCAAGGATCAGGGAAGGGCGAATGGATCTATAAACAGTTGAGGCCGCCTTGGCGGCGGCCCAACTTGAATCAAAATCGTACAATGTCGATTTGCCGCTACCACGTCAGTTTCAGCGCAAACTGCAGCTGGCGCGGATCAAATGCCGCGGTCCGTTTCTGGCCGCTGTCCCACAACGGATTTACGTCTGCGACGTTAAAACGGTTGATGAGGTTGAAGGCATCGACAATACCTTCCAAGGCAAAGCGCTCGCCGAAGGCGATTCGTCTTGAGATTCGAAGGTCGGTGAACACGTCACTGGGCTTAGTCCCGGCATTGCGGCCGAGGTTCCCCACCAGGGTGCCGTTAAGGAAGCAGGCTGGCTGCAGGAAACCCGTGGGCGAGAAGCGCGAAGGAGCTGGAGTGTCCCCACAAAGATTGGGCGGCGTTCCCGCAGGAACGATAACGGGACGATCCGTAGTAGTTCCGAAATCGAAGTTTCGGTCGTCGCCGGTGATGATATTGAATGGGCGTCCCGAAACTGCCTCGATAATGGGCGCCACTGTCCAGTCACTGAATAATTTCTTGGCGAAACCGTCTCCCAGGTGACCGCTCTGGTAAACCGCGCTGAACACAAATCTGTGTCGCTGGTCAAACACAGAGTTGGAGCGCTCCGCGCTGGGATTGTAATTGTCCTGAGGCGAGAGTGGTGATTGCAAATCGGTTGAGTCATCAATGGCGTGTGACCAGGTGTAGGAGGCGAGAAATTCGTAGTGTTGCCCAAAACGCTTGCGCAGGTTGGCGGTTAGAGCGTGGTAGACGGAACTCCCGGTCGAAAAGTTAGCCGGCATATCACTGAAAGGGATGCACACCGCCAGCGTGGTGGGATCGCAGCTGGCGTTCAGTCCATCGGCAGCGAGAATTGATTGCGCTAGGGTTACACAGCCACCCGCTCCAATAGCGCTCAAGAAGTTCGCCAGCGAGGGATTCAGCCCCGAGGGGCGGAAAAAACTCACCAGTGCGGCTGAGACCCAGGTCGGATTCAAGGGATTGCACGGATTACTTGAGCCTACCGCCAGGGGGCCGAGGCTGGCGCTCGAGAGTGGGTCGCTTAGCGCAGCCTGCCAGTTCGCGACCAAAAATTGTGACTTCACCGCGTTCGCGTTGGTGGGCCGGTTCAAATGACGACCGCCATTAAAGTTCCATTCCAGCCCGAGGGAGAAGTCGTGTCCCAGATCACGCTCGAAGCTGAAGTTTGCTTGCTGGGAGTAGGCGTACTGGAAGTTTCTGGCAGTCGGGAATCCGAAGGGTTGCAGTGACAGCGGCACCCCTGCCTGCAGATAAGCTTGGTTGACAAACGCCGAAGGGGCATTTGGCGTGGGATTAAAGCGTTGCTGGTCTGGGAGATAGTCAAGCGCCTGCGAGAGTCCGGGAGGTGTGCAAAGCGCGTTCGGAATCAGCCCTTGGAACGCGTTGGAGGCGTTTACGTTTAGCGGGTTGGGAGGAAGAAGGGGATTGCTGCCACATGGCGCCCCGGGGAAAAGTATGATCTGCGGCGCTTGCGTGGCATCGGCGACATCGGAGTCGAAAGCCAGCGCCAGCAGCGGGTGGTCATAGAACATCCCATAGGACGCTCGGAAGACGCCCTTGCCGTCCTTCCATGGGTCCCAGGCGACTCCGATACGCGGGGCAACGTTATTGAAATCGCGCGGAATTCCTTGACTGATGCCCAGCGCATTTTGGGCATTTTGTGCAAGCGCATTGACCGCCCTGAATGTGGGCGTGAATTCCACATCGTAGCGCACGCCGTAGTTCAGCGTGAGGTTAGACTTAATGCGCCAGGAATCCTCTACAAACGCAGCCGCAGTGGTATTGGAGAACGCGTCGTGCGGATTGCCTACTCCCTGAATGAAATTAGAAGGAATGCCGGCGCCATAGGACTGTACCGGACTTAAGGCCGGGAATGGCGATGGGAAAAGACCCTGCTGTCCGAAGTTGTAGACGCCGCCGAAATTGACGGTGAAGTCCGCAGTCAGGGGTATGTAGTTCCCGTCCACACCGAACTTGATGTCGTGTGTGCCCTTGACAAAGGAGAAGTTGTCGGTGGCCTGGTAGCGCTGCTCGATGCGCTTCACGAACGAAAAAGGCTCACGCCCAAAGAATGCGAAGCCCGGAATATTCACCGCCACGTTGCTTCCCCCAGCACCTCGCGAGAAGCCGTAGAGCAGGCCGCGGCGAGCATACTGGAAGCGAAATTCGTTGATCTTGTCGTTGCCAATGGTCCACTGATCCTGGGCCGTGATGCTCCAATCGTGGTAGTTCTGGTTGGAGGTGCGGGAAAAAGCGTTCTGACCGAAATTCTGCGGACCTTGAGCCTGTACCTGGATGCCAGTCACATCGCTGGGGCTCACACCCCCGCGCAACATCAACCGGTTACTCGCAGATAGGTTGTGATCCAGACGCAGCGAATAGAGGTCCGTGTGTTCAGACACCGGGAAATTTCCAACCAGCGAACTCAGGCGCACGAAGGAAGCCGGCAACCCGGCGCAGATTGGATTCAATAAGCTGCAAGACGTTGGAAACTGCTGCGAGCCCGAGCCTGGTGGTGCAAAGGGCAGCAGGGCAAACGATTGCGGCTGGCTCCCGTTCACTGCAATCCCGGAAGATGCCCCCACCAGAAAGATGTATTGCTGCAGACTTAGCAGAGGGACCGGCGGCGGGCTGGCCAGAAAGGCTGCCTGCTCGGCGGTGGCTTGAATTGGAAACGTTCCTGGGGGAGCCCCGAAGTAAGCTGATACATCGAATGGCACAAGTTGAAAGTTATTAGCCCCAATGCTGGAGAAGCCGGTTTCCTGCCGCCAAGTTCCTTCGTAAGCGAAATAGAAGAAAGTCTTATTCTTCTTGATGGGCCCGCCAACCGCCGCACCGGACTGTACCCGCGTATAAGCCGGATTTGACACCGTACTGAACGGGTTTACCGCCTGGAAATTACGGTTGCGAACATAACCGAAGAGGGAACCATGAAAATCATTGGCGCCGGAGCGCGTGATGATATTCACCACCCCGCCCGATGCCCGTCCGTATTCCGCTGCGTACCCGTTAGTGATGATCTGGAATTCTTGAACGGCCTCTTGCGACACGGTAGAGCGGATACCGTTGACCGAATTATCCACCGCGTCGGCCCCATCCACGTTTACCAGGTTGGCGCGAGCGCGTTGCCCGCTCATATTCAGCCCGGATGTAGGAGCAGCTCCGATTGAGGGCGCATCATCACGGGCAAGCCGCGAATCGGTAAGGGCAAAGTTGATGTAGTTACGCCCGTTGATGGGCAGGTTATCGATGCGACGCTGCTCGATGGTATCCGTCGAAGAGCTGCGTTGTGTCTCCACTAATTCAGTCTGGGAATTGACGGTTACGGTTTCCTGTGTGCCGGCGACCAGCAGAGTAATCGGCAGATCCCGCATCTGCCCGACGGTGACGTCCTGATTCTTGGCATCCACGTCTGCAAAGCCCGGAGCGCTAACGCTAACCGTGTATTTTCCCGGCGGCAACGCCAGTAGCGGATATTCACCATCGACATTTTCCGTGGTCGAACGCTCGAAGCCCTTCGCTTGCTCCCGCGCGGTGACCGTCGCATTGGTAACCGCACCGCCTTTCTGGTCTCTTACGGTGACGTGCAGGTCACCGGTGGCGGCGCCCTGCGCGAAGGCGAACGTCGTGAGCACCACAATCGCAAACGCGATGAAAAATACTTTGCAAGTCGGGTTCATAAATCTCCTAAACTCGCTCCGCGAGCGGACACGCGGGCGGATGAAACAAGCTCGGTAGCCGGAGAGAGGTTCCAGAGGAACGACCACACTATTCTGGGATGAGTACCGCTGGTTTTTACATCAGGAAGCGTGAGGAACGCAAGTTATATCGCGGGGAGAATAGCTTTGGTTAGGGGCTACTGACGTTGACTTTTGTGGTGTCTATTGCCTGGACGGTGAGAACGGAGGTTCGGGGGATAGGCCCATGGGAAGCACCTCACCCTCTCTGCCGAAGGTTATTTCAATGCCAGTCCCTTGGGGAACCTTAACCTCTCCGCCTTTCTGCAATAGCACGAATGCCACGGCGGCCCCCAAGCCAAAAAACCGCGCGCCGTTTTTGGTGACCGTGGCGATGGCCACTTCGGAGAGATCGTCGCCTACTTTGGCGATGAGCAAAGCGCCGCCCACCTGCACCAACAGACGTTTCTTAGAAAGTCGGGGACGCACGGTACCTTCCGAATCGGTCTTCACACCTTTGTAATCGATTGACGTGAGTGACGTGTTGGTGAAGCGCACGGTTCCATCGGGCAGAACCATGCGGTCAAACACCAGTCGCAAAGCGCCAGATCGAATCATCCTGCGGGCGGGCCTGGGCTCGACGTGACCTTCAAACAGAGTACCTTGCGGCAGCAGCACTTCGCCGTCTACTTGTACAGATTCCTCCAAACGCGCGCGGAACTCACTCGCCTTTGGAGACTTCGAACTCAGTGCGGAAAGCAGGGTCAACCGCGTGCTCTTGCCTTCCAGCGTCGCGCTACTTTGGGCCGCGACCAGGCTGCAGGCAAGAAACAAAAATGCCGGTAACGCTCGCTTACTCAACTCACACCTCAACAAAATTGACTCTTACGAACGCCGCCTGATTACGCTGCCTGGGGACGGCAACGAGAAAACTCTTGCCCAACTGGCATCAAAATCTGAAACGCCCGGGCGTCTCCACTTGTTCTCAAGAGAATCGTGCTGAATGTATTCTCCACGAGATTCCATCGGGGCGCAACACCGAACAAATGACAACGCCAAAGTTTGTACTGACCGCCCCGAACCATTGCATAATCAATGGCGTGCTCGGACCCCATCACACCCTGGTCACTGGCGCAGAAGGTTTCATCGGGCGCTGGGTGCGCTCACGACTTCTCAGCGCGGGAAGAAATGTAATCTCGCTAGACCAAAAATCTAACAGCACTACTCCTGGCATCTTTTACGCCTGTGACGTCACCGACCCCCGGCAACTCCAGGAGATATTCAGGGCACATAAGTTCAATAGTATTGTTCATTTGGCATCACTCCTGCCTACCGCCTCAAAACAGAACCCCCAGGCAGCAACGCAGGTTAATATCGCGGGCACACTGAATATTTTGGAAGCCGCGCGCAACTTCCAGGTTCCCAGGATTGTCTATGCGAGTTCGCTCAGCGTCTACGGATCAAGCGGCGCATCCGACACGGTTTCTGAGATCTCTCCAACGGCGCCGGAAGACCTCTATGGAGCAGCCAAGAAGTATGCTGAGGCGTTGGGTGAAGCTTACGCTTGCAACCATGGAATCCAGTTCACGGCCTTAAGAATTTCAACCGTCCTTGGCCCGGGCGCAACGGGCACTGCCTCGCCTTGGCGTAGTCAACTCTTTGATTTTCTCGGCGACCAGCGGAGTTGCGAAATATCGATTCCCTACAGGCCGGATGAGATTCTTTCCATGGTCCACGTCGAAGACTTGGCGGACGTGTTTGCAATCCTCCTCGACGCCAAACAGGTGGCTTTTTCGGCGTATAACGTTCCCTCTGAAATCTGGCAGTTGAGTGACTTAGGTAAAGAAATCCAGGTTTTGAACAACAACATCCGCATAACTTTTGGCGACCTCAGGGTGACCGGGTTCCCCAGACAAATCAGCTCGGATCGTTTCAGGACAGAGTTCAACTACAAGCCGACGTCACTGAAAGAGCGCCTGAACAGGGCAAGACAGCGGACGCCCGCATGATTTCTCCCCGCGTGGCGCTCTCCTTCAGGGAAGCAGAATTAGAAAAATTCACCCATGCTCGGTGCGCTGGCCGCGGCGCCAGGAAGGCTTGTCACTCCCAGTCCCTGGAGAAGAAGTCGCAGCGTGCTCTGATGCTGGTACATCGTGGTGGACTGAAATCCTTTCTTTGCTTGCGCGCTGACCACCACCGCAGCCACGTGCCCGCCGCCATTGGCAGTATCGTTGCCATCAGATTCGTCAAACAAAATCACCAGCAATCCATCCTTCTGGAAAACAGGGTTCGAGATCAGCGGATCAATGTTCACTCTCAGCCACAGGTCGGCCACTGCCAGTGGGCCATCGTGAGCGTCGTCCAGCATATTAGGGACGATGAAGGAATAATTCGGTAGATGGCCGGCTGCAAGATCGGATTTGAATTGATCGAAGGAGACCAGATTGTTCGCCTCGCTGGTGCCGGTCACGTCTGTAAAATACGCGAAAGGATTGTGCCATTTCACATAAGGATAAAACACAAGATCATTCCCCGTGTAGCCGACCGAGGGGAGATTCTCCGCATAACACTTCCAGCTTTTGCCCGCCTTGACTAATTCGCGAACTACGTTGTCAGCGCTCACGGTCCCATTAAATAAATCATCGCTGGGGGTGTCTAATCCTGTCGTCAACATGAAGTAATTGCCGAGTGAAGGATGAATGTTCGCAAAATACTGGGTGGCCAGACCGTATTGCGAGGCGAGGTTATTAAGATAGGGCATCTGTGAATTGCCAATCACATCCGAATAGCTATGGTTCTCCTCCACCACCAGAAAAACATGCCCGAATTGTGGAGTTCCGTTTGGAGGAGGCGTGGGTGTCCCCCTGGACGAAAGCCCTCCACATCCGAACAGAAGCAAAAGGCCGGACAGCGCTAAACTTCGCATTGTAATTACCATGTAACGCATCGAACACTCCCTTTCGTCGCACCCTGCCTGGGCAGATCCTGAAACAGCTAGGGACGCCAGCTTGGCAGAGAGTCGATATATTTTCGACGTGAACTGAAAGAGGTAAGTTGCCTGCGGGATTGTTCTTTCGCTGTGCGCTCGAGCATTTATAAAAACAATTGTCGATGGATATCGTCTGCTGAAGAATGTGCTGCTAAGAATAAACAGGGCCCGGTTTATTGACCGGGCCCTGCCCTTGACTGAATCGGCGTTCTGCCTTAATTCACGTTCCTGATATACGAGTTCAACGAATCGATGTCGGCACCCGGATCCCTGCCATCACTGGCCGTGCGCTTGTACGGACTGGTGAGGGAGAGGTGATAGTCGCCGCCAAAACCATTCTTCAGGTTGACGTATTCAACCGCCGTCTGATTAGCCGTGAAAATGTTTCCGCCCGGCCATGTGGGGTTCTGGCCGTGCATGAGCATTCCTCCGGGAATCAGGTTCCCTATAAAAGTGTAGGTCCAGCACGCGTTAAACTTTCCCAGTGGGCCGTTGGGTTGATTGGTGGCGCAATTGGATGTTCCCCCCGTCGTCCACGGTCCGTAGTAGCCCGCCACGATGATGTTGTCCCTGACGGTGATACCGGTCTGTTTAGTCCTGGTCGGGCCTCCCAATTCCAGCATTCCCGCGTTGGTTGGTGTGCCCTCGACTGTGGTCGCGACCACAAACGTGTTGTGCTGCAGGGTTACACCTTTCAGGATGTCCGAGGATGGCGCGCTTATTCCGGTCGCAATCTGGTTGTAATAATTGGTGCACTTATAGCAGTTCTTGTAAACCAGATTTTCGAACAGGTTGTCATGCACCGAATCGCTGTTGCCAGCGGTGGCATAAGCACCATTGTCGTTAGGGGCGTCCGCAATCTGCACTCCCTGCCCGCCACTGATCATGTGGTTGTAGCGAACCGTTACATGGGTGACGTAGCAATTGGGACACAAATTCACCCTTCCCTGCGTCTGGTTCTTAGGCGTCAACAGAATGTGGGCGCCGATTTGCGAGAAGCCGCCCCAGGTATTCTCCATAATATTTCCTTCCACCAGGGCCCGGGTTCCGTTCTTCATCTCATAATGGTTCTTCACGGTAAAGGTTGTGCCGAAGAAGCTGGGGTCGGCCGGGTTCCATAACATCGGCTTATACAGATGGTTGCGGCGTACTTCAATATCTCCCGGGATGTCCACCGAGGCGCCGCCTCCAAATAGGATATTCTCGGCAGCGGCCTCCAAAAAGTTATTCACAATCTTATAAGTCCCACCCCCCACCGTGTCATTCCCTCCCAGGATCGCCTGCGCGTCGGAGCATTTTCCGGACGATCCGGCAATGCAGTGAAAGTCGTTCAGATACGAATCAATTACTGCGATGCTGTGCCCGTCGCCCAATTGCACGCCGTGGGTCGTCTCATCCCTCGCCGTACCGTGCATCCAAATACGATCCAGAATGATCTTTGTGGCTCTCGGAGTCTGCACGAAATCAACTACAGCTCCGCTTCCGGTGGGACGCGTAATCTCCAAACCGATCAGCCGGTAATGATCGCCGGAAATCGTAATTGGCGTTTCGCTGGGTCTGACCAGGAGCTTTGCCAACCGGGTGCTGGAAGGAACCCCGCCCGCCGGACACGCAAATCGCGGACGGCCGGGAAGTGAGGCGACTTTCGCCCAACACGGCGTCATGCGCACGCCCTCCGCCGGTAAATTAGCATCCACCGTGTTACTGCGGATGGTGATCCAGTGATTGTCGTCGCAATGCTTTGCAGGTAAGGTAAAGCCACTGACATTTTCATAAGTGGCGCCCGCGGCCAGCATCAGCGTCTCTCCGCAAACCGCGCTGTCAATAAAGCCTTGCAGCTTTGCTCCCGCCGGAACTGTTATGACTCTCCCTGGCGAGGGAGTTGCAAAGCGAGCGGTGAAGAAGCATGAGGTTGGCAAATTCGCGGTGCGGTCCGTCTTCATTCCCGCAAAGTTTGTGAAGTTTCCCCGGTTGCAATAACGATTGTCTGCAGCCGTGGAAAAAACTGTGATGGAGACTGGTTTTGTCTGGGAGTTGCCAGCCACATCACTGGCTTTTAGCGAAAACGCATACGTCTTGCCGCCGGTCGGCGTACCCCAAAGCAACCCTGAACTGGTGAGCGTCAGTCCTGACGGCAAACTGCCGGAAGCGAGCGCCCAGCGGTAAGGACCGCCCGCCCCCCCAATGGCTAGCAACTGTAAGTTATAAGTGACCCCGATAGAGCCGTTGTACAAAGGCGAACTATTGACGATTGAGGGTGCGACTGCGTTACAGTTCACGATTACTGCGAGAAGAAATGTCAGAATAAAAGCAGTTCTGGTGAGCACGGAGATTCTCCTTTTCCTCTTTAGGAATTTAGAAAGGCATCACGAACGCTGAGCGCGAGCCCGCTTAATCCGCACAGATTATTACCTTGGATTAAACCGACGCCATGGCGTAGACGAAGAGACTTGCACTGCAAACAACGAACAACAGGTAAAAACCTGAGAGAATAGACAGGTAAAAACCTGAAATTGGCCTGATTTCTTATCTGCGATGTGCGGGCATCTTAGGTAAGGTCGGAGCAGAAATCAAGACACAACTTTGAATAAAACAAATAGTTGGTGCATGCCGGGCAGCTGGGATTGCCTCCAGCGGAATCCGCGAGCTAGGCCGCTCCCAGTGCCCGCGCGATTTCGGTATGGCCTTTTTCATTGGCTAGTTTCAGCGGCGTAACGCCAGCGTCATTTTTTGCGCTTGGATCTGCCCCATGCTCGAGCAGTAGAGCGAGCATGGCGGCATTTCCCTGCTGGGCCGCTTCATGCAAGGCGGTCCATCCTTGCTGCTGCCGCGCGTTGGACGGAGCTCCGTGTTCGAGCAGAAGCCTCACGATCGCGAGATTACGTCCCGCAACCGCCGAATGCAGCGGCATGACCTTCATCGGATTCTTGGCCACTGCCTCAACTGCGGCACCGTGTTGTAATAAGAGTCTCGCGGCGTCTTCCTTTGCGAAGTAACAGGCCAGGTGGAGGGGCGTGAACCCGTCACCGGACCAGGCGTTCACCAGCGCGGGGTCGTTGCCGATCAACTCGGAAATTCGATCGGTGTGACCCAGACTTGCCGATTCAAAAATATCGAGATCAGGCTTGATGGAAAGCAGTACGTTAAGCATGTCTTTGCGTTGGCGATAGAGTGCGTGCATGACCGCAGAAACCCCGCTGCTGTCGCGGGCTAAGGCGAGCTTTGCATCTTTGGCCAACAGTTGCCGGGTTTTCTCCAGGTCCCCCGATTGGATCGAGGTAATAATTTCTTGTTTGTCGTCCATGTTTCTTCTCCGACTCGGTACGTTAGTTAGCCATGCTAACGAATTATACTAATGACAATCGGGTGGTCAACCGCGCAGGATTGTGGCCTTCCTCCCGAGGGCATTATTATTCTGATCCCATTCGGTCGGCGTAACAGGATGTTGGATGGGATTATGGATAGATCGGCGCCAGGATCCGCGAAATGAGGAGAATGAGAAATAGGACCAGCACCGAGCGCGGGGCCAGAGACGTCGCTGATGGTCTGCACTCGGCGGCGATCCATCTGCTGCGCAGGGCCCGTAAACAAGACACGGCGACAGGTGAGGGTCCGGCGCGACTATCTGCATTGTCAGTGCTGGTGTTCGGCGGCCAGACGACTCTGGGACGGCTGGCTGCGGCGGAGCAGGTGAAGCCTCCTACCATGAGCCGTATCGTGGCGGGGTTAAAACATAGCGGACTGGTCCATATTGAGGCTGACATGCGCGACGCGCGGCGGGTCCAGATTGCTGCCACTGCCAAAGGCGTGCGGCTAGTCCAGAAAGCGCGGCAGCGGCGGATTGCCCATCTGGCGAAGCAACTTGGGCGGTTAAGGAGTGAGGATCTGCGGGCTCTGGCCAAAGCCGTTGAGGTCCTGGAGAAGACAATCAGAGACTGGCGCTAGAATCTTGGGTGGCCCAGGCCAAATGTGGTTTATGATTTGAGCAGGCTAGGTCTCAATCCCCACATAACAAATCCGCCCGACAATGTAGTCCGCCGAGGTCTCCCCCTCCTCGATGGTCATGACCTCAATGGGATAAGCCTGGTTATGCGGCCGTAGAATCAGGTGGTTGCCGGCGACTTCTACATACTTCACGGTGCAGGTGCCGTCCTTTAAGACAGCGTACATGTTGAATTCGCCCTTGCGATAGGGCTTGAGCGAATTGTAGTGCCGATCAATTAACACCGTGGCCCCAGGCAGCAGTCGGGGATACATGCTCATACCCTCACGGGCGTCGAGTTTGATCAGCACGAAGCGTTCCCAGTTATCGCGATTCCCTTCCATTTCCGCGCGCAACCGGCGCAAAAAGCTTTTCTTGAATTTCAGGATCTCCCGCACGTTCATGCTCATGATAAGTGGCTCCGTGGCGGCCACCCTGGCCTCGGCCAGCAGCACATTATCGAACTCGTCTTCGCCCGGAGGCACGATGCTGGCACGTTTATTGATCTCGCTGGGATCCAGCAGGTCGAGCACAGAGAGATGCTGCACGTTGAGCACCTTGTCCATGCCTTCCAGGCTTAGACCACGCTTGCGGTTGAGGAAGTTGGAAATGTGAGCCTGCTTGAAGCCGGTCTGCTCCGCCAGACGAAGGCCGGTCAGGTCGCCTTCTTCAATGCGCTCCCATAACTGTTTGCGCAAATTTTCTTGCAAAGCTCGGAATTTCATCGAGGAAGTATAACATCGACGTTATAGCATTTCGCTATACCAAGCTTAAGTCTCACATCTGGAAGGAAATAGAATTATAGGAGAGGCCCATCCTATAGGGCTTTTTTTGTTTCGGCAGTTGGGCTTCCGGAGATCAACTTCGTCGACTCTGCGAATCCTTATGCCTCTGCAATTAAGAGCTTTTGCCGGTCGCTAATAGCTTGACTCCCCAATTCATACGGAGGCACTCATGGAAACAGAACTGAAACATGAAAACTATTTGCAGTTAGAACTGAAGTATTGCTAGCGGTGTGGCGGATTGTGGTTACGCCAGCGAGGGATGCAACAGGTGTACTGCGCATCCTGCGTTCCCAAAATGGCGGAGTTCTGCGCGCCGCAAAGAACCATTAGCCAACCGCGTTTGCCCGTGGCCGACCGGTTCGAATTTGTGTAACCATGATGCCCAGAGACGCCACCGCCAGGAATACGATTCGCAGCGTTGCTACAGATGCCATCACCAAAACCCTTATTGCCGGCACGCTGGCGACAATCCTTCCCTGGGTGACGGCGGAGAATGGTCCCGCTCACTCACAACCGCATGACTGGTCCCCGGGGGAAAACCCCGATCTTTGGCTTTACCGTGCACGTACCGTGGGAATGCTGAAGCGATGCGCGCGGCTGTCGGTAGAGGTTGGCAGGCTACCGTCGCTACTGGGGCGAGAGTTCTTCCGCACTCACGTCCCCTCTTACACCGTGACCACATTTGAAGACACTGTAATCTTTGTGCACGACGTAGAGAACAGCCTGGAGAAGCTGGGCCACTTTTCACAACAGTTAATCGCGAGGGTTGTCCTGTTGGATTACAGCCACGACGAGGCGGCGGATTTGCTGGGCTGCCGCCGCCGAACTGTGGGCCGGCTCTATCCAGAGGCGGTGGATCACCTCAGTGAAATCTTCCTGCACGGCGGGTTGCTGGAGCTGATCGTGGACCCGGAATCGGAGCCCGCAGACAAAGACGAGGGCTATGTTGCATCGACCAACTGAGTGCCTGGAATCGGCGCGTTGCAAGAAACGAAGGTGGGATTAGCAATCCCACCCTGTTCATACTCTTCGCTGATTCAACTATTTCTGGCAGGAGTCGCTAACCATCTTCACGTCTGTGACTTTCAAATGTCCGTGCTCGGCGTCACTTTTCTTCATGCCACTATCTTTGGCTGCCTCTTTTGCGTCTTCTTTCATGTTGTGCATCTTGGCATGTGAAACAACACCGGTTACCGTAACTGTGTGACCGACGTGATCGGCGAGAGGTGTTCGACTGCTGCGGATTTCCCAAGTGCTCCCATCGTTGGCAGTCAACAGGAATTCATTGGCACTGTCGCCTTTTGATAGGCAACCGGTGACATCTCTCACGTCACCCTTCGATTTAGCGAATGCCGAGGACGTACAGAGAGCGGCAAGAACCAGAAATAGCAGGACTTTGCTTATTTTCATTTTCTCCTCCTCAGGAGCGTTACCTGTACCATTTGGGAGCTCTACAAACTACGAGCCTACGAAATTGCGCACCGGACGGTTCGGAAATGCGAAACCTCACCCCGACCGGTTTAGCGCCGGGATGACAAGATAGCTACTTCGGTTGGACGTTGCTGCCGCTCGGAGGGTTGTTTGGGATGTTGCCCTCGGCGGACCACGGGATTTTTGGCGACAGGGAAAAATAGCCCAAAAAATCTTGTCAAGGGGGTACGAGCGATCTAAAACTTGTAAGTGATTCTGAATAAGGCAGAAAATAATCTCACTGCGGGCGCGCCGAAAGGCGCGCCCTTCTTTTTTGAGGCTTATGGCACGAGCATCGTCAAACTCCAAGGTAAAAAAGGCCGCCAAGGCGTCATCGGCAGAACCAACAAAGAAAAGTTCAACACAAGCAGAAAAGCTGCGCGCTATCGCGTTGCCGGAACTGCGGGAAGAACTGAAAAACCAAGTTGGGAATGACGCCCCGAAAATCGTGACCAGCCTGATTGATGCGACCGCCAAGGGCAGCTGCGGACATGCGAAATATTTGTTTGAAATGATAGGACTGTACCCTGCAGCGGCATTGGACCAGGAAGACCTGGAAGAGGACTCACTGGCGAAAAACTTTGTTGCGGCGTTTGGGACTTCCCGAAGACCCCATTCTCGAAACCGAGGTTAAAAGTGAAGGTGCGAGTCAGGATGCCGGCAAGGGCACTGAAGACAGCAAGCCCGAGCCCCTGTCATCCGCAACCGATGCCGTAGAATGAATTGGTCGTTGATGGTTAGTCGATGGTCAGCCGTGAGGCGGCGCTACGCAGGGTACAACGGCGGCTTCGATCAGCCGGGCATCAATCGGGCGAACCGGGTCAAAGGCCCATTTGCACGTGGGACTCGCAGGATGGATATGACATGGGTGACCGGCCGGATCGCGGTCGGTGGCGGGATCTGGAATCAGGAGAACATGGCGGCGGTGGCACGCGCAGGCGTGACCCACATCATCGACATGCAGATCGAGTTTGACGATACTTCGTTAGCCGCGCCCTTTGGCATCGAGGTGTTGTGGAATGCCGTAGACGATGATTTTCAGCCAAAGTCTCCCGAAGTTTTCCGACGAGGCGTGGAGTTCGCGCTGGCCGTGCTGGATGAACCGGGAACGAAGCTGTACGTGCACTGCGCTGCGGGGGTTCACCGGGCGCCGATGATGATCTTGGCAATTTTGTGCGCGTTAAGTTGGAACCTTGCCGAGGCCATGCAATTGATCGAGGCGCGCCGTCCAGTGGTGGATTTCGCTGACGTGTATGTGCAAAGCGTGGTGAAGTTCCTGCAGGATTACGTGGCCGCTCGAAAATAGACAGCAGGCCGCAGGCTGCCTGGACTCTAATGTTTAAAAGCAAGCGTCCGGGACATTTCTTGTCGCGGGAATAATTCTGAACACCTGATTGTCATCATGGTCCCAGCAAGAAGTTGCGAATGGGAGAGCGCCGCATAGCGCTTAAAATTGGCAGCGCAGATAAGTTGCTCGAGTCCCTGGAGGTTGGAAGGCGCATGAACGGTAATGGAGGAGTTATGTTGGCTCGTCGCCGCCACTTGTGGCCCCTTTTTTGCTTGCTGCTGTCGGTGCTCGCGTCAGCCACCATGTCGCATGCGCAGGCGCTGGCAATGACGAACATCTCAGACGTCGTCTACCGAGCGGATGGCACGCCAGCTTCAGGCGTTTTATTGATCTCCTGGCCGGCATTTAGCACGTCCGACGGCAAACCCAGTCGCATCCGGCACGAAAAACGTCACGCTGGGAGCACAAGGGGCGCTGTCAGTATCGCTGGCGCCGAACGCTGGAGCAACTCCTGCGGCCACGTACTACACCGTGGTGTACCAACTCAGCGATACGGTAAAGACCGAATTCTGGACCGTCGGAACAACTTCTCCGACAACTATTGCAGCAGTTCGCACGACCCTGGGTACGGGGTCGGCAGCACAGATGGCTTCCAGGCAATACGTGGACAGCGTGGTTGGAAGCAAAGCGACGGATACGGCTGTCGTGCACAAAAAGCGGGTGTCGAGGCAATCAGCGGCACCAAACAATTTTCGACTCCTCCCAGCGTACCCGCACCCGCGCTGGCGTCAATGACGGAATCGATTGCCAGCCGCGACATTGCCGACGAAGAAAAGTTCAAGGAAGGCCTGGCGAAGGTGATCGACGGAACTGTGGAGTGTTTGAACGCCTCGATCTGGGCCAAGGCAAACCAGCCTTAGGTGTGTTGGAAAATATTCGCAAAACACGGAGGAGAAATGAGAAGGCGAGTTTTGGTAGTCCTTTTGACGGCGATCAGCGGCGGTTGCATTCACAAATCATCTGGGCCAGTCTCAGCGTGGGAACGGGTAATGTCAATACAGCGGCGTTGGCGCAAATTAATGAAGACGTCGCCAAAAGAATTATCGCTGTGCAGCAGGCCGGGACGATTACGGTCCAGCAGGCGGCACCACTTCTAAATTATCAAGAAGCGGTCGCGAAAGATCATACGGCGCTCGAGAATATTTTCGCGAGTGGTTCTTCTCAAGCGGCGAGCCAGTCGGCTCAGATTCAAGCGCTACTCAACGAAATCAAAGATCAAGGCACGGCGCTGATTCAATCGGGCGGACTCGGGATCAAGAATCCCAAAAGCCAACAGACGTTTACTCAAGACTTGCAGGGAATCATCAACCTAGCCGAAGTAGTTCTGGCCGATTACCAACTGGCGGAGGGAAAATAACGTGGCAAAACTGGACGCAGAAGGTATCGCGTTACTAATCGAACAGCTTCTGGCTGACATTGCGGCTGCGGGTCCGGCTGCAATCGAACTCTACCTGAAACTGCAACTACTGCTCAACCTCGGCCCAGACGAGCAGGCCAATGTTTCGGCTGCGATCAGCGCTGGACTGGCCACGGATGCCCAGACGATCGCGGCTGTGGAGGCATGGAAACAGCGCATGGGAGTCTAGGGTCGGACAAATTGAGGGCGAAGATGCCTGGATGCTATCCAACCTCTTCGCTCCAATTCTCAAGAGTCTTCTTCACCAGCGCCATGAATTGATCGGCGACGGCGCCGTCGATGATGCGATGGTCGTAGCCGAGCGTGAGATGCACCAGCGAACGGATGGCGATGGAATCGTTGCCATCTGCGTCGGTCACGACGACTGGAGTCTTGGCGATTCCTCCTACACCCATGATGGCTGAGTTCGGCTGGTTGATGATGGGCAGACCGAAAACAGCGCCGAACTGGCCGGGATTGGTGACGGTGAAAGTTGAACCTTCGACCTCCTCGGGCTTGAGCTTCTTGTTGCGTGCACGCTCGCCCAGATCGGTGATGCCGCGTTGCAGGCCGAGGAAGTTGAGCTCGTCGGCATTCTTAAGCACCGGGACAATCAATCCCCAGTCGAGCGCGACGGCGATCCCCACGTTGACGTGACGGTGGTAGTGGATGTTCTCGCCTTCTATTGAAGCATTGACGATGGGAAACTGCTGCAAGCCGATGATGGCAGCGCGTACGAAGAATGGCATGAAGGTCAGACGCGCACCGTGGCGCTGTTCGAACGTGGATTTCGTCCTATTGCGCAAGCGAACGATGTTGGTGATATCCACTTCGAACATGGCATGCACGTGCGCGCTGGTGCGGCGGGACTCGATCATGCGCTGCGCAATGATCTTGCGCATCTGGGTCATCGGAACCAGTTCGGCGGGGATTGTTGCGGGAGCGGTTTTTGTCCCGGTTGCCGGCGCGGCTGCAACCGCCGACGCGCGCGACGCAGACGGAGCAGAAGCAGTTGGCCCCTGCTTCTCAAGGAATGCCGTTATGTCCTGTTTGGTGATGCGGCCACCTAGGCCACTACCCGTAACCTGAGCCAGATCGACGTCGTGCTCGCGAGCGATCTTGCGCACCAGGGGAGATGAGCGAACATGTTCGTCTTCGGCGTGATGCGGGACTTCGGTAACCTGCTTGGTCTGCGGCGGCGCCTGGGCACCTTTTGACTCAGCGGGCTCTTTACGCTCAGGAGCAGCCGGAGCGGACGATGAAGCGGCGGGCTTGGCTGACGCCGCAGGTTTCGACGGAGCTGGCGCAGCCGCTTCGCCATCAGCGGAGATCGTCCCTACGACGGTATTTACCTGGACCGTGCTGCCTTCGGAAACTTTGATTTCCTGAAGAACGCCTGAGGCAGGCGCGGGAATCTCGGCGTCCACCTTATCGGTGGAAATCTCAAACAGCGGCTCATCGCGCTGCACCTTCTCGCCCGGCTTCTTCAGCCACTTGGTGATCGTGCCCTCAAAAATGGACTCGCCCATTTGCGGCATGACGATGTCGGTCGGCATAATTCCCTTTCCGGCGGCCCACGGATCCCAATATCGGGCCAGATGCAACCTTAGATTATATATGCGTGGCAGCAGCTACTCGTTCGAGCTAACTGGCGTTCATCCTGTCAACCAGCCAATCAATCTTCGTCCATTCCCTCTTTGTGCGAGCCTTCCGACGGCGCATCAACTCCAGAAGTCTTTTTCCAGTAATCCTTTACTCCGGGCGGCAGCTTCTCCACGCGTGAAAGGAAGCCAGTGAGCTTCCAGATGTCTTGCTCGCTGAGAGCCTTGCTCCATGCCGGCATGCCGCTGTAACGCACACCGGTGCGGATGGCGTAGTTGATGTGCCATTCCGGATCATCCATCGGGTGGAGGATGAGCTGAGGAACCGGCGGGTAGAAGGCATGCGCCAGTTGAGATGGTTTCTCGTCCAATCCGCCGTGGCAAAGAGCACAATTCATGGTGTAGATCTTGATCCCGTCGATCAGATTTTCGTCGGTGGGTGGCACGGGGTTATTGACGCGCGGGGCGTGGCGTTCCATGGAGGCGTCCAGGGCCTTGTTGGCGATGCGGATTTCAATTCGAGGTGGCGTCGCATCTGCATTGGTTGAGAAGAAACCTAAATACGCGTAAGCCAAGCCACATAGGACCAGCACGAGCAGGGCGATGATAATCCCAAGAATGAAATTACGCACGTAGCCTCCTGTTTTTGGGGAACCCGTCCGGCGACGAGCTATTCATTATCTATGGCAGCCGTATGCTGCAGAATAGCAATCGCATCTTGCGCATCAGATTCCCGAACTTGCAACTTGATGCCACCCATATGGGAATGCCAGCCGCCGACGCGCAACATGTTTTCATCCAAGGCGAAGCACTCGATATCGGCGGAGTCCAAACGAGAACGGGCTAACAGAAATTCCGGTTGGTTATGGAATGTTGCGACGGTAATGAGCTTCTCTTCAATCATCACAAGGGAGTGGTTTTTCCTTACCTAATAGGCTTTCAGCCTGCGCGCCTCCCGCACCACATCGCTCACCTTGGGAAGAAAGTATTCTTCTTGCGGCGGCGAGAACGGTACCGGCGTATCCAGCGCGGTGATCCGGACGATGGGCCCGTCAAGGTCATCGAAAGCTTCTTCATTGATAATCGCGGCGATTTCTCCTGCTATGCCTCCAGTGCGAACATCTTCGTGCAGCAGTACCACTTTGTTGGTCTTCCGAACGGTTCCAATAATGGCTTCGCGATCGAGCGGCGATACCGTGCGCAGGTCAATCACTTCTGTTTCGATTCCTTCCTTTGCCAGAATCTCGGCAGCTTCGAGTGCGACATAGACCATGGCCGCATAAGTAATGATGCTGAGGTCGCAGCCTCCTCGGGCGATACGAGCTTTGCTGAGGGGAACAGTGTAATCCTCGGCGGGCACCTCTTCTTTGATGCGCCGGTAGAGATATTTGTGCTCGAAGAAGATTACCGGATTGTTGTCACGAATTGAGGCTTTGATGAGTCCCTTAGCGTCATAGGCACTGGCTGGACAGACAACTTTCAAACCAGGTGTGTGGACAAAATACATTTCGGGGTTTTGAGAATGAAATGGTCCGCCGTGAACATTGCCCCCGCTCGGCCCGCGAATCACCAGTGGGGCAGGCGCTCCCCAGCGGTAGTGAGCCTTGGCGACCATGTTGGTAATCTGGTTGAAGGCGCACCCAATGAAGTCCATAAACTGGAACTCGGCTACCGGACGCATTCCGGTAAGCGCCGCCCCGAACGCCGCGCCGACAATCGCGGATTCCGCAATAGGCGTGTCAATGACGCGCTCGGGACCGAAGCGGCCGATGAAGCCGTCGGTGACTTTGAATGCCCCGCCGTAGATACCGATGTCCTCGCCAATGCAGAAGACGCTGGGATCGCGTTCCATTTCTTCCCAAATGCCCTGGCGGATGGCTTCGAGATAGGTGAGTTGAGGCATTGAAATTGTGCGGTTGCTAACTACTTCAAATGTACTACCGCTTCTTTCTCTTTCGGATTCGGAGTGCCGGCTGCGGATTTGGTTACACGAAACTTGGGCATTCCGTACTTTGGTTTTATCTCGTGGCACCCCTCTTCGCAGTACACCCCGCCGGCGGCGGATTCGGGTGTGGGCATTGGCGACTCAACTGCAAAGTTGCGATCGGCCTCGAGTTCGCGGTCCACGTCCGCGATAAGCGCGCGGTTCTCGTCTGACGTCAGCCACTTCTTTACATCCACAAGATAATTTTCGAAACGAGCGACGGGATCGCGCTTGCGCCAGTATTCGAAAAGGGGCTTGGGGACATAGTCTGCGGCGTCGTGGATAGCGTGTCCTTTCATGCGCATCATCTTGGCTTCGATAAGTGTGGGGCCTTGGCCGTGCCGGGCACGCTCACAGGCTTCATGGGCAGCGTCGTAGACCTGGCACGCGTCCGTGCCATCAACAATCACGCCGGGAATGCCGTACGCGATCGCACGTTCGGCCAGATCCTTCACGCAGAACTGCAGGTCACAGGGCGTGGAGTATCCCCAAAGATTATTTTCGACAAACAGTACGAGGCCAAGCTTCTGTACTGCTGCGAAGTTCACGCCCTCATAGGTCACCCCAGTAGACTGTCCAGCATCACCGATGTAAGTCATGACGGCGAGGTCGCGTCCCTGAAGGCGGGCGCCCAGAGCCACCCCAGCCAGCACCGGAATCAAATCGCCGAGCGTCGAAGTGGGCGCGACCACGTTGCGCTTTTGAATGTCGCCGAAATGAGAGGAGGCATCCCGCCCTTTGGTGGGAGAGCCGGCCTTTGCCATGTACTGCATCATGACGTCGCGGGCGGAGAAGCCGCGAACCAGGAGCGAACCCTGATTGCGGATCATCGGCGCCATCCAGTCGTCGGGGGTGAGCGCATAGGCAGAAGCGCAGGAGCACGCTTCCTGACCGAGTCCGAAATACACCCCACCAACAACTTTTCCCTGCTTGTAAAGATTCTCGAGAGCCTGCTCCATCTTGCGATTGAGGAGCATCCAGCGGTAGATCTCTATGCATTGCTTCTGTGAAAGATATTTCGAGTCTCGAATCGGCGGTACGGGGGCGCTCAGATCGCCAGTGACTTCATATTGGAGTTCGTCTCCGACACGAACCTGTCGCACCTGGAAGGCAGGCTTTTCCAGGCGGTAGTCGGAAATGGTGTAGGTGCGCTGATTCGTGAGCGAGTTTGAAATTGACTGTGCGCGTTGGCCCCGGCCGTTTGAACTGCCTCGTTGCTGAGTTTTTGAAGACTTACGCTTTTTTGCCATCGCGATTGATCGGTTTAGAACTTAGAAGAATGCTAACGCTTGCGGGCGTATTTCACCAACCCAAGGACGTTCCTCGCGATCCAGGAGTCCATGCTACGAGCTTCACGCCCAAAATATATCTTCTTCTTTATGCAGATTTCGTAGCTCGCTCGGCGGCTTCAGAGGGACTCCGACGGAGTGACCCAGAAGAGCGTCCAAAGATTCGATCGTCATGACTCCGCTATTGAAGACCATGCCGAAATTGTGAGAGGCCGAATTCGCGACTTCTTTCAACAAAAGTGGATGCCCGAGTTCTTTGGCCAGGGACGTCACCGGCTTCGAAGTAATTCCACAGGGGATAATCAACTGGAATTGATCTAAATCTGTATTCACGTTCAGAGCGAAGCCGTGCGAGGTGATACCCCGTGAGACGTGGATGCCGATGGCGGCGATCTTGGCAGCTTCTCCCAAGGTCATGTGCGCCTCGCTGACGGTCGGGGTTTTCTCGATGTCGACGGCTAAACGCGACCGTTCCCCACTTCGCGGCGGATTCGTCCAAACGCCGGTCAGGCCCGCGATTCGCCCGGTAGCAACGCCAAAGTCGACACAGGTGCGGATCAAAACCTCCTCCAAGTGGCGCACAAATTCCACCGCTCCTAACGTTTTTCGCTTCCCACCGTGTGAAGCGAAACTGCGGAGATCAAAAATCGGATAGCCTACCAGTTGCCCCGGGCCGTGATAAGTCACGTCGCCACCACGATCGCATTCGAATACTTCGACGCCCCGCTCCGTGAGCTGCTCAGGCGAGGCGAGTACATTCCTGGACTTGGCGTTTCGCCCCAGCGTAATCACCGGCGTGTGCTCCTGCAGCAAGAGGACATCGCCGATACGATCCTCTTTACGAAGGTCCACCAGTTTCTGCTGCAGGCGAAGGCCTGTGGCGTAGTCGATTATGCCGAGTTGGAGGAGAGAGATCACATTGCCCCCGGCAACTACAAACAATCATTCTATGGCAAGGTCAGAAGATTCGGGAAGAAGTGCTAAGTGATCGAGAATGCGAAAAGATCTTATGCCAGCAGCCTCGCCGCATCTTTCGCGAAATAGGTGAGAATGATACTTGCTCCGGCGCGGCGGATCGAAAGCAGCGATTCCATCATCACGCGGTCACGATCGATCCAATTATTGTGCGCGGCAGCCTCGATCATGGCATATTCGCCCGAGACTTGATAGGCGGCAAGTGGAACATCGAATCTTTCGCGCGCGGCCGCGATGACGTCGAGGTACGGCATCGCCGGCTTGATCATGATCATGTCTGCGCCTTCCTCCAGATCGAGTTCAATCTCGCGCATCGCTTCGCGAATGTTTGCCGGGTCCATCTGATAGGAGCGACGATCACCAAACTGGGGCGACGAATCGGCAGCCTCGCGAAAAGGACCGTAGAAGCCAGAGGCGAACTTGGCCGCGTAAGAAAGGATGGGCGTATTGATGAAACCGGCTTCGTCCAAAGCCTTGCGGATAGCCGCTACTCGCCCGTCCATCATGTCGGACGGAGCGATGACGTCCACTCCGGCGCGGGCCAGGGAAACAGAGGTTCGAGCTAGCAGTTCCAGTGTGGCGTCATTCACGATTTCAAAATCGGTCGTAGTCGTCCGGGGAGCGGCTACGGCAGCGCCTAACGATTGGGGAGTCGCGCGGACAACACCACAATGCCCGTGTGACATGTATTCGCAAAGACAGACATCGCCCATCACAATTAAATCGGGGAGTTCACGCTTAAGAGCGCGAGTCGCCCGCTGCACGATTCCGTCCTCGGCCCATGCGCCGCTGGCGACTTCATCTTTGTTTTCCGGGAGACCAAATAGAATGACCGAGGACACACCCGCCGAGTGAGCCTCACGGGCCTCTTTAACTGCTTCATCCACGGAAAGATTGAAGACACCCGGCATGGAGCGGACTGCTTTGCGCGTCGCTTTCCCCGGGCAAACGAACATGGGATACACCAGCGACTCCGGGGTTAAGCGGGTTTCACGCACCAGCGATCGCAACGGCTCGGTACGGCGAAGTCTGCGCAGGCGTGTGAGTGGGAACGCCATGGGCCGATTCTAGCAGACAGGGACACTCCGCGATGGGTTGGTCTCCGTCTGACAGGCATTCCTGCGCGGTCAGCAGCGTGCAGTTCAGCACCTGTGATAACCCTCGACTAGCACAAGCGCAGTGGTGCCGCAGGGAATCCTGCACGGTCAGTACCCAGCCAGGAGGGTACTGAAGTAATACCGTTTGTCCCTGTTTACCTTCAGGCAGTCCCTCAGGGCGACTAAAATTTGCCTAAGGCAAACTATGTCTGGAGAAATTTCCCTGTGGCGTAACTGGTGGGTCGGCTGTAGCATCGGTCTCCTCCTGTTGCTGGCCGCACTCTCGATTATGATGCGCTCGGGTTTCGGGCTCACTGTTTTGGGAGATGTGACTGCTCTGCTCCTGCTGGGGTTTGCCACCGGCATCATGTTGCTAAACGCTTGGCAAACGCAGGGGCAGACGCGTGCTTTCTGGGCTCTGATTAGCGCCGGGTTTGTTCTTTGGTTCTTGAATCAGGCCGGTTGGACCTGGATCGAAGTTGTTCTCCGGCGGCCGATACCGGCTCCCTTCGTCGGCGACATCGTCCTTTTCATCCATATTGTCCCATTCATGGCTGCCATTGCGATTCGTCCCCATCATCCTTCAGAAGAGAAGAAGCTCTACTTCAGTACGTTGAACTTCCTGATGCTGTTGCTATGGTGGGTTTTTCTATACATGTTCATCGTGTTCCCCGACGAGTACGTCTTGCTGAACTTGCCGGTGTACAGCCGCAGTTGGGATCGGCTTTATTTGGTGGAAAATTGTCTATTGCTGTTATCTCTCGGTTTAGCTCTGGCCAGCGCCAGCGGGGCATGGCGAAGAATTTATCGCAACTTATTTATTGCCGCCGCGCTGTATACCTTGGCATCCGAAGCCATAAATGCGTCGATTGCAAAGAACCAGTACTACACCGGGAGTTTGTACGATGTGCCGTTCATTGCGTGCGTATGCTGGTACTGTTGGGCTGGGCTGTTAGCGCTGCGTTTGCGGCCTGAGTGTGATCCGGTCAAGGCCACGCCCGGGCGATGGATCGGATTGGCCCCGCGGCTGGCTATGCTGGCAATTCTATCCTTGCCGGGCATGGGATTTTGGGCTCTGTTCTTCGACACCGCGCCTCCACAACTGAGGCAATTTCGTCTTCTGGTAACTCTAGCAGCAATGCTTGCCCTGGGATTCTTCGTGTTCATCAAGCAATACCGGCTGGATCGAGAGCTAATCCGTTTGTTGCAAGAGTCGCAACGCAGTTATGAAAACCTGGAGCGGTTGCAAAGCCAGCTTGTGCAAAGAGAGAAACTCGCATCATTGGGTCAGTTAGTGGCCGGCGCGGCGCACGAGATCAACAATCCCCTCGCTGCCATTCTGGGATATTCCGAGCTCCTGACGTCGAACGTTTCGCTGGACACCGATCAGCTTTCGATGGCGCGCAAAATCGGACAACAGGCCCGCCGCACTCGTGATCTGGTTTCTGACCTGCTCAGTTTTGCGCGGCAAGCGCCAGCCGAAAAATCCCTGGTTGACCTTGGCTCGCTGCTGCAGCGCGCCCGCAAGATGGAAGCTTTGCAAGCGGAGAGTAAGAAAATCACCATCGATATCAAAATTGAACCCAACCTCCCGCGTATCTGGGGTGATGTCAACCAACTCTTCCAAGTCGCCCTGCAAATTATTGAGAATGCCATCGACGCGCTTGAAGAGGTGGGAGGTGGTCGATTGGAGATCACACTTGGGCGCGAGGAAAATGAATTGGTGGCGCGATTTTCCGATACCGGCCCGGGTATTCGAGATCCGCAGCGAGTGTTCGATCCCTTCTATACCACTAAGCCGATTGGCAAAGGAACAGGGCTAGGCCTCAGCGCAACTTACGGCGTAGTACAAGACCATCAAGGCCAGGTTACCTGTTACAACCGGCCCGAGGGCGGTGCGGTTTTCGTGCTGCGCTTACCAGTGGTTCAGAAACCGGCTGTGGCTTTGGGTGCGGCGCCAGGCTAAAGCATATCGATTCGTGATTTGGTAGCGTCGGATTTCGGCTACCTGGCAGCCCTTTCTCAGTTGCCTTCAGATGATCAGACGCCACCGTCTTGTCCCTAAACCGCCCCTGGGTCGGCGGTGTAACATTATTTTCGATGTTGCCCCCGCCCCTCATCCACAACAGTGCCCCGGTTCTGGAATTTGAATCCCTGCGCGAGCTATTGCGTGGCTATTCATCTTCTCCTCTCGGCCATGATCGCGTCTCGGCTCTTGCCCCGTCGTCCGATAGCAATTGGATCGAAAACCAGCAGCGACTCACCGACGAGATTCGGGAATTCCGCCGGGCGGGCGGTAGATTTGATTTTTCAGGATTGCTGCAGATTGCGACTCTTATTGAAAAGTCCCGCATAGAAGGCGCGGCCCTGGAGACAACTGAGATTCGCGACATCGTGCTGGTCGTGGATCGAGCTGCGGAGTGGCGCGAGATCGCTTTGCATCCTCCTGCGGCCATGAAAGGGGAATGGAATGCGGTGGCTGTGCTGTCCACCGCGATTATGGACTTTACTGATTTCCTCCGCGCCTTCCGCAACAAGATTCTGCCGGATGGCACATTGGACGACCGCGCCTCTCCGGAACTGGCAAGAATCCGTCGCGACATGGAAAAGCAGAAGCGCCTTATCCAGGACTCGCTCCGCGGCTACCTCCGAAAACTTGCCGAAGGCGGCGCGGTGCAAGATGATCTGGTTACCATCCGCGGCGAGCGCTTTGTAATTCCGGTCAAGGTGGAACAGAAACGGCGTGTACAGGGCGTGGTGCACGGCGCCAGTTCGAGCGGACAGACTGTATTTGTCGAACCTCTTGAAACCATCGAGCAAAACAACGAACTGGTACGGATGCTCGATGAAGAACTCGCGGAGATCCATCGCATCCTGCTGGAAATGACGCGGCGCATCGGGCAGAGCAGCGATGCCATCCTTGCCGCCAATCAGACGCTTGCAGAACTGGAATTGCAGTTTTCCAAAGCACGCTTCGCCGAGAAATACAACTGTGTGGCGGCCGTTCTAGTAGAACCGAGCGGAGCTCGACTTGTTCTTCATAATGCGCGCCATCCGTTGCTTGAAAGAAATCTGAGAGCGAAGGGCGGACGCGTTGTCCCCGTCAGCATCGAACTCGAGGGCGAGCGCCGGCAACTGATCATCACGGGCCCAAACACCGGCGGCAAGACTGTCGCCCTTAAGACGCTTGGTCTGCTCGCGCTCATGGCGCAGGCGGGAATTCCCGTCCCCGCGGACCGCGCTGAATTACCGGTGTTCGATTCCGTTCTCGCGGACATCGGCGATTACCAATCCATCGAGCAGAATCTTTCGACATTCTCTGCGCACATCACCAACATTGATTTCATTTCGCGCACCGCCACACCACAGTCTCTGGTATTGCTCGACGAGCTAGGCTCCGCGACCGATCCTGAGGAAGGTGCGGCTCTGGCCGTCGCCATCGCCGATCACTTTCGGAGAATCGGTTGCATGCTGGTGATTTCTACGCACCACACCTCTCTGAAAATTTATGGCGCCAACACCGCAGGAGTAGTGAACGCCGCGGTTGGCTTCGACGAGGCCACTTTGCAGCCCACCTATGAGCTCAAGATTGGCGTCCCCGGCGCGTCCGCGGGAATTAACATCGCGCAGCGGCTGGGATTGAATCCGCAGATTATCGAATCTGCCCGCTCACGGCTGGGCACACAGACGCAGGGTGTCGCCCGGTTTCTCGACCGCCTGCATTCCGAATTGCATGCAGCCGAAGCCGAACGCTTCACACTGCGGACTCGCGAGCAAGAACTGGAACGCGAGAAGGCTCGCCTTGCCACCGAGGGCAAAAAAGAACAGCAGGCAAAAATTAAAGAAATGGAGAAAAAACTGGAAAGTCTATTGCGCGACTTCGAATATCACGCGCGAGAAGCCGTCACCGCGATTCAGGACCGCGCGGCGGCACAGAAACTTTCCAAGGACTCTGAACGGCGCATTGCCAAACTTCGGCGCGAATTCCGCGAGCAGTTCGATTCCACTATCGTCGCGCATTCCACTGGCGCCGATCAGGGCGATCCTCACGCCCAGCCGCAACTGGTCAAGCACGTGTCTGAAGGAGACACGGTCAAATTGAAATCTCTAGGACGCCCGGCGCTGGTGGCGCGGCGCATCGACGACAATCACTTCGATGTGGAAATCGGCGCCATGAAAATGAAGATCGCGCGCGATGACATTGCCGAGGTGCTGGTGCGCGCGGCAGCGTTCCCGGTAAAAGCTGCGCGAGCGCGCGGCATCTCCGTTTCGCTGGAGAGTGAAGACCGGAACGTGCCGTCCGAAATCAACGTGATCGGGCGCACTGTAGACGACGCCACCCGCGAAGTCGAAAAGTTTGTGGACCGCGCCTTCCTTGCCGGATTACCGCGCGTGCGCGTGGTGCATGGCAGCGGCATGGGCATCCTGCGCAAGGCCTTGCGCCAATACTTGCAGAAGCATCCGCATGTAGAATCGGTCTCGGAGCCGCCCCAGAATGAAGGCGGGGCCGGGGCGACGGTGGTGGAGTTGAGAGTGTGAATCAAGCTCTGGAGTCAAGAGCTCTCGATAAGCAGAAGTTTTGATCTTGTTTTGCACACTCATCCACAGGTAAGTTTTAATTCCAACAGCAATTCCAAGAGTCCTCGGACAAAGACCTCTTGCTTATGAGGCCCTTCCAATGGAACCTTTGTATGTTTTCCGTTTTGAATTGCTACTTACATGACCCAGTCCTCTGACTTCAAAGACACCCTCAAGCAGCAGGCGGACATCGTCCGCATCGTCGGAGACTACGTCAAGCTGAAGAAGGCTGGAGCTCAGAACTATTCCGGGCTGTGTCCATTTCACAGCGAGACGACGCCGTCGTTTTCAGTGCATGCTTCACGCCAGTTCTATCACTGTTTCGGTTGTGGAGCTTCCGGAGATGTGTTCAGCTTCGTCCAGAAGATCGAGAATATTACTTTTCCGGAGGCGGTAAGAGCCGTCGCGCAGAAGTTGGGCGTTGCGCTGCCTAAGGTCAACTTCAGCAGTCCTGCTGAAGCTCAGCAGGCGAAGCAGCGCACGGCGTTGCTCGAAATTCACGAGCGCGCCTGCGCTTTCTTTCAGGAACAATTAAAGCGACCGGAAGGCGCGCGCGCCCGCGAATACCTTGCTGGACGCGGGTTAGACGAGGAAACCATTGCGCGCTTCCGCATTGGTTACGCCCCCGACTCGGGCTTCGTCTTGCGCGACCGGTTGCGCGCGGAATTCGGCGACGACATTCTCAAGGAAAGCGGACTGCTTTCATGGAAGCAGGAGGATAGCCGTCAGCCCTCAGCCGTCCGCCCTCAGCAAAAGAACATTCCCAAACAGCCTGATAATTCTGAGCGACCTGAGAGTACCAAGGCCACACCGGTCTCCGCGGCGGTAATGTACTCCAAGTTCCGCAACCGGGTGATCTTTCCCATCGCAAATGAGGCCGGACGGGTAATCGCTTTCACTGGTCGCACTTTGTCCACCGACGAAAAAGCCGGTCCCAAATATCTGAATTCGCCCGAGACCCCCATCTATTCCAAGTCGAGGGTTTTGTTCAATTTTGAGCAGGCCAAAGAAGCCATTCGCAAACTGGACTATGCCATCGTGGTCGAAGGCCAGATGGATTGCATTTCAGTTTCGGCCGCTGGGTTTCACAATGTGGTCGCTAGTTCCGGAACCGCGTTTACCGAGCCGCAGGCCAGGCTGCTCGGTCGTTTCAGCAAGAATGTGGTGGTCAACTTCGATCCTGACGCGGCGGGAGCAAAGGCCACCGAACGCACCCTTGGGCTGCTGGTCGAAGAAGAATTTCAGATCAAGGTGCTCACCCTCGAAGCCGGGTTTGATCCTGACTTGTACATCCGGCGTAAGGGTAAAGACGCATATGCGGGCGCCCTCAAAAACTCGCAACGATACTTTGACTACCTGATCGAGCGTGCCCGCATCCAATTCCCCGTCCGCAGCGCCGAAGCAAAGGTCAAAGCGGTCAACTATCTCCTGCCGCATATTCAGCGCGTGCCCAGCCGGATCGTGCGCGACGAACTTTCCCAGGAGATAGCGCAGAAGCTGGGCATTGATTCAGCCGTGCTGCGACAAGAGTTGAAGCATGCCGTCGCAAATCGGTCATCAGCAGCCCTGAAGGCTCCCGTGGAGGTGCAGGCAACCGACGCTGAACGAATTCTTATTCGGGCGCTCACCTCCGCGACCGAAATGCAAACCGCGGAGACCCATTTGTCTGCCCGTGATGGCGCCGAAGAACAGTTCGATCCTGCCCGCCAGGCACGATTCGTGCTTCAAAATGAACGTCTGCATGAAGGTTTGGCGACCGAGCCTCTGGTGGAAGCGCTGCTGCACTCCGGCTCCAATATTGCCGATGTGTTGGAGATACCGCTTTCCGACCCGGATCGGCGGCTGCTGGCTTCAATTCTGATGAAGGAGGAGGAAGAACAAACAGCCGAGCGACTGGACGGTGCCGTTCGAGCTCTGCGACGCATCGGCTTACGCCGCAAACTTGAGCAGGTACAGCGCGAGTTGCAGGCGACGCGTGGCAAAGATGCGGCAAAACTACAGGCCTTGCTGACCGAGAAAATCAGAATCAAGCGGGCGTTGATGGATCCAGGGCTTGTCGAAGAGAGCGGCCCCACCCAGCCTCACGGCGAAGTATCTTGAAACAAAACCGGGCGGAATGTCATCTAAGTTATTAGTGTTGTGTGGGATGGGTGGCATGTTGCGTGGGATTCGGGACCGTGGGCGGCAGGCAACTCGGTATGCAGGGCACTAGCTTCCATGCTATACTTTTTGGGTTTGTGCCGACTCGCAACTCCGCACCTCAAAGTTCCCACCCTGACTAAGTTTGCCGTCCTTCTGTAGGGACGATCTTGTTATCGAGGAATCCTTGGCTCTAGAAGACAAGTACGACGACATTAAAAAGCTGATTGATGCAGGCAAGGAGAAGGGATATCTCACTTATAGTGAGGTCAATGACCTTATCCCGCACGATGTGCACTCTCCCGAAGACCTGGATGATCTGCTGACTACGATTGGTACGCAAGGCATCGATGTGCTGGAGGGACCGAAGCTACCTTCCTCCGCGCTCGATAAAAAATTCGAAGAAGTAGAAGAAGGCTCCGAAGACGTCGAGCTGGATCTCACCCCCGGCGCCCTGGAAAAAACCAACGACCCCGTCCGAATGTATCTGAGGGAGATGGGGACTGTGCCGTTGCTCACCCGCGAGGGTGAGGTGGAGATTGCCAAACGCATCGAGCGCGGGCAGCTTCGCGTGCTCAAGGCGCTATCCCGATCACCGATCGTCATCCGTGAGTTGCTGGCGATGGGCGAGGATCTCAAGAAGGGTGTGCGATCCATCAAGGAAGTAGTTACCTTTGATGAGGAAGAGCTCACCGATGAGATTCTGGAGAACCGTCTCAACGAGTTCACGGGAAAAATCGATGAGTTGGCCAGGCTGTATAAGAAAGCCAACCAGGTGGCGGAGAAATTTGCCACCGTCTCACAGAAAAAGCGTCCGAAAGATTATCGCCGTTATCGGCTGGCATTCGCGCGCTCCATCGTGCGCGTGTCGCTGGCGGTGCGCACACTGGGATTCACCAATACGGAGCGCAAGCGGCTGATCGAACGAGTGAACCGTACAGTTGACGGAATGCGTTCGATGGACCGTCACGCGCAGAATCTTGAAAAAAAAGCCGATGCAACTCGCAGTGAGGACCAGCGCAAAGAATACCGCCGCCAGGCCCGCCAACTGCGCAGTGATCTGGAAAAGTTGGAGACTGAAGCTGGAGTGTCGTTCCAGGAGCTCAAGCGCACGCAGCGCGAGATCATCCAGGGCGACATGGATGCGGAGTACGCCAAGCGTGAACTGATCGAGGCAAACCTCCGACTGGTTGTTTCCATTGCCAAGAAGTACACCAATCGAGGCTTGCAGTTCCTGGATTTGATCCAGGAGGGCAACATCGGATTGATGAAAGCCGTGGATAAGTTCGAGTACCGCCGCGGGTACAAGTTCTCCACCTATGCGACGTGGTGGATTCGCCAGGCTATTACGCGGGCCATTGCCGACCAAGCGCGCACCATCCGTATTCCGGTGCACATGATCGAAACCATCAACAAGCTGATCCGGACTTCGCGGCAATTGGTGCAGGAATTGGGGCGCGAGCCGACGTCGGAAGAAATTGCCAAGCGCATGGACATTCCAGTCGCCAAAGTGCGCAAGGTGCTGAAGATTGCACAGGAGCCCATCTCTCTGGAAACGCCGATCGGGGAAGAGGAAGACTCGCATCTGGGCGACTTCATCGAGGATCGCGCCGTAGTGTCGCCGGCCGAGGCGGTGATCAATGTCAACCTCAAGGATCAGACGGCCCAGGTGTTGCGCAGTCTGACTCCACGAGAAGAAAAAGTCATCAAGATGCGTTTTGGGCTTGAAGATGGCAGTGAACACACGCTTGAGGAAGTTGGCCAATCGTTTGCGGTGACTCGCGAACGCATCCGGCAAATCGAAGCCAAGGCTTTGCGCAAGCTGCGTCATCCATCGCGTTCGCGCAAGCTGCGCGCTTTTTTGGATGGGGTGCGGGACTAGGGACAGAATCACATAACTTCCCGATCGCCGACGACTCGGGAGTCATCCTCCATCCGCAAGCTACCATTACGCTCTAGCGGACCATCTGCCGTACACAGACGCGTACAGCTAACGAAGCAAACCCCCATGGTGTCCGCGGCTGAAATCCCCACCCTTGCAAAGAGCGCAAGGATTGATTGGATAAGAGCGAAGGCTCGATCGACCCGATAGTGTTGGTTTGAGGACTAAGGCTCCTGGGGAGGAAGGAGCCTTCGCAATGATGATTATAGATTCTCTCTTGAAATTCAATTTTTTTCTCTCTAGGAGAGGTGCGGAGAACCCTCTCTCTTTTTTCGTTCAAGCAACAGCCGCCAACTTGTTAGTAAGCTCGATGGGGCAGAGCTTGGACCCGTCATAGGACTGATTAGAGCGAAACATGGCGAACAAAGCGTGCAGGAGTT
>QIAP01000255.1 GCA_003225075.1 Acidobacteriota bacterium | reverse complement strand
TTACCTCGCTGGTCTATGCGTGAATGGTGTACTTGCCTACGAAATGGCCTGCCAGTTAGCGGCTAAAGGCCAGCAGATCGCGCTACTGGCCATGTTTGACGCTCACAACCCCGTCTGCTATCGCGATTACTCGCAAGAAGGCCGCTACCAGGTCCTGACTCAACAAATGCGCTTTCATCTGCAGAAGCTTACGCGTCTGCACCTTGGTGACCTGAGTTCCTATGTGGAGGAACGCTTCAAGGGAGTGCGCCGGAGATGGGACAGGGTGCGCTGGCAGCTTGCCTATGACCGTGGCTGGAATGGGAGAGAAGACTTGCAGGACTTGGATCGCATTGTGCATCCGGCCGCAGTGGTTTATCGCCCGCGCCCTTACGACGGGAAAGTAATTTTTTTCCAGACCACAGACTGGCCGACCGGTCACTATTGGAATCTTCAACTGGGCTGGACGGATCTGGCTCGGCTGGAGTTCCAGAGGATTCAGGGCGAGCACGAGTCCATCTTCCATGAAGCTAATGTTGAACCCCTCGCAAAGAAACTGATGCACTACCTTCGGGAAACACGGAATGACCCTGAGCAATTACCCGGCTGGGCCAAGTAGGATGGATATTACTGCTGCAGCTACGAACGATACCCATCGCGCACAGGGTGCTGGGCCGTCCTTGATGCAAAATCCGCAAGCCAGCAATCTGGTCTGGCTCGAGCTGCCGCTTGACCGTCCGCGCCGCAAGCGGGAAGAGTTCCGACCAGCTTGGGAGTCCTCAACTTTACCCTCGGATCTAACAATTGCGCTTCGAGAATTGAGTGAGGCTGAGAGCGTGGCCCCAGTTGCTCCGCTGTTAGCGGCGCTGGAGGTAATGTTGGCGCGTTACACGGGACAACAAGAGACGGCAATCCACGTATTGTTCGGCGACGTCGAGGTCACTCGCGGAATTGATAGCGAGTCGGTGCAGAGCGTGCTGGTTCGGTCCGAGGTGAGTCCAGATCTAACGTTTTTGCAACTGCTGAAAACCGTAAATACAGTTCTGACGAATAATTTACGTAGTGCGGTACCGTTTGAACTGCCGAATTCGAAGCGGGAACTTGAGCCAGACGAGAAACGGAATTTTCAAGTACTGTTTTCAGCGAAGTCCCTGCTCCTGCCCCTTAACAATTTTTCTCACGCGGTGCCGTCGGTAGCGGTGCAAAACATTGAGTGTGACCTTCACTTGAGCATAGAAGAATGCACTTTCGGACTTTTGATTTCTCTGATGTATGATTCCGACCTTTTCGAATCCGCTACCATTCGGCGTATGTATCCACACGATTGCTGCGTGCACCAACTAGTGGAGCGTCAGGTAGGACACACGCCGACGGCAATCGCAGTGGAATACAAAGGCGAGATCCTTACGTACGAAGAGCTCAATGCGCGCGCAAACCAACTGGCTCGTTACTTACAGAGGCTGGGGGTCGGCCCTGAAGTACCAGTGGGAATTTGTCTGGACCGCTCGTTCGATCTTGCAATCACGTTGCTTGCCGTTCTCAAGAGCGGAGGTGTTTGCGTCCCGCTGGATCCTAAGTATCCCCCGGATCGCCTGACGTTCATGCTTGAAGATGCGCGCGTGCTCGTACTTGTGACGGAGCAGAACCTTCTCTTGGATCGGAACGGAACGACGGCGCGAACGGTGTGTCTCATGAGGGACTGGCGAGCGATTCGCCATGAGAGCTGTGACAACCCTACCTGCCAGGCGACGCCCGAAAATCTAGCCTACATCATTTACACATCAGGCTCGACCGGGAAACCGCGGGGAGTTTTGCTTCCTCACCGCGGGTTGGTGAACCACAACACTGCGGCGATCCGGTTGTACGAACTGCGGCGGTGCGACCGTGTTCTGCAATTTTCCTCCATCAGCTTCGATATTTCGGTGGAAGAGATATTTCCCACTTGGATGGCTGGGGCGACGCTGGTTTTCAGAAGCGAAGAGATGCCACTGGCGGCTTCCGGATTTCTGCACTGGATTGAGAAGCAAAAGATCACCGTACTGGATTTGCCCACGGCGTATTGGCACGAACTGGTCCACGAGCTCGCGGAATCGAAAGCGCCGTTACCGCCGGCTCTCCGGACTGTCATCGTTGGCGGGGAAAAGGCCTCAGCTACAGCGTTCGCTTCGTGGCTGCAAGCCAGCGCGGGAAAAGTGCGCTGGATCAATACTTATGGTCCGACGGAAGCAAGCGTAATCGCGACAGCCTGGGAGCCGGCCATATCGGACCCGCGCGACGCTCCCTCCTCGTTGCCGATTGGCCGGCCCATTGCGAATACGCAGGTTTACGTGCTGGACCAACACCTTAATCCCATTCCGGTTGGAATCGCGGGAGAGCTGTACATCGGAGGTCTCGGCGTAGCACGAGGATACTTGAACCGGCCCGAAATGACTACCGCAAGATTCATACCTGATCCGTTTAGCAACCGTGAAGGTGCGCGTCTCTATAGGACGGGCGATCTTGCCCGTTATCTGGCCAGTGGTGAAATCGAGTTTTTGGGCCGCCGCGACTTCCAAGTAAAGATTCGCGGATACCGGGTTGAGTTGGGCGAAATCGAAGCTGCGCTTAGGTCTCACCCAGATATTCGCGAGGCCGTTGTGGTAGCGAGATCCGAAACTTTCGGCGATAAGCGTCTGACAGCCTATGTTGTTTCTGAAAGGGCAGCGGTATCGGCCATCAAGCAATGGCGCAGCTTCCTTAAGGAACGGCTGCCAGAGTACATGGTGCCATCATCCTTCGTGGCGGTGGACGCGCTGCCGTTGACTCCGAACGGCAAAGTAGACCGGCGTACGCTCGAGAATCGCGAGCTTCCGCAGCTTTCGAGTCACGAGACAGTTGGGTCAACTGATCCTATCGCAAATGAACTCACAAGGATTTGGCAGTCTGTATTGGGCATCGAGTCGACCGCGCCTGAAGATAACTTCTGGGACTTGGGAGGCCATTCTCTGCTGGCGGCCCGGCTCACGCAGCAGGTAGAGCAAGCGTTCGGGACGAGGCTGACTCTCTCCGCGCTTATTGAGGCACCCACCCTTGGGCAATTGGCTGCCCTAATCAA
>QIAP01000121.1 GCA_003225075.1 Acidobacteriota bacterium | reverse complement strand
AGGTTTCTCCCTCGAAAGCCATTCTCCCCGTAGCCATCTGATAAAGCACGGCACCGAAGCTGAACAGGTCGCTGCGCCCGTCAAGCTCCTTGCCGCGAGCCTGCTCAGGCGACATGTAGGAAATGGTGCCCATCGCGGTCCCGGGGCTGGTTAAATGAAACTCCAGGGTCATGGTCGTGGCGCCGACACCGGCCGGTTTGCGCACAACGCCAGCCGAAATCGAGCACCTTGACTTGACTACGTGAGGTGACAAAGATGTTGGACGGCTTGATGTCACGATGCACTATTCCCTGGTGGTGGGCGACATCAAGTGCGTCTGCAATCTGGATAGCGAACTCCAACAGAGAATCGAGCGCGAGGGGACGGTAAGCCAGATGACGATCGAGGGGCTGCCCCTGCAGCAGCTCGAAGGCAATGAAATGCCGTCCCTTGTCCTGATCGATTTCATATATTGTGCAGATGTTCGGATGATTGAGAGCGCTGGCGGATTTGGCTTCACGGCGGAAGCGCTCCAAGGCCGCTGGATCACCGGCCAGCTCTTCGGGAAGGAACTTTAGGGCAACACCGCGATCCAGCCGAAAGTCTTCGGCTTCGTACACCACGCCCATACCGCCCTTGCCCAGCTCGGAAAGGATGCGATAGTGCGAGATGACCTGGCCGATCATAATGCTCACTTCGACCTAGGCGGGAATGTTAGGCGCGTTCGGCAACGACAGTCAACGGGGCCGAAACCGGTTGCAATGTCGGGCCGACGAATTGCCGAGCCAAGGACGAGGCCGCGGGATTTCTGACCACCCCTTGTCGGGGCCATCCACACGCTTCCACTGGGTTGTAGCGCACGCAGTTCATCGTCGATCACGAAAACTCGTCAACAACTCGTCAACAAAATTAGGCTGTTTTAGGGCTGTTTTTCGGGTTTCTGAAAACGGAAAAGCAACAGAACCAAAGGGTTGTAGGTGATTGAACGCTAGCTTGACACGTTAGAGGTCAAACCCTGGGTTTTTTCCAATCGAATGCTCCTCTTGCGCATACTGCTGTCGATGGATCATGGCGTTCATAGAAGGGGAGTCGATTCTAGAAGGCACACCTTCCCTGCTTCGATGAGGAACTACCGCTTGCATGCGTCAGCTTATCGATTACTTGGGTGGGCCTCCCAGCACAACCGTCAGAACAACTCGGAGCATGCTGGGCGGTGGCGACCTTTGGGTTGGTTCTTCTTCGGAGACTCGTATTCCGGAGGAGGGACCTCCGAGTACTCGACCGGGCTCCGAGCGACCGAGCGCGTCAGCCGTGAACTCACGACCGCGCTAGGCATACAGGCTGCTCGCGCCACGGTGGGCGTGCTGGGCTGAGACGCATTGCTATGTGCATCTGGCGAGTGGTTGGGCCCGGCTGCTAAAGTGATTGCAGCGATCGGGCCCAGCCATGATCGGCGCCTCCCAACAAAAAAGACTCCTCGTGTTGTGCACGACCACGGGTTACCAGACGTGCGCCTTTATCGAGGCCGCACAGAAGTTGGGCCTGTCCATCACCTTCGGAACGGACCGCTGCCACGTGCTCGATGACCCATGGCAGGATGGCGCTCTTCCCCTGCGCTTTGAAGATCCCGAAGCCTCGGCGCAGAGGATCTGCGATTTCGCCGCGTCCCATCCTCTTGACGCGATCGTCTCCATCGGCGATCGGCCCACGTCAACCGGCGCTCGCGCCTGCCATAAACTCGGCTTGCGGGGACATCCTCCCGAAGCGACCGACATCTGCCGCGATAAATACCGCTCGCGCGAGCGGTTGCGGGATGCCGGGCTGAGTGTTCCGGCCTTCAAGAGATTTCCCTTGCACTCGAACCCGCGCCCGGTTGTTGCCTCTGGGGAAATCACCTTTCCCTGCGTGCTCAAACCACTGGCGCTCTCCGGCAGCCGTGGTGTGATTCGCGCCGATACCCCCGAGGAATTTGTGCAGGCGTTCGAACGTATTCAGAAGCTTTTGCGCAGCCCGGAGGTCGGTGTTTTGCGTGAGGAGACGAGCGAGTTCATTCAAGTGGAGAACTACATCGACGGGCTGGAGATCGCGGTCGAAGGCCTGGCCGACCGAGGCAAGTTGAAAGTGCTGGCGATTTTCGATAAGCCGGACCCGCTGGTCGGGCCATTTTTCGAAGAGACAATCTACGTCACTCCGTCGCGACTGGAACCTTCCATACAGGCCGAAGTCGCTCGGACGCTGCAACGGGCGGTCGACGCGCTCGGCCTGTTTCATGGCCCGCTCCACGCCGAGTTGCGGGTGAAAGGCAAGTGCAACTGGATCCTGGAGATCGCGGCGCGTCCGATAGGTGGGCTCTGTGCGCGAAGTCTGCGCTTCGGGAACGGAATCTCGCTGGAGGAATTGATTATTCGGCACGCGCTCGATGAGCCGGTCACGCACTTAGGACGCGAGGAGGCCAGCTCCGGCGTAATGATGATTCCCATCCCGCAGGAAGGGATCTACAAAGGAGTTGAGCAGTTGGAGCAAGCCGCGCAGGTGCCGGGAATCGAAGCAATCGAGATCACCGCCAAGCTGCGGCAGAAACTGGTGCCACTGCCGGAAGGATCAAGTTATCTGGGGTTTATATTCGCGCGTGACGACTCGCCGCAATACGTCGACAGTGCTCTCCGGGAAGCTCACCGCAAGCTGCGCTTCGTAATCTCGTCCAGCCTTCCAGTGGTGTAGGGCGTAACGGAGACCTCATTTTTGTGGGCGGAACAGGGCTTTAGCCCTGCATTGATCCTGAGGAACTAGGGACTTTATCCCCTGATCATGTACCTGGCCGAGCTTAGGTTAACTCTTGCTCTTTTGGGGTACGAAGTTGGGCGGAAGCGCTGCGCCCTCACCAAAGAAGAACTGCTCCATCTGCTGCACGATGATCTCCTGGTCCTGGCCATCCGGTGTTCTCCCGGGGGACTAGAAGCAGGCCAACTGCCCGCTGGTGGGTTCGGATCAACAGTACCAAGGTTCGGTCAGGTAGGGGATGGTGGCCCGCAACGGTCCGGGTGGGACGAGCGGAAGGGGCGCCGGCGCTTCGTCCCCGTCTTCGTTCATGGCGCGCTGCAGCAGTTTCCAGGCTTCCCCGAAGATCACGGTGCGCGACGCGCCGGCCTTGGCCTCGCGCTGCACCACGGCTTCAAGGTCGCACTGGAGCCGGTCAACCCTGCGGTCCGAGTTTGCCCACGGATAGCGCAGCGCCTCCTGCTGGAAGGGACCGATCGCGGCGTTGTGCAGTGGCAGAACTTCCAGCAGGCGCGACCCGGCGGGAATCAGCAGGCGGATGGTGAGCTGCACCGGCGGGACGTGTTCCATCAGCCCCAGCCGTATCAGGGTGGCCAGCAGGTCTTCGTAGCCCTCCAGCGTAGTCCAGGGCGTGAAAGGCACGAAGGTGGGCACTAGGAAAAGTCCGAGCCCGCGCATCAGCCCGGCGAGACGGATAAAGTCGGCGCGCGTGTGGCCCTTGTCTAGGATGCGCAGCACCTGGTCATCCACCGACTCCACCGCCGTGGTCACGAACGCGCATCCCGTCTCACGCAGCGCCGGGAGGCGCCCGGCGTGCTTCAGCAGGTGCTCCACCTTAATGGTCACGTCGTAAGAGAGGCCGGGATGCTCGCGGTGGAGCGCTTCCACGATCTGCATCGAGTGACCGACCCCGTTGAAGAAGTCGGGATCGCCGAAGGTGATGTGTTGCGCGCCAGCCGCGACCTGGCGGCGGATATCTTCCCGCACCACCTCGCGCTGGACGATGCGAAACGTGCCGTTGTACACCGGCACGATGGGACAGTGACGGCACAGGTGCTTGCAGCCCCGGCTGGCCTCGGTGTAGCCCACTACGCGGGTGCTGTCGTCGGGCAGGGTGAGATGTGCGTACTTTTCCAGCGGCGGCAGGTCGTCGCGATAGGGCACCAGGAAATTCTGACGAGCGAGCGAGATCTCAGGCTCAACCTGCGGCAGCCCAGGACCGGGCGCGCCGGCCTCCAGGCGGCGGACCAGGCTCAACAGCCCCTGCTCAAACTCTCCCCCCAGGATCGTGCCGACGCCCAAACGACGCAGCAGGCCGGCATTGACCGGGGCGTACAGTCCAAATCCGCACAGGTGGGCGGAGGGGTTGAGTTTCCGGACCCTCTCCAGCGCGCGCACTGCGATCCGCGTGGCGGTGTGCATGGGCAGATAAAAGGCGATCAGGCTGGCGGTGCGTACCGCCTCTTCGTCCAGCGACCGTCGCGAGAGGTCCAGCGAAGTGGTATAGAAGCCGTCAGCGCGTAGCCACGCCGCGGGCGAGGCCAGCCCAAACGGTTGCCGGCCCAGTTCGTAAGTCGAGATCAGCAGCACCTTCAGATCGGGCATAGAAACCTGAAATTAGTCCTTGCTGCGCGGGGGGACGTATCCCGGTGGGAGCGCGGCGCCCTCGCCGAAGAAGAAATCTTCCAGGTGCTTGACCAGGATCTCCTGGTCCTGCCGGTTGGCGGGATTCAGCCGGTATTCGTTCAAGATCATCTTGCCATGCTCGCCCCACATCTTCCAGGCTTCCTCAGAGACGTTTTCATAAATCCGCCGGCCCAGTTCCGTGTCGAACGGCGGCTCGTCCAGTCCCGGCATTTCCCTCTGGAACTTCACGCAGAAGACCTTGCGCTGCCCTGGTCTCTCCGGTTCAGGCGGCATTTGAGGTGTGTTACAGCCCAATGTGTACTCCTTCCAGGTGGAAAATTGTCCCCATAGTATCAGGATGCGGCCGGTTATGTACCCGGATTGAAATGCGGTCGTCCCATGCCTATACTTGCCGCTCAGCCTTCATGCCTTTGCCGTCCTGAAATCTTTTGCCCTTTCAGGACACAGACCTTTTTCCCAGAGCCATGCGCCATCTACGAGTGTGTTTATTCTCGGGTGAAAAGGAGGCCACTTCGGGCGGCTTGAGAACAATTTCATAATCGTGCTCGCGTTTCGGGTCGGTGTTATTTGACACAGGTCGTTCACGGCGGTTACACAGATTTCTAAAGAATGCTCTATGCCCAGCAGATTGGGCTGCCGCTAAAACACGGGCAGAAGGGCTACGGTGGGCCGTTGCGCGCAGCAGGGTCGCGCCTAACCTCCCCGCGTGTGCATTTCCAAGTGGGGGTCCTGCCGGAGCTGTTGGATTCCGACCAACACCCCTCGCGACGGCAGATCCTTGCGTTCTTCTGCGCCGCGATCGGTTCGCTTCGTCCACTGGCTCACGATGAGGGACTTGATCTCGTCCCGGGTGGCGCCGCTGCGGAGAGATTTCCTCAGATCCGTTCCTTTCTGAGCATAAAGGCACAGGTACCAGATCCCGTCTGCGGTCAGGCGACTCCGGTCGCAGCGGCGGCAGAACGGTGTGGTTGTGGAGGCGATGATGCCGAAGACGGTCCCGTCCGCCAAGAGGAACCGCTCCGCGGGTGCGGAACAATCCTCCACCACCGGCTCGATCCGGCCGTAGCGCCGGCTCAGCGCGTCCAGCATCTCCGCCCGCGAAACCACCTTGCTCCTGGACCACTGCGTCGCCCCACCAACATCCATGTATTCGATGAAGCGCACTTCGGCACCGGCCCGCTTTCCGAACTCGATCAGGTCAGCGAGTTCATCTTCGTTGGCGCCGCGCACCACGACGGCGTCTATCTTCAGCGCCCGGAAGCCTGCCTGACGGGCGGCCTCGATCCCGCGGAGCACCGGCGCGTGGGCGTCCCTTCGAGTTAACACAAGGAAGCGGTCCGGGCGGAGCGTATCCAGGCTGACCGTCAGGCGGTGCAGGCCGGCGTCCCAGAGCGCCTGCGCTTGCCCGGCCAGCAAGACGCCGTTGGTGGTCAAAGCTAGGTCCCTGATTCGCGGGTTCTGCGCCAGCATCCGAACCAGCACGGGAAGGTCTTTGCGCAGAAGCGGCTCACCGCCGGTCAAGCGCACCTTCTCGATGCCGACTTCGGTGAAGATGCCGGCCAGCTCGCTGATCTCTTCGAAGCTCAGCAATTCTTCGCGCGGTAGCCAGCCGTACTCTTCCTCAGGCATGCAATAGCGACAGCGGAGGTTGCAACGGTCTGTGACCGAAATCCGCAGGTTGAGAAAAGGCCTGCCGAAGGCGTCAGCGGGGCCCTTTGATTTGACGGAAGGTTGCATAGCGAGGCAGCTTTCTTGCGGGGCATATGGTAGGCTGCTCCGGCGCCCAAATCAACTTAAGCGTGAAGTCCGCGACTCCGGCTTCCAGCCAACGACTGTCTGGAGCGAGACATCGCGGAGTTGCAGTCCAAGACTTGGAAACTTGGGCAAAAGGGTGTCGCGGGGGCAAAAAGCGGCCGGAAGGCATACGAGGCAGTCCCCGTGCTCCACCCCTATGGAGCCGGGCAGCACGGCCGGCGATCTAATCGTGCGGTATTTCGGCACACAAAGCGAGC
>QIAP01000018.1 GCA_003225075.1 Acidobacteriota bacterium | reverse complement strand
ATCGCCCTGCCGGGGTTGGCAAATTCGGTGATGATGATCTCTCCCGTGTAGGCGCCCGCTGGAAGCGAACTCGCGTTTACGCTGACGCTATGCGCCAGTGGCGCAAAGCAGCAGCCATTCCCACCGGGGGAAATGGATAACCAGTTGCCACCCTTCGCGGTCGCTACAGAGGCACCGTAGCGGATGGCGGAGTTGTTGTTCGTGGCGATGTTGATTACCTGAGCCAGAGAATTGGCTCCCCCGAACGGCATGGTGAAATTGAGCGGGTTGATCTGGGTAAACACGGCGGGGCCGACGGTAACCGCCACCGGAATGGTCATGCTGTCACCTGACGTCTGGAATCGCAATTGGCCTATGAAGGTGCCAGGGGACGCGCCTCCTCCAGGCAGGGCAGCTTTATTAACGCCGATGGTGATGGTTGATGGCGCTGTCCCGCTCGAAGCAGAGGCGGTCAACCAGCTGCCACCAACCGCAGTACTGGCCGTCGCGCTCCAGTTCAAGGTTCCGGACCCATGTTTTCGGATCTGAATCGACTGCGAGATTGGGGTGCCGCTGGTCTTAAAGGAGAAACTCAGCTTTCCCGGAAGATCGTCGAAGAACGTCGCGCCCGACGCCGCTACCGTGAGCGTCACCGGAATCGTCAGTTTGATGCTGCCATTGGAGAAGTTGGTGATTACGATTTGTCCTTGATAGTTACCGGCCGCCAGGTTACCGGCAGTCACGATGGCCGAAATGGCCAGTGGCGTGAAGCAGCAGCCGTTGCCACTGGGAGAAACCGACAGCCAGCTGCCTCCACTAGTCGTCGATGCGGTCGCGCCGAAGCGAACCGTCGAGTTGTTGGTATACGCGATCGTGAGAACCTGGCGCAGAGGCTCGGCGCCGGCAAACGCCTTGGTAAAGGCCAGAGCGGGTACTTTTTGGAATGTCTGAGCATGGAGCGGGCTCGGCAGTCCGACGATCAAAGCCAAAGTGATAGTGGCGAAGAAGACATGCAGCTGATCAGATTTCGAGGCACGATTACTCATCGTAATGCTCCATTTTTTTGCGATTTGCGTTGCGAAGCAGCGCGGAGGGGAGCCAGCCTGTTTATGCCGCTGCTCCGCCTGTTTGTACTCACTTTCGCATTGCGCAAACCGCTATCAAGAACCGTCATGCGATTTTTTAATAGCTAAAGAGAGTGCGGTTGGGAGCTGACCGTCAGGCCGTGCCGGGCACACAAGCCAGACAATTTGCTCAGGGATGCTTAGGTGTGGCGTTGGAGGGATTTGCTGTTGCATCCGCCAGCTCAGCGCGAAATCGCGCGGCCTGCTGCGGTTGATTCAAACCTTCATATTCGGCCGCGAGGTCTTTTCGCGCGGCGCGAATGAAACTCGTCGAGGGGCTGCTTCGCCTGGTCAGGACTTCATAGCCGGCCAGGGTCTCGGGTTCTGCATCCTTATAACGATTCTGGCGGAGCAGAGTGCGACCTAGCTTAATATGCGCGATGGCGGTATTGACATTGTCGGCGGGGAGCGTTTCCGCATAGCGGCGGACCACGTCGCGAAAAAGTTGCTCGGCCCGGGGGTAGTCTTTCTTGTCCATATAGATTCCCGCCACGTTAGACAAGGCTATTGCGACCAGATAGTGGTGGTCGCCATAGACGGCACGATAGATGTCAACCGCACGGCGGAATCGCGTCTCCGCTTCATCAAGCTTATCGCGCATTGAAGCCACGTTTCCCAACTCGTTAAGGGTTTCAGCCACGGAGGGATGCGCCGGACCATAAACTCGTTCCTGAATGGCAAGAGCCTGCTCCAGAGCGGAGACGGCTTCGTCATACTTTTTCTGATACGTGAGAGACTCCGCCAGGGCGGTCAAGTGGCCGGCCGTCTTGGGGTGGTTATTGCCGTAGTAGGACTGAACCATATCGAGCGCTTGCCGGTCCAACCGTTCAGCTTCACTGTAATAACCCAAATCGCGCTGGACCGCGGCGAGACTCCCGAGATCATCGGCGATCAGCGGGTGGCCTGCACCATAGACTTGACGGTGCATTTCAAGGACGCGAGTGTACAAGGACTTGCAAATATCGTAGTGGCCAGCGCGGTAGTGCGCGTCCGCCAACGCGGAGAGACTGTTGGCCAAGTCGGCGGGCGCCACGCCTGGCGCCGACTGCAGTCGCACCGCCTTGTCCAGCGCAGCGACGGCTTGATCGTAGGAGCCGCGCTCCGCCAGCACTTTTCCGAAGGCAAGAGTGGCTTTCGCAAGCGCGGGATGCTTCGGCGGTAAGCGCCGCCTGGTCATCGCCAGGCCCTGCCGAACCAGTTGCTCGGCCTCCTCTAAATGCGCCTGGTCGGATCGCAGCAAACCTAGTGCAGTAAGGCTCTCAGCTACTTCCGGGCTATCCGCTCCGAACAATGACTTGCGTTGATCAAGGGCCGAACGCAGTAACGAATCTGCTTGTTCGAACTTGCCGAGTTTCTGGTAGATACTCCCGAGGTTCTGGTAGAGCTCAGCTTGCACTTTGGGATCATTGTTGAGGTTCTTTGCTTCCTGTACGCCTCGGTCAACGATGGTAATCACACGCAACGAGTCGGAGGGGCCGGCCGCCGCGTCTCCGCCTTCGAAGAGGTTGGTCATGAATTGCTGAATGCGCTGTGTGCGTGCCGCTTCAGCGAGCGCAATATCGCGTGACTTAGCCAGCCGCACAGTGAAGAAGGTGACTAATCCAACGATCACGGCGAAGATCAGGGCGGTTGCTGCAACCGCGCGTCGATTCCGCCGGACAAACTTGCCGATCCGGTACTGCAACGCGTCGGGCCGTGCCTCCAAAGGCTCATTATTCAGGTAATGGTCAACGTCGCGGATGAAAGCTTCCACCGACCGGTAGCGACGCAAAGGATCCTTACGCATGGCGCTGAGACATAGCACGTCGAGATCAGCCCAGGCGATCTTGCTCAACGATAGGACGTGGGAGTCGGGCTCAGAGTCGGTCCGCTTAACTGCTGCAGATGGCTTGCCCGGATCATGCTCCGCAATGATGGTGGCGGCTTCTGCGGGCGTCAGGCCGGACAAGTCGAAGGGATGCTGACCGGTCAACAGCTCGTAAAGAATGACTCCGAGGGAGTAAACGTCAGTACTGATTCCGACACGATCGCCGCGAACCTGTTCCGGCGACGCATATGCCGGCGTCATCATTCTCAGCCCAGTCATGGTCTGGTCCACTTGCAGGTCCAGGCTCTCCAGTTGTTTGGCAATACCGAAATCGAGCAGCCGGACCGAGCCATCGTTCTTGACAAGGATGTTGGAGGGCTTAAGGTCACGGTGAATGACTGCGTGACTGTGCGCGTGCTGCACTGCCTCACACACTGACCGAAACAGGTGAAGACGCTGCTCAACCGAGCACTCATGCTTTAGGCAATAGTGAGTAAGCGGAATGCCGTCAACGTACTCCATCACGAACCACGGAGTTCCGTCATCTAGTGTGTCTGCGTCGTAGAGCCGGGCGATCGATGGATGATTCAGTTGCGCCAGCGTTCGTTGTTCGCTGGCAAAGCGTTCGCGGCGTGCCGGCGAAAGCCACGCGTCGCGGAGGATCTTGACCGCGACTTTAGTGCCAAGGTCACTACGTTCAGCAAGATAAACGACTCCCATTCCGCCTTCACCGAGCAACTTTAGGATTCGGTAGGGACCGACCTCTTTGAGAATCAGGGAAGCGGAAACGGGTTTTTCAAGCGTCTCCTGCGCAACGTCGGCTATATTGCGATCGAGCAGCGAGTGGCCGCGTACGTCCTGATCCAGCATGGCCAGCACCTCGACGATGAGTTCCTCGTCGCCGCCGCATGCCGCCTCTAAGCACGCTCTCTGTTCGGCCTGGGGCATGTCTGCCGAGTCATGAAATAAACTCTGTATTCGCTGCCAGCGCGCACTGTCCATAATTCAGTTCGTACCCACGTTGCGGAATGCAAAGTCACTCGGCCCGGCGAATCGCTTGCCCCAGCCATGCCTTGGCCGCTCGCCAGTCGCGCAAGATCGTGGCTTCCGACACGCCAATCAGGGTTGAAATTTCGCTGATTTCGAGGCCTCCGAAAAACCGGCTCTCGACGATTAGAGCCTGGCGCGGTTCTAAGCGAGCAAGTTCGGTTAAGGCCGTGTCCAGCGCTATCAGGCTTTCCTTGGGTGTCGCTGCGCGGTCGAAAGAATCGTCGAAAGAAACGAAGATTGCGTCCCCGTCCCCGCCCCGTTTATGGGCTTTGCGCCGGCGCGCTGCCTCGATCAGCAATTGGCGCATAGCACGGGCCGCGATGCGCTTGAAGTGTAGACGAGAGGTGGCCGCAAGACGGGGCGACTTTGCCAGTTTTAGCCATGCCTCATTGATCAAAGCTGTGGCACTAAGCGTGTTGCTCGGATCGCCGCGCTTGACGCTCCAAGCCAGCCGGCGCAACTCCTCGTAGGCCAGGCTGAATAGTTGGTCGAGAGCTTGTCGCTCCTTGACTGTCTGACCCATTGCGCTCTGCCCGAACGCAGGCGCGTGCAGAGAATTTCGAAGCGGCACGACGGTTTTTCCTCACTCTTTGCGCAATGCGAAATAAGAGCACGGGAAGCCAAATGAGGAGGGCAGGGCGAAAGCATGGCTTCCAATGCGGAAGAGCCTAGCACTTGAAGCGCACTCCTACAACTGTTTTCGTTTTTCCTGATTTGCCGGAAACAGACATGATAAAGCGAGGCAAAGTCTTGCGTGATCCCCGCACCGGCCCTGGCTTGCTCATGATCGAGGGTCGGCAATACTGGTTTTGCCTCGAAGGCGTCTGGAAGTCTCAAATGCCTCCCACGCCGGGACTAGCCGTGGACGTGAAGTTAGATCACGCCCGGCAAATTATTGCCATAACTGCCGTATCCGAATCTCAACTCGCCGAAGAACAAGCGGAACGATCGGTGGGTACGGCCAAGGCCGCGGGGGTGAAGATCCTCCGCAAGATCGCCGACAAGTGCGGCATGCCCAATCTGTTGCGCCGTTGAAAAGTGTCAATCGACTGCACGCAGAATTGCGGCCGATTGCAGGCGGATGACGTTAGGACTCTATCGGAACCGCTCCACCGGAAGATCCCCAACGAGGCACATCGGTTTCGGGGAGCGGTTCGGATAGAGCCGTAAGAAGGAAGCCGGTGGTGCGGTCGGAGCAGGAGGTTTGGGGCTATGGGTTTTCAACCGCGTCGATCATCGGTAAATGGTGGTGAGTAGCGCCACAGATAGAGGTGCGAAGACATGGAGAGTGCACATCGGGCCGGCACCCAAACCAGGGAGGGCAGGCCGATTGCAGCGCAAGAAGGTTTGTTCTGAAGCGCGGGGCGCAGGTTCAGGGAGCATGGCGAGATGCCTGCGAGAGTGGCCGGGTTCAGCGAGCGATCAGGACGAGTCATAAGCACATGCGAGTGTGGTTTCGGCGAAAAGGATCTGGGCAGCGGTGAGTCGTTGGATGACGTACATGGGGCCTTGGCAGAGAGGGCACGGCCAGGTAGTAGGCTGGTTCAAGGACGAAGCCTTGGGTTGCTGGCGGCGGCTGGTGGAGCAGAAGACGGCAGAGTGGCAGCAGGTTTTTTCGGCTGCGGTTGGCCAACCAGCCGAAGTAGCGGATGCGGGGGAAGCTTCTGGGTAATACATGCTGCCGGAAGCGCCGCAGAAACTCCTGCGGAGAAAGCGTCATGGTGCGGGGCTTGCTGCCATGGGCGTAATCCTTCCAGCGAAAACTCACCGCGGAGTCGGAGACCGAGAGCAACCGGTGGTGGGAGATGGCGACGCGGTGAGTGTAGCGGGCCAGATAGTGAAGGACGTGTTCTGGTCCGCCGAAGGGGGGCTTGGCATAGACGATCCAGTCCTGTTGAAACAGAGTGCGCAGAAAGGCGACGAAGTTCTTCTCGACTGCGAGTGCCCGGCACTCACCGTAGAATACGAGTTGGTGGTTGCGAAAAGCACGCCGCAATCCCGTCCCGCCCCGAACTTGCCCCGGAAAACGCGGCTGAGGACTGTGACGGGGAGGAAGAAGCTGGAGCGCGAGGAGAGCCAGCGGCGGTGATCGAAGGACAGACCACCGCCGGGCACAACGCAGTGGATATGAGGATGCGACTGGAGGGTTTGTCCCCAGGTGTGCAGGATGGCGAGGAACCCAATCTCGACGCCGAGATGCTTGGGGTCGGCAGCCACTTCGAGCAGCGTGGCGGCGCTGCTCTCGAACAACAGCGAGAACAGCCGCCGCTGATTCTGCCACATCAGCGGCACGAGCGCGTGCGGCACGCTGAAGACCAAATGGAAGTAGCTCGCCGGCAGGAGTTCCTGCTGGCGCTTCGCGAGCCACTTCTCGCGAGCGTTGGTCTGGCACTTGGGGCAGTGCCGGTTGCGGCACGAGTTATAAGAGATGGCTTGATGACCGCAGCGCATGCACTGATCGCGATGTCCGCCGAGCGCGGCGGTACGGCAACGCGCAATGGCAACGAGCACCTTGCGCTGCGGCCAGGTCAACGACGTGCGTTGGCGGAAACTGTCACCTGCTTTGCGGATTACATTGGCCACCTCAAAGGGTGGCCGACTCATCCTCGCTGATAGATCGGTCCCTGCCTCCAGCAAATGCGCGGCGAAGCAATGCCGGAGCGTATGCGCGCCGAGCTTCTTCTGAATGCCGGCGCGAGTGGCGGCCGCACGGCAGACGTTCCACACCGTTTTGTCGGAGATGGGTTGTTCGACGCCGGGATCGCTCATCTTGCTGGGGAACAGATAGACGCGGGGCTTCTTCCAACGCCAGTACTCGCGCAGGGCTTCGAGCAACTTGGGGGTCAGCGGCACGTCGCGATCGCGCTGGCCCTTACCACGACGGATATGAATGACCATGCGTTGGCGGTCGAGATCGCTCACCTTCAGCAAAGATGCCTCGGTGCGGCGCATGCCGGTGGCGTAGAGCACCATCAGCAGCATGCGATGCATGCGGTTCGGTGCTGCCTCGATCAGTCGCGTCACCTCATCCTGACTGAGAACAGTGGGCAACGTGCGCGGCTGCTTGGGAAAGGGCAGATCGTCGAAGGCCAGATCGCGCCGCTTTAGCGTTTTCTTGTAGAGAAAGCGCAGGGCCGAGATGTTGTTCTCCACCGTGCCGAGAGCGAGCTTCCTCTCGTGAAGCAGGTGAAGCTGATAGCGCCGTAACTCTGCGGCCCCCCAGTTGTTCTGGAGAGCGCCCAAAGTACTCGGCAAACTGCTGTACGGCTCGGATATAGCCGCGGATCGTGTCGGGAGAATAGTTGCGCCGCCGGAGATCGTCCAGCATGCGTTGACGCAGTCGGGTCATAGGAACCCCTCCTATGACCACCCAAGCTAGCGCCAGTCGACTCCTCTCGCTACACCACTACTCTCAATCCGCCGCACCAGCGGCTTAGTTCTGACGACGCATCCGGAAACTGAGCCTCGCGTTTGAAAACCATCTGGTTTCGACCCGCCCGCATCGCACCATGTTCCTCTGTTGGAGTCAGCGACTTAGAAACGCTTATTTCGAGGGGTTTTCGGCACAAATATAAAACCGCGATGATAGAGTTCCTCGGTGGTTTTTACTTGAACCGTACCGGAGGGCTCGACCATCCCAATCGCAGTTTGAAGCTTCTTGTCCGCGGTCAGGATGATATCGCCATCACCCGCATACCGAAGAAGCGTGATATCGGTCCAATCGTCGCAATTGCTCGCAGGGTCGAAATTGTGAGCTTGATCCACCCACGCTCGTGAGTAGCTGATCACATAGATAATAGATAAAGGATCATCTTGAAGTACCGTGAAAGGTGGCGGTTCTGCATTACATTGCGGTAAGACTGGTGGGATCGGACACCGTGAAAGTTCTCGAGCCCTTATTCGAACCGAAATGCCGAGCGGGGCCACTTCTACGGAAAACAGCGCCAAGTAAGCCGTACGCACTTGACATGAGATGATTCAGTGAAGTCGTTGGCGCGATTACACCAACTTACTCTACGACCTATGCTCCCGGATACACTGAGTGCTCAGCAACGGGTCAGTGCTCACCCAGAGTGCTATGCGAATCTTGGTGATTGGCGGAAACGGATTCATCGGCTCACCGCTTGTGCGGGAGCTGCGCGATTCTGGCCATCAAGTCGCCGTGTTTCATCGCCGTCATGATGCTGGTCTTGGCGATGTGGAGCAGATCCAGGGGGACCGCAATCGGTTTGTGGAGTACCGAAACGAGCTCAGCCGATTTGCGCCAGAGGTCATCGTGGACTTGATCCTGAGCTCAGGCGATCAGGCGCGGGAGTTGATGCGCACTGTGCGCGATGTTGCGGCGCGTTTAGTGGCAATTAGTAGTATGGACGTTTATCGCGCATGGGGCGTGCTCCACGGCGTCGAGCCCGGACCCTTGGAGCCGTTGCCCCTGAGGGAGGATTCTCCGCTCCGCACGACGCGCCAGCTCTATCCGGCTGAAACCGTACAGATGATGCAAAGGGTATTTTCGTGGCTAGACGACCGCTACGATAAGATCGCAGCGGAGGAAACCATCAGAGGCGATCCTCAGGTACAGTGGACTGTTCTACGGCTGCCCATGGTGTACGGACCCAAAGATCCTCTCCATAGATTTTTCCCGCTACTGAAACGCATTGCTGATGGCAGATCTTCCATATTGCTGTCCGATGATTTCGCCGCGTGGCGCGGTCCACGAGGGTATGTAGAGAACGTGGCGCACGCGATCGCGATTGCTGCGACATCAGATCGTGCCGCTGGGAGCGTTTATAACATTTGTGAGGAGCCAACTCTGCCAGAGCTTGAATGGCAAAGGAAAATAGCAGGGCAAATGAAGTGGGCAGGAAGGTTCGTCGTGCTAGCACGGGAGCGGGTGCCAAAGCACCTGTTGCTACCCGGCAACGCGGCGCAGCACGTAGTCGCTAGCTCGGAGAGGATTCGGTCGGAACTGGGTTATCGCGAGCCGGTCGAAAGTGATGAAGCAATACGACGAACGATAGCCTGGGAGCAGCAGAACCCGCCAAGCAGTATTCACAAGGAGCAATTCGACTATGCAGCCGAAGACGCCGCGTTTGCGAAAACAGCGTGATATCTAGCGGCCCAGTCGATGACAACGCCTTGCAAGCACGATGCAATTTTTCTAAGATTGTCTGCGTCCCGCGAGAATTCCCAGCAATGCGCCAAAGATGTTATCGAGTAATTTGCTGCTTGGCCATCGTCGTAAGCAGCGCTCTGAATTCGGCGAGCGAAACCATCAAATCGCTGCCGCCGCGTTTTCGTGATTGGCTGACGAAAGACGTCGCTTACATCGTCACCAAGCAGGAAAAGGAAGCTTTCCTGCAGCTTGCCAGCGATGACGCGCGGGACCTGTTCATTCAGCGTTTCTGGGAGGTTCGCAATCCCACGCCCGGTTCGCCCGATAATGTCTATAAGATTGAGCATTATCGGCGCATCGAGCATGCGAATCAGTACTTCGGCCTGGTTTCCCATACTCAAGGTTGGCGGACTGACATGGGCCACATCTACATCACCTTGGGAGAGCCCGCGCAACGCCAGCGCCTGCTCGGCCTGCAGAAGGTCACTCCCATGGAGGTATGGTTTTATTCCAATGCCAATCCTGCTCTGCCGCCGTTCTTCTATGTCATCTTCTACCAGCGGGAAGCTACCGACGAATTCCGGCTCTATAGTCCTTCGAGCGACGGACCGGAAAAATTGATTACAGCCGAAGTCGGGCCGACTCGCATGAGTGCGCTCAAGATTTTGTCTGACGGCGCCGGCCGTGATGTTGCCCGGGAGACTTTAAGTTTAATTCCTGATGAACCGGTGGATATGCAGACCGGAAGGGTAAGCCTACAATCGGATGTAATGCTGGCCACGATCAAGGATTTGGCAAACAATCCGGTTTCACTGCGCGCGCTCGAGACCCGCCGCCATCTGCTCGAAGACGTCTCGCACCGGATTGTTCTTGGTGATGAATTTCTGGACGTGCTGACCGTTCCTTTGCGTGATGCGGCGGGCGACATGAACCTGCACTATGTATTGCGCCTGAAGAAACCCGAGGATTTCAGTGTTGGGGAGGCCTCGAAAGGAGGTTATTACTACTCGGTTCTGATTGCGGTAAAGGTCCACACACCCGATGGAAAGCTGATTTTTAGCGACGAAAAGAAAATCGCAAATAATGTGGACAGTGATGACTTCGAGAAGATGAAGCAGAAGGTATTTGGGGTCGAAGGCTGGCTCCCCCTCCCCGCGAACCAGTACAAAATTGAGTTCCAGCTTACGAACCTGCTGCGCGGTACCGCGTTTCGGCGGGAGGTGGAGGTCACGGTTCCAGCAGTTCAGCCCGACAACCTGCAGGTCTCGAACCTGGTGCCTTTTGCAGAGGCCCGGATGATTGCTCACTCGGACCTGCCTTTCAGCGGCGCGGGCGTGAAGTTTACTCCTCTGGCCGGACAGGAGCTGGAACTGGCACAAGGTGAAAACCTCAATTTCTTTTATCAGGTTTGGGACCTGCCCACAGTGAAGGCTGCCCATTCAGACAAGAAGCTTGCGGTGGATTACGCTTACGGAAGAATGGGCGCGGGCGATGCGCAAACGATTCATGATGAAATTCCCCTGGATCAGTTCGATGCAGGCGGCTCGGTTATAAATGGCAAACGCCTGGCGACCGCCGATTTACCGCCCGGGAATTACCGGCTGGTGATGACGCTGCGCGATCCCGAAAGCCAGGCTAAGGTTTTCGGCTTTCTTTCATTCAGCATTTATCCGTCAGCCACACCGATCGCCGCCTGGGACGTTTACGACCGCACTCTGGTTGACAGCTCCCGCAACGGATTTGAGGACTTCCAGCGGGCTCTCTGCTATTTAACGCTAGGGGACAAAACGAATGCTTTGAGGAAAGTTGAAGACGCACACAGGAAAAACCCCAATGATGATCGATTCAGAAATAAGCTCGTGGAGCTCTATTACGCTCAGCAGCTGTATGGCAAAGTCACATTGCTTTACTCCCCAAAGGAAATCAGCAGTGTGAGCGACGAACAGACAATTCTGCGGATCGCCGACAGTTTTGAAAGGACCGGAGATCTAAAGACTGCTCTTGCTGTCATGCAAGCGGCCACCGATGTTAAACCTTCCAGCGGACCCTTGATCCTGACCCTAGCCGACTATTACCGCAAAGCCGGAGACCTGCAGAAAGCGGCAGCCGCCGAACAAAAGGGAAGAAAATTGAGCATCGGTCCGAAGTCCTAGGTCCCGTACCGTGTCCCTTCCCTTCCCCCGGTCTATGCAATTTCATAGATTAGGATCACACGGCTACGCGAGATTGTAACCTGCCTCAACGTAAGTACCTGTATCGTCAACAATCAGAGCTGGTCTTACAATGGATCACAGAATGCAAATAACATCTCCCGTCTTCTGTTGTTCTGTATTTGATCTCGTCCGAATGCTGCCTTCGCTGAAGCATCAGGGCATTCACCTTGACCCTACGAGACCCCCGATCTCCGCTAGGAGGACCAATGAAAAGACTCCTTGTCCCGATCACCATTCTATTTCTCAGCTTAGGGATGTTGGCACAAGAATCGACCGTCAAAGGCAATTTGCGTGGAACCGTGTTCGACAGTTCGGGCGCGGTGGTGACGCGAGCCAAGGTTACTTTGACCGGTCCGATTGGCAACAGGAGCACGATGAGCGATTCCGAGGGTCGCTTTGTTTTCGACCTTTTGACGCCGGGCTTCTATTCAGTGAAAGCTGAGCAGACCGGCTTCAAGGCGACTGAGATCAAACAGGTGGAATTTTATGCGAACCGGGCGTCAGCCATCCGCCTGACATTGGAACCAGGGGGTTCCAACGAAACGGTGGAAGTGACAGCCGCTGCCGTTGGGGTGGACGAAGCTGCTACCAAGCTTGAGACCAGCTTGAACGATACTTTTTACTCGCAGGTGCCGGTGGCCCGAAACGTTACGGGCTTGTTCTATGCCGCGGCGGGAGTAAACGAGGGTGGCGGGACCGGCGCAGCGAATCCTTCCATTGCGGGAGGCAGCGGGCTGGAAAATCAATATATTGCGGACGGTGTGAACATCACTGACGGCGCCTTTGGCGGTATTGGCGTGTTCTCGCGTAGCTATGGCGCGCTGGCAACCGGAATTAATCTTTCCTTTGTTAAGGAAGTGGATGTAAAGACCGGGGGCTATGAACCGCAGTATGGCAAGACCACGGGTGGCGTGGTGCAGATCGTTACCAAGTCGGGTAGCGACCAATTCCATGGCGGAATGAGTGCCTATTTTGGGCCGCAGCGATTCGAAGTCGAGCACTTAAATCCCGACAACTTCGGCAGACTGAATCAGCAGGGCGCCGCTATCCATCAGGGAGAGTGGGACATTGCCGCGGAATTAGGCGGATACGTACCCGGACTGAAACATCGACTTTTCTTCTTCGGTTCCTTCAACCCCTCGTGGAACCGGTTGTATGACCAGTTGTCGAATCTGCACGGCGCGAGCGGATTTCCGGTTCTTGGAAACGCGACGATCCCCCAAATCAGCTATGACTATGCCGCTAAATTGACTTTCAAGCTCAGCGACAACCATGTGGTTGAAAGTTCAGTTTTCGGCGATCCGACCCGCGAGACCAGCGACTCGCCCAACGGCTGGTTGAACACGTTCAGCAAAACGACCTTCAGCAAGCTGTCGAACGGAACGCGGAACTGGGTCCTGCGCTATAACGGCACGCTTTCGCCGACTTGGCTGGCTAACGCTTCGTTTTCCTGGGGGCACAATTACCTGAACGAAACGCCCAGCTCGCCGAACGTCTTCCAGGTTTTCGACAATACTGGGTCTGGCGATGGCAGCAGTAATCTTGGAACCTTGGGTACGCCGTTGACCGGTATCTATAACCGTCAAGGTCTCGGATATTACGAGAACACGTTTGGTGATAATCACGCCCTGAGCTTTGACACCCAGAAAGTTGTAAACAAACTGGGGCAGCACACATTCGGGATCGGCTATCGCTTCGAATGGAACGACTACGGCGGTAATCGGCAGGCAACCGGCGGTGGGTTCAACGTTCCCAACGGTTTAGCCGATGCCTCAGGACTCCCACATGGGCTTGTTGACTACGCAAACACGTTTGAGCTGGATACTGCCGCGAGTTGGGGATTCAGCCCAGGGAGCGTAGGTGTCTACAACAATGTACCCGGCAATGGCCTGACCGAAGTTGTGCTATTGCAAAATCGCGGATTTTTCAGCACGCCGAACTTCAATACCTATGGCCGGTACCACTCTGCGTACGTTGGCGATTCCTGGGCGATTGGGCGGCATATCGTCGTTAATGCCGGCTATCGCTGGGAGCAGCAGATGCTGCAGGGTTCGAACTATACCAATGCGTTAACCGGTCAGAAAACCCAGGTGCACTACACGTTCACGGACAACTGGTCTCCGCGCTTTGGGCTCGCCATTGATCCACTAGGTGACCGCAAAACCAAGATCTACGGCAATTACGCTCGTACTAGCTATGCCATCCCTTTGGACTTGGCGATTCGCTCGTTAAGCAACGAAGAGGATGCTGAATTCGCGTTTTTCCAGCCGCCGTTTACCGATCCTTCCGGCCAGGCTTGCACAGTTCCGGGTGCTTGCCAATTAGCCACTAACGCGGATGGAACGATCACGCCCGCCCTGGATGATCAGCACGTGCTCACGCCGTTTCTTTACACATCCTATCAATCCGGGGAAGCCATCCACAAAGGAACCAAGATGCAGTATCTGGAAGAGTACGTTGGTGGCGTGCAGCACGAATTCCGTCACGGAATCGTGACAAGTATTCGGTATCAACAACGCCGACTGCGCAGGATTGTTGAGGACATGTCCGGTGTCTCACCCGAGGCGGCGCTTCTGGGTGTTCCTCAACAATTCGATATCGGGAACCCGACGAGCTCGCTCGATCACTTCATTAACCCGATCGAGCAGATCTATCCTGTGGGAGGGCTCCCGCCGGGTTGCCCTATTTCGTCCGCGACTGGACAACCTTACGCAGGAACGGTTTTCAATCCCTATAACACCTCTCAAGGGCTGGCTGATGTTTGCATCACGAATCCCGACACCGCTGGAAACGTTGCTTCGGACGGCATACCAGATGGTTTTGTCACCCCGGTTCGCACTTACAAGGCAGTGGAAGTGGAAATCAGCAAGGGCTTCAGCAAGGGCTGGCAGATGCGCACTAATTACCGTTGGTCAACTCTTGCCGGAAACTATGAAGGTGCGTTCCGTAACGACAACGGCCAGAGCGACCCCAGCATCAGCTCGCTCTTCGATTTCACGCCGGGCTCATTGAACTTGCTGGGCAATCAGTTCGCGGTCGGCTTTCTTAACACCGACCGGCGCCACATCTTCAACAGCTTCCTGAGCTACACTTTCTCGAGTTCATTCCTGAGAAATCTGACTTTGGGAACGGGCGTCCGCATTGAAAGCGGAACACCGATCAATGATCTCCGGGCACATCCGGTTTACCAGAATGGCGGCGAAATCCCGGTCGGCGGGCGGGGAGCACTGGGCCGTACGGCAACCCTGGGCGAAGGCGACATTCATGCCGAATACATGGTCAAGTTGAGCGAGAAGCACAGTCTGCACTTCGGCGCTGATCTGTTTAATGTCGCCAACCAGAAGACCCAGCTTCGTGTCGATCAGCTTCACGACGCGTCACTGGGAACGCCGAACTTTGACTTCAAGCATCCGCGCGGCAACGGCAACATCGGCGTTCCGCCGGCGTTCCAGCGGCCCTTTAACGCTCGCCTCAATGTGAAGTGGGTGTTCTGAATCTTCCGTTGTGGGATTAGGGAGGGCGAACGTGCCCTCCCGTTTTAGTTTGGATATTGAGTTGTTTAATGAAACGGAAAGCGAACCATTTCTGACCTGCATGGTGTAGTGCTGCTATCGGAGGATCTATGAGACCTCCCACCCGAATTAGTCTGCTTCTGGTCGCAACAATTTGCTGGTGGCTGTTTTGCTTTCCGGTGGGGGCGCAAAAAAACGCTCCCGCTTTTCGCACCTCGATTACCGGCTCTGTTCGTGACGCGGTGACACATCGTGCCCTGGAACGCGTAGTGGTTATGGTGGAGTCCGCGGATTCGGGCTACTCTGGCCAGGCGCAGACCGATACCTCGGGGAAATTCGGCATTCAGGGAATTCCTTCGTCCGTGTATGTGGTCCGGGTCCGATTGCCCGGCTATGAGGAAATGTCCCAACCAGTCGATCTGACGGTTGCTTCCAGCAACTATCTCAACTTCGAGTTGCGGCCCAAGCCGGGTAATGCGCCGTCTGTTGTACCTCCGGAAGGGCCTAACGCTCGCCTTAACGCCCGGATTGCCGCAGTTCCAGATAAGGCTCGGAAGGAATTCACCAAGGCGCGCGAACTTTGGGAAGAGGCCAAAGACCCGCAAAGCATCGTTGACCACCTTAAAAAAGCCATCAAGCTTTATCCTCGTTTTCCCGATGCTTACGTCTTGCTGGCGACGGTGTATATCCAGCAGAGCAAACCGGCGGATGCGAAATCTGCATTGGATCAAGCCATAGAGATTGATCCGCGGCTACCGGAAGCACGATTCACTCTCGGCAACCTGCAAAACTCCGAAAAGAACTACGCGGACGCGGAGAAGAGCCTGACCGAGGGACTGAAACTGGACGGAGAATCTCCCCAGGGACACTATGAACTGGCCAAAACCTATTGGGCGATGGGGCGGTGGCAGGACGCGGAACCGCACGCCATGAAAGCCGCAGCTCTGCAGCCAGGCATGGCACCGGTGCACGTGATTCTGGGTAACATCGCCTTGAGGAAGCGCGATCCCCAAACAGCTCTGAAAGAATTTCAACAGTATCTTAGGCTGGACCCGAAGGGTCCTATGGCGGGGGGAGCACAGTCAATGGTGGATAAAATTCAACAGGCTCTTAACAGCCCACAATAGTTACATCTACAATCAAAGAGCGTGCTTCGGCGTGGCGGAAGGCAGCCCGTCCGCCGGATGCTAGGGCTTCAAGAAGGGGACAGAAGCACCGGCACTTCGATGCCTCGCTGGGTGTGCTTTGGAGCATGAGGGCTATAGGCGCGCTCACCGTCCTGCACAGGATGAAGCCACATTCGGTGTGGACGGAAAGTGAGATTTTTGGCTCTATCCGGTCGCATCGAATCACACAATCATCGGACAGAGTTCTCATGTCGCGTAGTGCTCTTCGTTAGCCATGAATTGCTTCGGATTCTCAGTCCTTTCGTCTTTTTGCGCCTGGATTGTCTTTCAAGAACTTCGCCAGTCCTGATTTTCCAGCGCAGAATCAACGGAATCTGCGAGACACGAGGAAGCGTCAGCGTAATCCCAAGAGCATCCTATGTAACTGAAATGCAACCGGGCGTAAAAAAAGCAGCCCTTTAGGAAACCGCTGCTCTATCCATCTGAGCTACGGGGCCACTCACTTCGTATACTCAGTTTACTGCAAGGTCCGCGCTGTAGGACAACACGCAGAACTACCAGCCGCTCAGAATGTCACCCTTATCCCTAATTGCGCGGCAAATGGAATGCCGACGCTTGTGCCCGGTCCAAAGAAATCTCCTAGCGCACCTGCCGGGAAGCGCACGTCGTTAATGCGGTGAATCGGCTGGGTGAGTGTACAAGCGGTGTCCAGGCAAAATGCAGTGGCGTTGCTCAGGCTGTTAACTGGCACCGGGAGCGCTGAGATATCACCCACGTAGTTGTTACCGGGGTTTTGACGGTTGAATAGATTGAAGAACTCGACGAATGGCATGACATGGATCCGGTCTCGGATATCAAAAGCGCGGCTGACGCGCAGATCAACCTGCATGTAGGGCGTGCCCCGAAATTGATCCAGTGATGTATGGACGCCATTGATCACGGCACGGTCATTGCCCGTGATGCCGTCGTTGTTTAGATCCACCGGCGTTGTGATGGTAAACGGCCGCGCGCTTTCGAACTGGGAAAGCGTCGAGACCTGGAACTGATAGGGAAGCTCGAGCGTCCCCACAAGCACAAAGCGGTGACGCACGTCTTCCCCCGAAGGTCCGTGATCTCCAGGTCCGAACGGATTGCGTACGTCGGTGACGCCATTCACATAATCAAAAAGCTCACCTACTCCCGCTCCCCAAGTCGTGGCGCGGGCGAAGGTATAGTGCGCAGTGACTTCAAAGTTGCTTACCAACCGGTGTTGAGCTACAAACGAAATCCCGTTGTAGCTCGACCGGTTATCGGTCTTGAACAGAGATATGTTGGGCGCCGTCGCGGGAAGCGTAAATCCGCTCGCATACTCGTAGCGACGGTATTGGTGCACACCTCCATGGTGTTCAAAAAAAACATTGATATGCCAATCGTTGCCGAACTGATGTTCCACCCCCAAACTGGTTTGTAGCGCATAGGGAGTGTGGTAATGCGGATCGATCACGAAGCCCTGGTCGCTGGGCAGTAAGGCATTTGTGTTAGGAGCATTGACGGAGCGAAATGCGTCCACCCAGCCGTTCTGCGTCAGATCGTTGTAGTACATGCCGATGCCGGCGCGAATGACTGTGTTTCCTGAACTCCCTGGCGCATAAGCGATACCGAGCCGGGGCGCAAACGCGCCCCGATAGTCGTGCGGAGTGCCCGCCACTAAGGGAATTCCCAAGGATCGCAACGTTAAGAACGCGGGGTTGTGGTCCTGGTTGACGCCTTCGGCGCGGAAAAGTCCAAAGGTCGTGTCGTAGCGCAGCCCGTAGTTGATCGTCAGTTTAGGCAGAATGCGCCATGAATCCTCGGCATATAGGCCCAGTCGCTGTATATTTTGCGAAAAATTGCCGCTTGGGCAGAAGGAAGCTGGCGGCGGACTCGGCGGGCAGCCTAGCTGTTCCGCATTGTCTACCAGATCCTGTGAGAACTGGACGGGATGAGCTACGTAAAAACTGGGGTCTTGCGGGAATTGCACCAGCGTTTCGGGATCATTGGACAACTTGCCGCTTAGCACCGGCTCATGTATGAAGTTCACCCCAAACTTTGGCGCATGCGAGCCCGAGACATGCGAGAGGTCATAACGGAAATGATATTTTTGTTGGTCGCGCAATATCGGAAAGGCCGTAATCGATGTCACGAATTGGTTATCGCCGAATGTTTCGAAGCCGGACGTGGTGTGGAATGTCGCACTGAAGGGAAATGCCAGTGATAGTCCCAAATGCGAATTGCGGTCCTTCCCATGATGGAAACCGCCGGCGTCGAGCGTAAAGGAGGCAAGCCAAGTGGGACTGAATTGGAATTGATTGTTGATCAGGAAGTTCCCATAGTTCGATGTGGTGGTCGCACCCGTCGAAGGCAAGGTGGATTGCTGGATCAAGTCGTTCTGCGTATGGTTGCGGTCCAAGGCGGCACGGAAGAACCATTGCGAGCGCGCCGACTGGGCCCAATCGATTCGCGCGGAGAACAAGGTGTCGCGGAACGGCACGGGAACCGAACTTGGCACGCTGATCGAGTTCACGCTGATCCCGTTTATGGCAATCAGTCCTGCGGCCGCAAGCTGCGAAAGTGCAGAGAACTCCTTAAGGCTGTTCGCGCTGTAGGCGACGCTGGCATTTTCCCGCACATACTCCAACGAAGAGAAAAACCACAATTTGCTCTTCCGCAGCGGGCCGCCGAACGTGAAAACTTCGTTCTCCCGGGAAAATGGTTGCTTGGGATTGGGCTCGGGGTTATCCAGGGGATTGCGGGCATTCAGGTTCCTGCCTCGGTAGAAGAAATCCCCGCTGCCGTGCCATGCGTCACTGCCCTTGCGGGTGCTGATGATCACTGATCCGCCGTTGGTGCGCGACGTGTCGGCATCAAACTGCGCGCTCCGGATGGAGAATTCCTCCATCGCGTCCGGCGAGTAGTTCTGCAGGAAGCCGCCGATGTAGTCGTCACTATTGTCCCCACCATCCACGGAAAGATCGACATTCAATCCAGAACTGCCGGCAAACGATACGGCTGTTATTCGTGCCTTGGTCGGATCCGATGGTTCCACCGGCTGAGTCATTGGCGCCAGGTAAGCGATGTTGGCGAAACTTCTGTGGGCGAGCGGAATTTCTGAAAGGTCCTGGCGCGAGACCGTCGTCTTCTGGACACTGCTGGTAGTTTCGATGGGCTGGGACGCTAAAGTTTTTCCTACTCCCTCTACGTCTATCTTTTGTTCACTAGCCTGCGGCTTGAGCTTCACGATTATTGTGGGACTAGAACTCACAGCGACACGTAGCTTGAGATTTGAAACAGCGAACCCGGAGGCTGACACCTCGACCCGGTAGTCGCCAGGCGGCAGCGCTTCCAAGCGAAACTCCCCAACCGAACTGGTGACGGTCTGCCGTTGAAATGGTGAATCGGGAACAGAAAGCAGGACACGCGCGCCGGCAATGCGCGCGCCGCTGGTATCCTCGACTATGCCAGTCAAAGCTCCCTCGGCATTTTGGGCGGTCGAGAGTTCACTCCATGGAAAGATGAAAAGCAGCAGGGTAAATAGAACCAGCGTGTAAAAGGAGCCCTTTGTTCGCATATTGAGCAAAAAAGACGCTTAGCGGTGTTTGAATTTACCGCGGCAATCGCAATTGAACCGCCGCATCAATCCATTTCATCTCCCAGAGATCAGATATTAAAATATACGGCTTTTGCATTCTACGGGCATGCGAGTTTACATGCCGTTCGCTAAAATGAATCATCTGTACTTTTAACTCAACTGTAAAGGAAAGAACTGAGTGATTGTCGGTGTTCCGAGGGAGATTTATCCGGGAGAACGGCGCGTTGCCTTGGTTCCGATGGTTGTTCCCTCTCTTCTGAAGGCTGGCTTTGAAGTTGTTGTGGAAGCTGGCGCAGGACGGGAAGCCGGTTATCCGGACGTTCATTACATCGAGAAGGGCGCGAAGGTTCTTGCTGAACGTGCTGGCGTTTTCGCTACGGTGGACATCATTGTTCAGATTTTGTGTTACGGATCGAATGACGTTACCGGCAAAGCAGATCTTTCGCTGTTCCGGCCGGGGCAAATTCTGATTGGGTTCCTGCGGCCTCTGGGATCACTTGAAATGCTCCAGGAGCTCGCGGACACGAAGGTGACCTCTTTTTCAGTAGAATTGGTTCCACGGACGACACGGGCCCAGAGTATGGACGCGCTCTCTTCGATGGCGACCATTTGTGGTTACAAAGCCGTGTTGATCGCCGCTGACAGGCTACCCAGAATTTTTCCCATGCTCACGACCGCAGCCGGAACCATCACGCCCGCACGGGTTTTCGTTATTGGCGCGGGCGTAGTCGGGCTGCAAGCCATCGCGACCGCCCGTAGATTGGGCGCAGTGGCTTCTGCGTACGATCTGCGTCCAGCGGCGAAAGAGCAGGTGCAGAGTCTGGGAGGGCGGTTCGTGGAACTTCCCATCGAGGCAAAGGACGCCGAAGACGCCCGCGGTTACGCGCGGCCTCAGGACGAGAGTTTCTACCAGCGACAGCGCGAACTTCTGGGTCGTGTGGTGCGCGAGAGCGATGTGGTGATCACTGCGGCTGTAATTCCCGGCAAGAAATCTCCTGTCTTGGTCACCGAAGAAATGGTTAGAGGCATGGCTCCGGGTTCAGTAATTTTGGATTTAGCGGCCGAACGTGGTGGGAACTGCGAACTGACGCACACTGGTCAAACCATAGTCGAGCACGGTGTCACCATCATCGGGGCGATTAATATGGCCAGCGGCGTTCCTTACCACGCCAGCCAAATGTATGCGCGCAACATCACAGCGTTTCTTCTACACCTAGCCAAGGATGGCAGATTGAATTTGAATCTGGAGGATGAAATCATTCGCGAGACGCTGGTGACACGTGATGGAGAAATAGTCAATCAAAGGGTGCGAGAGTTTTTCTCGCTGTCGGCTCTGGTCACGCAAAGCAGTGCGTAGTTGTTTCATTATGCCATCAGTCTCGATGTTATTGAGTTGGCGACAAGAGTTAGCAATGCGCGCTGGGAGAACAGATGGGTTCTAACCTGATTGATGCGCTTTTTATTTTCATGCTCGCGGCTTTCATTGGATTCGAAGTCATCAGGCGTATCTCCCCCTTGCTTCACACCCCGCTCATGTCATTGACGAATGCACTGGATGCCATCGCTGTGGTGGGCGCGATTATCCTCGTCGGCGAGCACAAGAGCACATTTTCCACCGCACTGGGTGTAGTCGCTGTGATCGCCGCCACCAGCAACGCGGTTGGCGGTTTTCTGATCACTGACCGCATGCTCAAGATGTTCAAGACCAGCCGTCCGACGAAGCCATGATGACCTTCGCCGGAAGTCAGCAAATCATCGAAGTCATCTATCTGCTTGCCAGCGCCCTGTTCATTTTCTCGCTGAAATGGATGAGTTCTCCCGCCACCGCGCGCCGCGGCGTATGGGCAGGAGAGATCGGCATGGTGCTTGCAATCGCCGGCACCCTGTTGCATCACGGCATTGTCGACTACAAGTGGATCGCCGTCGCGCTCGTGCTGGGGGCGGGTATCGGCGTTCCGCTCGGGCTGGTGCAAATGACTGCTGTCCCGCAGCGTACGGCGCTGAGTCATGCTTTTGGCGCACTTTGCGTCACGCTGGTGGGAACAGCAGAGTTTTATTTGCGAACGCCCGACGTGCCGCGCTTCATGATGGCGGTTCTCTCCATGGAGGTGATCCTCGGCTCACTGACGTTTACTGGCAGCCTGATGGCGGCGGGCAAACTGCAAGAGGTCTTGCCGCAGCGCCCGCTCACCTATCGCGGACAAAACTTCGTCAATCTGTCACTGCTGGCGATTTCTATCGGGCTGGCAGCGTATCTCGTGTTACATCCCGGCGCCAAACAGCTGTTTCCGGGGATGATCGGCATCCCACTACTATTCGGCATTCTCATGGTGGTCCCAATCGGTGGCGCAGATATGCCGACCGTCATTTCTCTGCTTAACTCCTACGCCGGACTTTCCGCTGCGGCGATGGGTTTCGTACTCGACAGCAAGCTCCTCATCATCGCTGGAGCGCTCGACGGATCTTCTGGTCTCATTCTCTCGGTCATCATGTCTAAGGCGATGAACCGTTCGTTCACCAATGTTCTTTTCGGAGCTTTCGGTCAGGTGCAGACGTCAGCAGCAACGGATCAGGAAGCGAAGACGGTACGCAGCGCGACGGCGGAAGAAGCGGCCGCGATTTTGTCGGCAGCGAACAAGGTTGTCGTTGTACCCGGCTATGGCATGGCCGTCGCCCAGGCGCAGCACAAGGTACGAGAACTTTACGACGCTCTCTCCAAACGCGGGGTGGACGTAAGGTTTGCTATCCATCCGGTAGCGGGCCGCATGCCCGGTCACATGAATGTTCTGCTTGCCGAAGCGGACATCCCTTACGACCGGCTACTGGATATGGACGAGATTAACGGCGATTTTCCCCAAACCGATGTCGCTCTGGTCATCGGCGCGAACGATGTGACTAATCCCGCTGCCCGCACCGACGCCAACAGCCCCATCTTCGGTATGCCGATTCTGGATGTGGACAAGGCCCGTACCGCAATGGTCATTAAGCGCGGCATGAGCCCAGGATTCGCCGGAATCGATAATCCTCTCTACTATCTTGATAGAACGTTAATGTTGTTCGGTGACGTCAAATCGTTCGTGGGTAACATCGTGCGGGAATTGGGCGGGCAAGGCTAAGTCTTCGCGGCGCACTTTATCTAGCCGGTTCTAGTCTCCTGGCTGGTACTCCGGACGTCCCTCTGTGCGCCCCCAAGTGCGTAAGTACAGCATATATAGGACGATCACAATGTTTATCAGAAGAACGGCACCGTGGATAAGAGTAGTTTTACGGGCCAGTTCATAAATCTCGAAGGGTAGATAAAGGCTTCCTGAAACAAGAGCTATCCATTCTGCCCACGCCCGCGCCTTCCATAAGCCGTAGGCTTCGATGAAACGCAAGCTGGTGTACGCGGCCACAACAGCCGCGATGGTCCACCACTTCATATCCGTAATTCGGTCTGCTAAATGGAGAAAGGCTTGTCCGACGTAGCGGTCGGGATCGATACGCAGCGCCTCCAGCATACTTTCGGTAACCTCCCACAGATCGCGATGCATCAATGAGATGAACCCGAAATAGGCCAGCAGTACGAGGACTCCCTTGGCAAGTTCCAGCAAGGCGACTGCCCGCAACCCTTTCCAGTGAGGGTCATGAATCGTGGGGGTTTGAGAGCGGGGAATAAGGCGCATGGCAATTAAAAATTCTGGCTAGTTACCCGTGCCCCAAGGATTAGCTGGTCGCAGGGGTCCTCGCATCTCAGGATAGCTGATCTTGCGGACGTGGTGGAAGTGCGTTACTGCTGCCGCGGAATCCCGGCCCGCTGTTCACGTACGCTGGCGCGCAGTTCGTCTACGATCTCTCGCGCGGCTTTGCGGGCGGCGTCGCTCTGTTTGACGTCAAAAGAAATAGCGCCTACGCGAGCGTGACCACCGCCACCATAGCGTTCGCAGATCCGGGCGAGGTTCACCAGACGATCCGCCCTCGCCCATGGATTGGAGCCGACAGAAACCTTGACACGGAAACTGCTCTTGCTCAGTCCCACGCTGTAGACGCAGTCGGGATGCAGATAGTAAGGGATGAATTTGTTGTAGCCCTCAAGATCCTGGTCCGTCACATCGAAATATACGACGCCATCGTTCGCTTCTGTCCTCTGCTCCAGAATATTGACCGATGCCTCATGGCGCTTCATGAGTGGCGGCAGCAGCGAGGCGACAAATGGCTCTTCCAGAATCTGCGAAAGTGATTCATTCACCAGTAGCGGGATCAGGCGTGGAATAAAGCTCGGATCCTGCGTTGACTCGATGATCATAGTCAGTTTCATTGCGGGCGCTTTCATCTCCACCGCCGTCTTGGCATCGGGATACAAAGCACCATCGACAATGTCAGTCCAGTGCACTAAATCCGCCACCGGCGCAGGGTTGAATCCAAACCGCTGTTCGCCGATTGCGGCGATGAAACTGGTGCACGACTTGAAATCCGGATCGTAGAATTTTTTATTGCTCTGGTCCTGCTCGAAGTGAGCAGCATCGGCCGGTGTAAGAAAGGCGCTTTCGTGGTGGTCGAACCACCAGGTTATTTTCGGGGAACTGGAATACTTAAAGTCCACAATAGCATTCTCGGCGCCATCAAAATCTGACTCGTTGAAGAGGGCTCCGGCACGGTGCAGCAGTCCGGTGTAGACGAATTCCACATCATTACGGATGCGCTCCCGGTAAAAGCGGGAAAAGAGCGCAGCGGAAGACGCTCCATCAAAGCACTTATCGTGATAGAACACGCGGACCCGCACTCAATACCCTTCCTGACGCCCTGGCACCGTCTGATTCCTCCGGCCTGAATACTTACGCGTAAAGAGCAAAAGTAAATAGAGATGCCATCTCAGAAGAGTTCTGTCAAGCACGAAGCGGGCACACCAATGCTCTTTGCACCACAATGGGGATTCAACAAGACTCAGGCGGCCCCATTCATAGGCATTTCTTGGTAGCACATAGCAAGCGCACGGGCTAGACCACCCCAGCCTGCTTCTCTGCCATATCTCCGATCACAGGCAGTTTGAACATCTGACCCTGATAGGCCTTGAGCACAAGAACGACCCAAAGGATTAATCCGCCCAGACTAATCAATGGCCAAATCAGAATGGTAGCCCAACCCAGAAATGGAATGTGGACAACGATGCCAAGCGCAAGCCAGAGTGCGATCCAAGCCACTACAAAAAAAATGTTTTGGAAGGCATGGAAGCGCACGAAACGGTTCTTGTTGAAAGGCTCCACCACCAGGAAAACGATGGCGGGAATAATGGTCACATAGGCTAGCATGCCAGCTATATTCTCATTCATACCGCCGACCGTCCCTTGCACGGAAGCTGCTGCCGCCGGTGCGGCTGATCGGCACGCCGGACACAACGAAGATCCTTCAGGAACTTGCGTTCCACACGCGCTGCAGAAAGCCATACGTCCCCCCTCAAACATTGGATTTTGCGAACGATGCCGGGTAGATGCCAGCCGCATTTCCCCAGCCGTGGTCGCGCGGGAAGTTATCAGAATCAAGTGCCCAAAGCAAACGGAATCAAGATGAGGTTGATACACGCGGACCAGTGACTAAACGAGGTCCGCCTGGCGTTCTGCTAAAGCACCAACGAAAGGAATTCTAAACTTATCGCCCTGCAGCACCTTTACCAGTAGCAAAATCCAAAGGATGAACAAGCCTACCGCAAAGACCATTGAAAACAACAGCACCAGCAGGTGTCCGATCACCGGGATCAATGAAAACACGAAAAACAACGCCCGCAACGCTAGCCAGAGAGCAAGAGCCGAAATCGTCAAAAAAATGGACTGAAACGCGTGAAAGCGGATGAAGCGATTTTTCTTAAATGGCTCGATCAACAGGAACACCAGGGCAGGAAGAAAAGTGATGTAGGCAAGCATGCCCACAAGCCTGTCATTAAGCGCTGGTGCTTTGTCCGATACCGGCGCCGGTCCGGAAACATTTCGACCACAATCTGGGCAGAAAATCGAGTTGTCTGGCATTTGCGCACCGCATTGGGGACAGGAAATCGGCATCACCCTTCCTCACGGCCTTCAAAAGTGCGGCAAATCGGCGACTAGTCGGGCACTGTCTCTCTTGTGGCAATTTTCACAAACCCGTGGAAGGTGTAACGAGCCATAGGAGAACAGTACTAGCGGCTGTCTCGCGCAGCTTTCACATGATAACAAGCTGCTCAAAGATGTTACTCGAATGGAGCGTTTTTCCGCCGCCGTCATTTCAAGTCATTGTTTTACCGGCTGAGGACCCATAGAATCGAGCCTTCTCATGGCAACTACCGCGATTGCTATCTCCGCTTCCAGACGTCCTCGTTGGTTCCTTCGTATCTTGATAGCAGTCCTGCTGCTCTTCGCCATAATTCTCATCGTCGTTGCGTGGCTCTATTTCGAGGCACGGTCTGCACTTCCCCAGTTGGACGGCAAGATTGTCGTTCAGGAACTTTCTGCCCCCGTCTCCGTTACTCGCGACAGCCACGGGGTACCCACCATCGAGGCGGCATCTCTCGAAGATCTCTTCTTCGCCCAGGGTTATGTAACCGCGCAAGACCGGCTTTGGCAAATGGACATCATGCGGCGATTTGCAGCCGGAGAGATCGCAGAGATTCTTGGCCCGGACTTTATCAAGCACGATCGCGAGCAACGCATTCTGGGTCTGTGCGCCGTCGCCCGCCGCGCAGGGGAAACGACCTCGCCACGCGATCGTTCTTTCTTTGAAGCATACGCACGAGGGGTGAACGTTTTCATCGACTCACACCGTGACCGCCTGCCGATTGAATTTCGCATCCTTCGTTACTCGCCGCATCCGTGGACGATAGAGGACACTCTTTTAATCGGCGCACGGTTGGTACAGGACCTAAACCATGGACCGTATCGAGAAGCGTTGACGCGAGAGAAGATCCTCGGCAAGCTTGGCCCGGAGCTTACCGCTGATTTATACGTTAACTCTTCCTGGCGAGACCGGCCACCCTCCGCCGACCCGCGGCGCGTGGAGCGCAAGCGGCAAGACTACGAGGAGAATCGCCGCTCGGGTAATAAAGCTTCCGCGGAGCATAAAACCTTACAATCCCCCACCTACTCTTCTCAGCAAACTGGCGATGATCTCCTGCTCGTGCCCGGCTCCAATAACTGGGTCGTTTCCGGGCAGCACACGGTGACAGGAAGGCCATTGCTTTCCAATGACATGCACCTCAATCATGAGATGCCCAATCTGTGGTATGAAGCTCACCTGCGATGCGGGAGGTTCGACGTCGCCGGTGTGACGCTACCCGGAATGCCGTTTGTGACGGTGGGGCACAATCAAAGGATTGCCTGGGGATTTACCAACGTAGGTCCGACTGTCGAAGACGTTTATGTTGAGACCTTCAACGGCTCTGGTCAATATCTGACTCCCCAAGGTTGGCGCCCTCTGGAGCATCGTGAAGAGGTGATTCACGTCAAGAACAGACCCGACGTTACGGTGGATGTCGCCCTGACGCGACACGGTCCAATCATGACGGAGCTGGTTCCGGGCGAGTCGCGGAAGCTTGCGCTGAGTTGGACACTCTACGACTCGATGCATGACCCGTTCTTTGACGTGGACGCCGCGCAGAACTGGGATGAGTTCCGTCGGGCGCTTTCCACGTGGGATTCCCCCTCACAGAATGCGGCGTATGCCGATGTGGACGGACACATTGGGTATCAAGCGACAGGACACATTCCAATCCGGGCTGCTGGGGACGGAAGTGTGCCGGTGAGCGGCACGGACAATTATCACGAGTGGACTGGTTACGTGCCATTTGAAAAGCTGCCCAGCGTGTACGACCCTCCTTCGGGAATAATAGCCACCGCCAATGGACGCATAACGCCGGATGGGTATCTCTATAGCCTTAGCAACCAATGGGGAGCACCGTGGCGCACCGAGCGCATCTATCGCGTGCTGGAATCAGGCAAGAAGTTTGAGGCTGCTGACATGCTGGCACTGCAGAATGATATCTATTCCGCCTACGATCGCTTCTGCACCGAGCGCTTTGTTTACGCTTTAGATCACACCAAAGACCTCTCCGGACGGGCCCGCCAGGCGCGTGAACTGATGCGTGACTGGGATGGAAGACTCACGATCGATTCGGCTGCCCCTACTATCGAGAGGGTCTCGCGACGCGAACTGGCGCGCTTATTATTGGAAGCAAGACTCGGGGCCGCGAAAAATGATGACCAATCAGCCGAGGGAACATTCGGCTGGAAGAGCTATCAATGGGAGATGGCTTCAATCTGGATCGAGAATATTCTGCTGAAACAGCCCAAGCGGTGGCTGCCACAGAGATACGAAAACTACGACGAACTTCTGGCGGCGGCGGTGGAGGCGGCGGTGAGCGACTCTTTAGCGCCTAAGGACCTAAGCAACTGGCATTGGGGAAAGTTTTCGCCGGTTGAAATTGAGCATCCGATTCTGAGCCGGCTTCCGATCATCGGCCGTTGGACGGGGCCCGGCCTTCACGATCAATCGGGCGGTGGTTACACGGTGAAGCAAGTTGGCCGAACTTTTGGTCCATCAGAAAGGCTCACGGTTGATCTTTCAGACCTCGACCAAACGAGGCTAAATCTCGTCACCGGGGAATCTGGTAACTTCCTCAGCCCTTACTACATGGACCAGTGGCGCTCCTGGTCTGAAGGTTTTACTTTCCTACTGCCGTTTTCGCGGACGGCAGTGCAGACGGCAAGGAAGCATCAGTTAGAACTTGAGCCGGGAAAATGAAGCGGGATTGCAGGCGTACGCAAATGCTGCGACTCGGAGCTCGCCGCCGATCAGAAGTCTAAGCTTTTCACATCGATTGCCTGGCCGGCAATATCAACCTGATTGCTTCCGAGTTTGTCTGTCGTCGTATTGAAGATACGCAACTCTCCGCCCTGAACCACATAAACGACATCCCGGTTAGCTATCGGCTCCAAGCCGGTAACATCGCCATTTTCAGGCGGAACGACGACACTCGAGTTCGCGGTGTTAAAAATTGAAAGGCAGCCTCTGACCTCGGAAGCCGTGCTTATTTCGGTGCAGGTGCGCGCGCCGACGAATAATTGTCCGTTGCTTCCCATACCCATCCGCTTGTGATACCCGTCAGTGATGATGATGGGACTAGGGTTGGTCAGGGTCATGGAGGCCACATCGACGACACTCAACACTCCACAACTGGTGGCCGCAGTGGAAGAATCACAAGCTGTCCCGAGAGGAGTGCCCGCGACGTACAGTGTAGAACCCGTCAACAGACCAACCGTGGCGGCCGGAACCGGCAAGGCTGGACCAGCAACCGGCGGGTTCTGCGTGAGATCCAATGTTTGCACACTAGCTGCTTGCCCCCCGCATTCTGGACCACAATTCAGGATGTACGCGGTGGTGTCATCAGTGCTGAAAACACCCCAGACTGGCCGGTCGAAGCCGGGGACAAACGTTCGCGGGTCGGTAGAGGTTCCGATATTGCTGGGCGCAATTACCGTCACTACATCAGAGTTATCGCTGAACACGAGAAGTCGATTTGTGTTGTGACTTGCCACCAGGTAACGGGCGCTGGTGACACCTATTTCAATGGTGCTTCCCCCAGTTAGATTAAGCACTTCAACCGCGCCTGGGGATTGACCCGCGACCGGGGCGCTGCTTACAGCGGCATATCCAGTGGAACCGTCCTGAGAAACTGCCATACTTTCGGTCGGACCTGGCAAGGAAACACTTCCGATTGAGCTTTCGGTCGCGTTACTGATGGCAGCGACTGAATTATTCGATGCACTGAACACTAGTGTTAGCTTCTTGTTCGGCGAGAGCGTCATAAGTCCCGGGGCATTACCCGCGGGAATGGGTGGCTGGCGCACAATTGCGTCCTTCGCAGCGTCTATTAGAAACAGACCTGCGCTGGCAAAGACGGATGACACATCCTGCGAGACGAAAGCGCGAAATTGGACGCCGGTAGTAGTAGTCGTCCGAGTAGAAGGCGCCCGATATCCGCTGCAGGACACGCACACACTAGTCGAGAAAAATACGAGAGCAGCGGTCAAAGCTTGTTTCAAACCTGGCACTCCGAACTGCAAGCTGGATGGAGATTTAGATGCGAAAAACGGATTATAGCAGAGCAGTTTTCCCTTATTCGTAAGCGGCGAGGGTGGTGCTGATGCAAAAATGGCTTCTATCTTGTATTCTCAATCAGAATGCCTTCTGACCTGCTTGCCCATTTGAAAACCTCCGCGGTGCTTTGTGACGGCGCTATGGGCACCCTTCTCTACTCCAAGGGCATTTTCTTAAATCGTTGTTACGACGAGCTAAACCTGTCGCAGCCCGATCTGATTCGAAATATCCACCACGAGTACCTTCAAGCCGGCGCGGAAATTGTCGAGACCAACACGTTCGGCGGCAACAGCTTCCGACTCGCCCGCCACAGTCTGGCCGATCGTGCCCGCGATATCAATCTGGCAGGCGCCCGCCTGGCGCGAGAAGCTGCCAAGAGCTTTGATCTGTGGGTAGCTGGTTCGGTCGGGCCACTGGGAATTCTTATTGAACCCCTTGGCAAGACTTCTTACCAGGAAGCACGAGATTCCTTTCGCGAACAGATCGAAGCATTGGTGGAAGGCGGCGTTGACCTCCTCATTCTGGAGACCTTCGGATATCTTGAAGAACTGCACCAGGCGATATTGGCAGCTCGCGACGTGAATCCAAAGATTCCGGTCGTAGCGCAGGTCACGATTGATGAAGATGGCAATTGTCTGGATGGCGCCGATCCTGAGACCTTCGCCGCTAAGTTGGAGGAGTGGGGAGCAGACTTAATCGGGTGCAATTGCAGCGTGGGTCCAGTCGCCATGCTCGATGCAATCGAGCGCGTGCACGCCGCCACTTCCCTGCCCCTTGCAGCGCAACCCAATGCCGGTGTCCCGCGATCAGTCGAAGGCCGGAATATCTATCTGTGTTCGCCGGAATACATGGCCAGCTATGCGCGGAAGTTTGTCGCGGCTGGCGTGCGTATCGTTGGCGGATGCTGCGGTACTACCCCTGAACATATCCGTGTCATGAAAGCAGCGCTTCGCGTGGGGGGAGCCCGAGCGAAAGCTTCCGGCTCCCACGGCGTGAGCACTCCACCCGCGCCTTCTGCCGGTCCGACCATTCCGCTCGAGGAGCGTTCCCGTATCGGAGCTAAGTTGGCGAGGGGCGAATTCGTCACCATGGTGGAGATCGTTCCGCCCAAGGGCACCGATATCCGTAAAGAAGTGGAAGGCGCACGTTTTCTAAAATCAGTCGGTGTGGATGGGATCAATATTCCTGATAGCCCGCGCGCCTCCGCTCGCATGAGTAACCAGGCGCTCTCACTGCTTGTACAGCAAGAAGTTGGCATCGAGGCAATCCTGCATTACACCTGCCGCGACCGTAACGTTTTGTGCATTCAATCCGATTTGCTGGGCGCGGCAGCCACGGGGATCCGCAACCTGATCTGCATCACCGGCGATCCGCCGAAGATGGGGAATTATCCCGACGCAACCGCTGTTTTCGATGTGGATGCGATTGGCTTGGTGAACATCGTACACAATCTGAATCGCGGGCTCGACATCGGCGGCAACCCTATCGGGCAAGGTACAGGCTTCGTCATAGGGGTGGGCGCGAACCCCGGCATTCCAAACATTGACGAGGAGATTCGCCGCTTTGAATTCAAGGTTGGGGCAGGCGGCGAGTATGCCGTCACTCAACCGGTCTTTGATCTGGCGTTGCTGGAGAACTTTCTGCGCAGAATCGAACATTGCCGCATACCTGTAGTGGCCGGTATCTGGCCGCTTGTAAGCGTGCGCAATGCTGAGTTCATGAAGAATGAGTTGCGAGTCTCCGTACCCGATTCCATTCTGGAGCGCATGGGGCGAGCTGCCACTCCCGACGCCGCCCGAGCCGAAGGGGTCGCCATTGCTCGGGAGATGCTCACCGCGCTACGCGACATGGTCCAAGGCGCTCAGATCAGTGCGCCGATGGGAAGGTACTCCTCTGCGGTGGACGTCCTGGAAGCCTTAGGGTCCGCCGCCTCTGCCCGGCCTGCTGCAAGCAGGTGAACTCGGCGCTCTGCCCAGTCTTTCTCGCACGATTTGGTCCCTATATGAGAAGCAACCTTCGAAAGCGGGGCGCCAACCTGGCGCTTTAAAAAATTGTGGACACAGTATGCAAGAAATTGCATAAAATAGAAGCTCGGAGCAGACCCCAGGTGCCTAAGTTCGAAGAGTGTCTCCAGCGGCTAGAGAAAATCGTTCAGGAGTTGGAAAAGGGCGAAGTTCCTCTAGAGAAGTCGCTAACCCTTTTTGAAGAGGGTATGCAACTTTCTTCAGCCTGCCGGAAGGAACTTGAAAATGCTGAAGGTAAAGTGGAGGTTCTGCTGAAGCAGAACGGGAAGCTCCAGGCCCAGCCGTTCGAGCACTTGAACGAAAACGTGTCGGAAAGAACCGGGCGCGTGAAATCGTAGTGCTCGCTGGTATCAACCTTTCGTGACAGCAGTCAGCTTGGCTGTCACTTGCTCAGTTCGCCGCGGGAACGGCGAACCCGAGGGAGTAAGTATGCAAGCCTTAAGTGTAGTCCTTTTTCAGAGCGATTCCAGAATCGCTCAGGCTCTCGCCTCCAGCCTGCACAGTCAATTTCAGTCCGTTCATGTGGCGCGATCACTAGACGATCTTCGTCTCGCGATCGCGAAGCACCGGGCAGATGTCGCAGTCTTGGATGTAGAACTATCCCGTCTATCCGAGGTAGAAAAATTGCACCACGAATTCCCATGCGTTTCGATCGTATGCACCCACCGACTCGCGGATGAAGAGATGTGGGCAGCGGCCTTGGCTGCAGGGGCCGCCGATATCTGCCCTGCCTGGGACACACGAGGTATTCTCAGTTCTGCGCTGCGCAGTACCGCGACTTCCCATTCGGCCGCCGCCTAAGCAAAACGTGGATTCCTGCGAGGACGCCTGCGGGCGTCGTCGTTCATTTCCTGCGAACTGCACACTCACCGATCTGATATCCGTGCGTGCGGTCATTGGTGCTCGATTTCAACCGTCATCGACAGATTGTTATACTCACACTCCATGCTCAAGGACGTGCTCGAACAGGGCCGCACAGCTACGGATGCGGCGCTGGAACGATTGTTGCCTCCAGAGACGCAGCACCCCGTCTCCATTCACAAAGCTATGAGGCATAGTGTGTTTGCCGGAGGCAAGAGATTGCGACCGATCTTGTGCATGGAAGCGGGGCGAATGGTGGCCGATACTACTCCTTATGGCATTGACGAGTTGGGCGCAGCCCTCGAAATGTTCCATACCTACTCCCTTATTCACGACGATCTTCCGGCGTTAGATAACGATGATCTGAGACGCGGGCGGCCTACTTGCCATAAAGTATTCGGCGAGGCGATCGCGATACTGGCGGGGGACGCATTGCAGACACAGGCCTATGAAGTGCTCGCAAGTCTCCACTGCCATGCGCAATGGCGAGTGAAAATAATTAAGGAGGTTGCCCGTGCGACTGGCACGACAGATGGCATGATCGGCGGTCAGGTAGTCGATCTCGAAGCCGAACACACCCGGGCCGACGCGACAACGCTGGAATACATTCATCGTGCCAAGACCGCGGCTCTGATCACGGCCTGTGTCGTGAGCGGCGGACTCTATGCCGAGGCAAACGATGTAACCGTCGCCAAACTTCGCTCCTTCGGACAAAATATTGGACTCGCATTCCAGATTGTCGACGATATTCTTGACGTCACCCAAACCTCCGATCAGTTGGGCAAAACCGCGGGCAAAGATAGCGCTGCGGAAAAAGCCACCTATCCAGCTCTGTTCGGGGTGGACGAGTCAGTGAAGAAAGCTGACGTGCTCGTGAAAGCAGCTCTTTCGGAGATGGACGACTTCGGTCCTCGCGCGGATACGCTGAAATCCTTGGCGCGATTCTTGGTGGAGAGAAAGAAGTAATTCTCGACTGACATGCCTTCGCTTCCCCTGGACATCCTGGCCATTGCCGCCCATCGTGACGATGTGGAGCAAACCTGCGGCGGAACGTTGCTGAAAATGGCCCAGCTCGGTCAGCGGACTGGGATCCTCGATCTTACCCAGGGAGAAATGGGAACGCGCGGCA
>QIAP01000039.1 GCA_003225075.1 Acidobacteriota bacterium | reverse complement strand
AGCAGGCCGTGATCCCATGGATTCAACTTCCGCCAACGTCCCTGTGCCGGACTATGTAGGCGAGCTGGAGAAGCCGGTTCGTGGATTGAAAATCGGTGTAGCCGAAGAATACTTGGGCGAAGGTCTGGACCGCGCCGTGCGGAAAGCAGTGGAAGCTGCGCTTCAGAAGCTGGCTAGTCTCGGCTGTGAGGTTGTACCCGTATCGTTGCCGCACACCGCGTACGCCATTCCGGCGTATTACATCGTGGCCACGGCGGAGGCGTCCTCGAATCTTGCGCGCTTCGATGGAGTCCGCTACGGCTACCGTGCTCGCGATGCAAGCACGCTCTCGGATATGTACCGGCGCACTCGCGACGAAGGATTCGGCGCTGAAGTAAAACGCCGCATTATGTTGGGCACTTACGCTCTGAGTGCTGGTTACTACGATGCCTATTATTTGAAGGCCCAGAAAGTACGCACCCTGCTAACGCGGGACTTCGAGGAGGCCTTCAGGAAAGTCGATGTCATCGTGACCCCTACCAGCCCCACCCCTGCTTTCAAGCTCGGCGAGAAGGCCAATGATCCTCTCGCCATGTACCTGGCCGATATTTATACAGTCACTGCGGACCTGGCCGGGATCCCGGGCATCTCAATTCCTTGCGGCGAGACCCGCGAGAAGCTTCCCATTGGCTTGCAGATTCTTGGTCGACACTTCGATGAGGCCACGATTCTGCGCCTGGCCCACGCCTACGAACGCGCAGTGGCCGCGTAGGTCTGTTGGCAAATTCTCCTGTTTGAGGGTGGAGCGCCAATTCCGTTTTAGGACAAATGCGAATTTGCTGGAAGTCATGCTCAGGCGCTAGCATTGCGGCCATGCAAAAACGACATGCCTTTTCTTTTCTCTTCTATACGCTCTTGACCATCACCCCCGCCTATGCTCGAACCGCACCGGCAGCCGCACCTGCAAATACCACAACCCGTCGGCAAGGATCTGCGGAGTCCAATGTGTACCCGATGCAGGAAGGATTCGTGGACGCGCACGGTGTGATGATCTACTACAAAATTCTCGGTCGTGGTGAGCCGCTGATGATCGTGCATGGTGGGCCAGGCGCTTCGCACGATTATTTTCTTCCCTATCTTCTGCCCCTGACGCGGCACAACAAAGTCGTGTTCATTGATGAGCGCGGCTCCGGCCGATCGCAAAAACGGGAAGAGCGTTCCGGCTACACCGTAGAAAACATGGTGGAAGACGTAGAGATGGTGCGAACGTCGCTCAATCTTGGCAAGATTAATCTGCTGGGCCATTCCTACGGTGGCGCACTGGCGCAAGCCTATGCTCTCAAGTATCAGCGGAACCTCTCACACCTGATTCTTGGCAGCACCTGGTCGAGTACGATCACCATGAACCAGGTTCTTCTCCGGATGAAGCAGAACATGGCGCCCGAACTGCGCGAGCGTATCGACAGAATGGAAGCCGCCGGTCTTTTTGGTCATGGCAAGGAGTACGAGAAGAACCGTTACACGGCGGAATATATGATCGCAGCCTGGGGCGAAGGTTATTTCCCTTATCTCTACCAGAACCGTCCTGACCCAAACTATGATCCCATTGGACAAGGTACTTCTGCATGGGACCTATATCGTGAAATGTGGGGAGAACACGGCGAGTTTGTGATTGACGGGAACTTGAAGTCAGTTGAGTACACCGACCGCTTAGCCTCGATCAAAGTCCCCACGCTGATTGTGGTGGGAGATCACGATGAATGTGATCCATCGCTTTCGCAGGTTATGCACGACAAGATCGACGGCTCGAAGCTGCTGATTCTACCCAAGGCCGGCCACATGACATTTGTGGATCAAACGGCCTTGTTCATCGCAGGGGTGGATCAATTCTTACACGCTAAATGACAGCGCAGAGTGCAGTAGGTGTGACCCTGGACGATGGTACTGTTGACCTGGGGTATGTTCTCGGGATAAATTCCACTCTGGCTTTTCAATCCTCGGGGAGTTGGCTTTGTCTTTGGGCCTTCTGCGCTACAGCCATTACGTAATCGCTATCGTTGTCGTGCTGAGTGCCGTACTGGCGCCTTCGGCGCTAGCTGCGACCTCAGGGTTTTCTCCACAGACACGGTTAGGTTTTACAGTTGGCGATCAATGGGAACCGGCAATCGCAGCCGATGGCTCCAGCCATGTTTATATCCTCTATCCGCAATACGGGACGGTGCCAAAGTGTCCTTCGTGTGCGTTGCCCACGATGATCCTGGTAATAAGCAATGACAACGGCCAGACTTGGCAGGCACCTCGTCCGATCTCGCCCGGCGGTTCGGGACAATTCGACGCACAGATTGTGGTGGACCCGCTTGATCGCCGCACGGTTTACGCTTCCTGGCTGCAGAACAACAAGAGTGACACAGTAGTCGCTAAATCGGTGGATTTCGGTCAAACCTGGTCAGTGGTTGTTGCTGACAGCACAAATGCCGGTGTGGACAAACCTATTCTGGTTGTGCGCGGCAAAGATGTGTATGTAGGTTATAACCATGCCCAAAAAGTATGGGTGTCCTCCTCCCACGATGGGGGTGCCACTTTCACCTCGGCCAATATAAATTCGAACGCCAAGTTGGGATGGTCGCTGGCCGGCGGCGCGGCCATTGATCTTGCTGGCAACGTGTTTTTCTCCTGGGCTGGCTACACGCAGAACGGAGGCGCCAAAGGCCCGGTAAATCTTTACATCAGCAAGTCATCGGATGCGGGACAGAACTGGACCACAACCCTGCTCGACGTTTCTGGTTCTCCGCCCGGATGTTCGGCTTACCAGTGCGGTTGGGCTTACCTGGGGGCGCAGATTACAATGACGGCAGACTCGGCCGGAACCCTCTACGCTTTGTGGAACGCAGGCGCGGCCAGCACTAGTAACGAGCGTATATATTTTTCGAGTTCGACGACGGCGGGCGCCACCTGGTCTCCCAAACAGGATGTCTCGCTGGCCTCCATAGGCGTGGAACACAGTTTTCCCGCAATCGTGGCCGGGTCAGCCGGTGACGTGCGCATTGCCTGGATGGATTCGCGCAATAGTCCGCTTTGGAATACTTACTACCGCAGCTCCACCAATGGCGGCGCAACCTGGTCGGGTGAGACACGGATTTCCAGCTATGTGCCGGGCTACAAATACATCCAGTCAAAAGGCTTCAGCTTTCCCTTCGGTGACTATTTCGAGATTGATATTGATAGCCACGGCGAAACCCAGGCGGTCTGGGGCGAAGGACTGAACTATCAGACGCCGGGCGCGATCTGGTACACCAACGGCCGCTAGGAACTGTGCGGAAGCCGGTTTAGCCGATCGCAGACATCATCAACGAACCAATTCCAGCCTTCACGAGTTTTCTCTCATTCCCTTCCCAGTTTCACGAATTCAGATAGGATAGAGACCTTTTCCGAGACAGACATCCGGAACTAGTGACATAAGCTGAACATTCGGTTGTGGGAGGCAAACTCTATGGAGTTCATGAGTGTGAACCTGTGGTCGGTACTGGTGGCAGCGATTGCTACCATGGCGATTGGTTTCTTGTGGTACTCGCCAATACTCTTTGCGCGTCCCTGGATGGTGCTGATGGGTTACGACCCGGACGACAAAGCGAAACTTGCGGAGATGCAGAAAGGCGCCGGCAAACTCTATGTAATATCCTTCGTTGCCAGCCTGGTTGCCGCATTTGTGTTAAGCAAAATTATCTTCGGGCTCGCAATTAATTCCGCTCTTTACGGTTTAAAAGTCGGATTTGCCGTTTGGCTCGGTTTCGTGGCCACAGTGCAGCTGACCGACTCTCTTTTCAGCAAGAAGCCAGCTAAGCTATTCCTCATCAACACCGGCTATCAACTGGTGTGTTATTTGGCGATGGGTGCGATGATCGGGGCGTGGGCTCCACGGTAACTGAAGCTATTATATCTTTTAGCTAATAAACGCATGCGCTGCGTTCTAAAGCCGTCCATACTAGGCCGTGAGGGGAAAGTGTCCCGGCGGGTCCGAACCTCTCTTAAATCGCCTCTAATGGCGATTAACGGCTATTGTGCGCGACGCTTCAACCGACAATCTGTCGAGAATTTCAACGTCCCACGAAGATTCAATAACTTAGCTTCAGGCGAACCACTTTGAGATTCTGCTTAATGGCCTTAACGATCCTAGTTTCGGCGCCCATCATCGAGGCAGTCAATCCATCACGAGTCCACCGGTTAGCTCCGCCAGCCTTCCGATCTCGTGGTCGACGCAATATTTGTTCAACTCGTCCACAATCTTTTCAGTGGCACAGGGATCCCAATAGCTCGCGGTACCTATCTGAACCGCTGCCGCCCCCGCGAGTAGAAATTCAATCACGTCAGAGGCAGTCGAGATGCCGCCCATGCCGACAACCGGAATCTTGACCGCGTGCGCCGCGTCGTACACCATGCGCACTGCTATTGGCTTGATCGCAGGACCAGAAAGTCCTGCCGTCACATTTGAAATTCGCGGCTTGCGAGTCTCGGTGTCAATCGCCATAGCCATGAAAGTATTGACCAGGGACACAACGTTGGCTCCGGCTTCCTGCGAGACCCTCGCCATCTGTGCAATGCTGGTCACATTGGGTGAGAGCTTCACAATTAACGGGCGCTGGGTGGCGCGTCTGGCCGTGCTCACCACTTCATCGAGCAGCCGGGGATCGCTGCCAAACTGCATTCCTCCCTGCGCGGTGTTGGGACACGAAACGTTTAACTCATAAGCGGCAATGCCTTCACCCTCATTCAGGATCTGAATCGTCCTCTCATAGTCCTCCCGGGTGTAGCCGAACACGTTGGCGATGATGACTACCTTTCTCTTCTGCCGCAGGGCGGGAAGCTTCTCCTCAATGAAGGCGCGCGCGCCGATATTCTGCAGTCCGATCGCATTCAGCATGCCCGCAGCCGTTTCGTAAAGCCGCGGTGGCGGATTCCCGGCCATTGGCTCTCTGGAAAGGCCCTTCACTACTATGCCGCCAAGCTTTTCCAGATGAACCACGTCATCGAATTCCACTCCGTAGCCGAAGGTGCCGCTGGCCGCGATTACGGGATTTCTTAACTCAATGCCGGCAATGGTGACGCTCATATCGGGTGCACCGGGGGTTTGAGAAATGGTCATCGAACGCCTTCTTGGGCGCTTAAGCTGGTCGGCTGTACTCTCTGGGACGATTGAGGAGACCCGGCCGGTTTTCCCGGGGGGTGGCCAGCATCATCAGGCCGGCGTGGTGGCAACAGCGCCTCGGTCAACACCCGTCCTACCGCGTGGGTCGGTGCATTGATGCCGAGCAGCGAGGCAAATGTGACGGCGAGATCCACCGGTTCCACATGGGTACGGTAGGTCCCGCTTTGAAAGGCAAGTCCGTAAAATGCGAGTGGAACGTGCGTGTCGTAGGTATAAAGCGACGCGTGATCCGTACCGTTAGGGGTGCCGACGGTAAACGGAGTGGGAACACCCATAACGTACCAACCGCCATAAGGCGAATAGCTGTTTAAGTACTGGTGTCCGACCTTCGTGTCTGGCACCGCGCCTTGTGCCAACTGCGAACGGGTGTAGTAGCCGCGCATGCCGGCCTGCTTCATGGCTTCGCCGACGTCCCGCTCGGCATCTTCTTCTTTGATCTTCAGCGCTGTAAATGCATCGTCATTCACCCAGGCGAGTGGATACGCGAATTCCCTGATATAGTCCGCGCCCTTTCCGGCGGAAAGCTTGCTGCCGAGCGTCGCATTCATCTGATTGCGCAATTTGTCAGCAGCATAACCTGTCGCGGGAATCCGCAGACTAGCCGCCACAGTCGGCACTGGGGAAACGCCGTGATCGGCCGAGAGCGCGAACCAGATATTCGCCAGTCCGATCTCGTGTCCCAGAAAATTGAAAAAATCAGCCAGCTGACGATCGGTGGCCAGCGTCATGGCCTGCACTTGCGGCGAGTCAGGACCAACCTCGTGGCCCAGAATATCGTTGGCTGAGAGGCTGATGGCTAGAAGGTCTGTCGCCGGGCCGCTTCCTAATTTTTCGTAGAGCACCAGCTCCTTCGCGAAATCGAATTCGTAATCATTGGCGAAGGGGGTCGAGCCGACGACGTCGTAAAATCCTGCCGCTGATCCGTCTCTCGCTTTTCGTGGAGAGGTCGTGCGCATCGTATTACCGGCGCTGTCCTTCCACTCACGGTTCCAGTACTTTTCGGCGCGTTTTTGGGAGTTGAAGTCCTCTGCCCACTTGGGAAGTTCATTGCGGTAGTAAGTAGATGTGATCCAGGCGCCACTCTTCTGGTCGATCCAGTAAGCCGTATCTCCGGCAAAACCTGCGGGTAGGATTGCGGCACGATCTTTCAATGCGATCCCGAAAACGCGCGCTTTCCCTTGCGTTGCCAGTTTGAGTTCGTCTCCCAGAGTGTCAGCCATCAGGTTATGCGGAGACGCTCCAATGCCAGCGCTCGAAATGCCGACGATTTTCGTATTGCCGTCTTCGACCGAGCTAACCATTTTCTTTTTCTTCGCGTCCCACCACTCGTTGGCATGGATGCCATGGCCATTGCTGTAGGCGCCGGTGAATAGGGTAGCGTGTCCAGGTGCGGTGCGGGTGTTTGCGTAATCGTAGTTGCAGTCCGTAAAGTTAGCGCCGTGATCGAGGAAAAGACGAAAGCCACCTTCGCCCAACTGATCGTGGTAGCGATCCAGGTAATCGCCGCGAAATTGGTCGATCACAATGACTACGATAAGTTTAGGGTGAGCATTGTAGGCAGAAGCGAAACTAAAGCTTACCGCGCCTGAGCCGAGAACGGTCAAGCAGAGCAGGAGCGGCGCCAACCATCGTGTGGGGAATCTCATTGCGATGGTAGTTTACAACCTGCGCCAAGCCGTGCCAAAAATCGGCTTGAGTGGCGTCGACAGCGATCTTTTACGCCTGTAAAATTTCCAGTTCACTTCGCATCATGGGAGGGCCACCAATGAAACGCAATGCATGTTCCTTTGGATTCGGAATTTTGCTTTGCCTGGCAATCACATCAATATCACTGGCGCAGTCCGCTGGTGGATCCGCGGACATCGCACGCGGAAAGTACTTGGTCGAGCAGGTGTCATTGTGCGGTGATTGCCACACTCCACACAACGAAAAGGGTGAACCCATTCAGGCACAGTTGCTGAAAGGCGCCACTGTACCCTACAAGCCTGCTGTGCCCACGCCGGTCTTTGCCGATAAGGCACCGAACATCGCAGGCTTACGGGGATGGGAGGAGGCCGACGCCATTAAATTCTTCATGACCGGGATCGCCTACAATGATTTGCCCGCGCGTCCGCCCATGCCGCAGTACCGCTTTTCAAAAGAAGATGCGGCGGCGGTAACGGCCTATCTAAAATCGTTATCGCCGGCAGGAAAACCAGCGGCGCAGGGGAAGTAGCCCTTCCACCCCGTTCATCCCTCTTGCAAGGCCGCCTCAACTGGATGTGACAGTCACGAGCGATGGTGTTGAATCAACATATACCGCCCGGGACCTTTAGAATTCTGGGTTTTCGCGAATCCGTGGCACTGCCTGCACTTTTTTCGATACAGTAGTAAGTTTCCATGCTTGATCTTAACTTCGTCCGTGACAACCTGCCCTTGGTGGAAGAGAAGCTGCGTCAACGCGGTATGAATCCCGCTGAAGTTCTCAAAGGCTTTCGCGAACTCGACACCAACCGCCGTCAAGCCATCACGGAAGCGGAGAGCTTGCAAGCACGTCGTAACCGTGCCTCTGAAGAAATTGCGAAATTGAAAAAGTCCGGCCAGGACGCCAGCGCGATGACGGCCGAGACCAAAGAATCTCGCGACAAAATACAGGAGCTGGAAAAAACCGCAGCAGAATACGAAACACAACTTCGGCAATTGCTGGCAGGTATCCCCAATCTGCCGCACGACAGCGTGCCGGTTGGCAAAAGCGCCGAAGACAACGTCGAAGTGCGGCGCTGGGGGACACCTCCCAAGTTTGATTTCGCTCCCAAGCCTCACTGGGAACTTGGCGAACAACTCGGCATACTAGATTTCGAACGTGCAGCCAAGCTCGCCGGCGCTCGCTTTGCCGTGTACTGGGATTTGGGCGCCAAGCTCGAACGGGCGCTGGCTAACTTTATGCTTGACCTGCATACCCGCGAACACGGCTATACCGAGGTACTTCCGCCCTACCTGGTGAATTCCGATTCCATGTACGGTACCGGGCAGTTGCCCAAGTTTGCCTCCGATCTGTTTCGCGTACCGCATGGCGACCGAGAACTTTGGCTGATCCCTACCGCGGAGGTACCACTGACCAACCTCTACCGCGATGAAATAATCGACGGCACCCGCCTGCCCGTCTCGGTTACGGCTTATACGCCCTGTTTTCGCAGCGAAGCAGGTTCCTACGGCAAGGACGTTCGTGGCATCATCCGGCAACATCAATTTCAAAAAGTTGAGCTGGTGAAATTCTCCCGTCCGGAAGATTCTTACGGCGAACTGGAGAAACTCACGCGCGATGCGGAAAGCGTGCTCCAGAAACTGGGCCTGCATTATCGTGTGGTCACCCTGTGCACAAGCGACATGGGGCCATCCTCCGCCAAGACCTACGATATCGAGGTGTGGCTTCCGGGACAGAACCTGTTCCGTGAGATTTCTTCATGCTCCAACTTTGAGGCTTACCAGGCGAGGCGCGCCAACATACGATATCGGCGAGAAGGGAAAGGCAAGACTGAGTTCGTGCACACTCTGAATGGCAGTGGTCTCGCCATAGGCCGGACATGGGTGGCGTTAGTAGAAAACTATCAGCAGTCCGACGGTAGTGTACTGATCCCTGAGGCCCTCCAATCTTACCTTGGCGCCGATCGCATCACAGCGAGGAAGCTGTGAGTACAGCGGCGCGCTGGGTTCTGTTCGGAATTTAGAGCGTATGGGAGCCAAAGCGCGTACGCTAACGTTACCGAGTGGCTACACTTTGATTGCTAACAGCAGGAGTTGAAACTAGACTTGCAGAGAGCCGACGCCAACCCGTCTGTCGTAAACGCGCCGTCCCTGCCGATGAAGGCCATCTGGCGCACAATTCGCGGATATATTCTTTGGTCCTATGATCGTGGAACTCTGCATTACGATGTAATGGTCACCGTAATTCTGTTATTCGTTTTCCTTTCGCCTTACTGGATAAATTTCAATGACAAACCGGTGGAGCGCAATCCGCATCCAACCGGGGTAGTAGTGCTTCCCGACAAACAGGGAGGATTCATCTACCAGATCGAAGGGTCAGCGCTCGCCGCCCGCTACGACCTTTCGGGCAACAGGGATGAAGGAATCGTGCGGGACGAATTGCGGCGAATTATTGAGCCGATCTCAGGTGCGGTGACGATCACAAAATATGAAATTGTTCGCGACGGCAAGGGGCACATCCAGGCGTATAAGGTTTGGGTTCTGAAGGAATAATCGTTTGCTGCGGCCGTGGAGCGCGGAAAGAGACGGATGAAACGTAATCGCAAATTCAAATTGCTGATGGGCTGTCTCGCAATGCTTCTTGCCAGTGCGTTCGCGGTGGCGCAGGACGCCGCCAAATGTGTCCGCAGTACTTCCCAGCCCCAATCCAGTTCGGAACTGGAACGTGTTCTCCGGCAAATGGACAAAGCGGCATCCGCCTTCCGCAGCACGGAGGCTGATTTCGTTTGGAATCAGTATCAAAAAGTCGTTAACGACACTGACATCCAGAAAGGTAAGATCTACTTCCGGCGGCAGGACAAAGAAATTCAGATGGCCGCCGACATCACGGAGCCGGATCACAAGTATGTTCTTTTCAGTAACGGGACGGTTCGGGTTTATCAGCCTCGAATCGATCAGGTGACGGAATACAACGCGGGAAAGAATCGCGCTGATCTTGAAAGTTTTCTGGTGCTTGGTTTTGGCGGGAGTGGTCATGATCTCCTGAAACTGTATGACGTCAAATATCTCGGTAAAGAAAAGGTCGACGGCGTGGAAGCCGACAAGCTGGAACTGGTGCCGAAGTCGGTCAAGGTTCGAAATAACGTGGCTCGCATTTTGCTGTGGATCGATCCCTCGCGAGGGGTTTCGGTACAGCAACAGTTTTTTGAGCCCAGCGGCGATTACCGGCTGGCGAAGTATTCGGACATTCAACTCAACCCGAAGCTTCCGGACAATGTCTTTAAACTGAAGACCACGAACAAAACGAAGACAATCTCGCCCCAAACTCAGAGTTAATGGGCGTTGAGAGAATCAAGCTGAAAAATCGAGACAGGGGCGATATACTGCTCGAACCATCGCCACCGAGTGATATTCATGGCTAAAGTATTCACCATCCCCGTCCCTCCAGATCTCGGACGCAAGAAACGAGAACGCACATCGGACCCACGCTATGTGGATGGCCAGCGCTTGCTGGTCGAAGCCATGAAATATTTGGCGCAAACCGACCCGATTACTAATCGTTCCGCCATCGAATTACTGTCCGAACATGTGCGCACGCGTTTCCGCATGAGCGACTCGCCGCTGGGCTGAGGGGCTGCGCTCCTGGCATGCCGTGCTGCATTCTTAATTTGTTCTCTCCAGTTTTCATCACACAACATATTGCGGCCGCATGTCGCCGATGTGATTGTTTTTCGCAGTGGTTTTACTAGTCGCATGACCGGAAGTCATCGCATCAAATCGTGACAATTTCCTTGACTTGAGTTCGAACCCCGCTAAACTTATCCGCTAGTTGGGCGTGTTTCGAGTCGATACATCGAAATTAGGGGGTCTCATGCGCGGCCACCATTCAAAGTGGATATTGTGTCTCGGCTTATGCTTGGGATTGATCGCAACTCTTCCAGCCTTTAGCCAAAAGATATCTGGTGAAATTTCGGGTGACGTAACCGATACCAGCGGTGCAGCTGTGGTCGGCGCCTCAGTTAGGGCGGAGCACCTTGATACTGGACTCACGCGCACCGGTGTGACCAGCAGCAGCGGCAGTTTTCATATTCCGGATTTGCCTATTGGTTCCTACAAGGTGTCGGTGTCATCCGCTGGATTTAAGACGACGCAGCGAACCGTGGACGTCTCGGCCGCAGCTGTCACGCACGCGGCCTACGTTCTGCAAGTAGGGGACCGCACCGAAACCGTCACCGTCGAGGGCGCAGCTCCCCTCGTGGAATTCTCTGGCAATGAGAATAACTATGTAGATAGCGAGAAGATCAACGCGTTGCCGCTGAATGGACGGGACCTCAATTCGGTTCTGGCAGTCACTCCTGGCGTGCAGCGTGCTCCGGGTGGCGGCTTTCTGGCGATCAGCATAAATGGATCGCGGACCACAGCAAATAACTACCTGATTGATGGGTTGTATAACAACGACCGCTACTATGGAGACCAGTCCATCGGCCAGCCTGGCGTGGTGGGGATGCCAGCGGTGCTATTTCCGCCGGAAGCTGTTGCGGAATTAGGCATACAGGAAAACCCTTCGGCTGAATTCGGAGTGAAGGGCGGTGCTCCTATAAATATGGTTATGAAGAGCGGAACCAATGGGTTCCACGGCGACGCCCGCTGGGTTCGCCACACAAGTTTTGCCGATGCCGCGAATTACTTTGCGAAAATCGACGGTTGCTCCGCGCCCGGTTCTTGCCAGCCCACCCCACTGCGCAACATGCAATTCGGTGGCACTTTTGGTGGACCAATTATCAAGGATAAGACTTTCTTCTTCGTCTATTACGAAGGGCAGCGTTACGTTTCTTTTGCGACCAAGAATTTTAGTGTTCCGAATCAAGCAGACGTAGCGGCGGCTCGTGCCGCAATTGCCGCGGAGGGTGGGACCACAAGCACCGCAGGCGAAAACCTGTTTAAGTTTTTTCCGATTTCTCCCAGTACGACGCCCTCTGATAACAACGTGGTGTATTTCACTCCCACCACGGCAACTATGGACTCCTTTGGATTTAAGCTCGATCACAAATTAAGCTCCACTATGCAATTGTCGGGCAGGTACGTTTTCGGTGACAGTCTGCAATCCGCGCCATCGTTTTCAGTTCCCCCTCCGCCTCCGTTTCCGTCAGATATGTTCAATTCGGTGGCGCCCAGCCGGGCACAAATGGCGGGCCTTAGCCACACCTGGAATCTAGCTAACAATAAAGTCCTGGAGAGCCGTTTCGGCTGGAACCGCTTCTCGCAAATCATCAAAGTGAACAACAAGATTGATCCGAAGAGTTTGGGTGTGGATACCGGACCGCTCGATCCCACAGACTTCGGGGTTCCCTACGTCTACATGTACGGGTTCACTGGATACATTGGCGGAGTGCAGGGCTATCCCATTACTACTGCTCCGGATCAGACCTATGACTGGTCCGAGCACTTCAGTTGGATCAAGGGCAACCACAGCATGAAAATGGGCGGTAATTATCAGAATGCTTATACCAATAGCCTGCGCAATCGCGCCCGCACCGGCCTCTTTGCGTTCGGGTATTCGCCGAGCCCAGAATGCAGCGCTTATGCGAACACTCTCGACTGTGCGGTACTTGAAGAACTTCTCACGGGCAAGATGGACGAAGCCAGCCGCAATTTTGGCGACACTCATCGCCACATCATCCAAAAGTCGGTTGGGCTTTACTTTACGGATGACTGGAAGGTTCGTCCTCGCCTTACTCTTACGCTCGGGCTGCGTTATGACCTAAATGGCGCTTTGGGTGAGAAGAACAATATCGGTTCGAATTTTTTCCCAGGTCGCGGATTCGTCACCCTTGGTCAAGGTATTGACCGACTTTATGACCTGGATAAGGGGGACTTCGGCCCAAGGGCAGGTTTTGCCTGGGACGTATCTGGCAATGGCAGAACAGCCTTACGTGGAGGATACTCGCTCACCTATGATGTTGCTAACTTTGCCGCCATTGCTGCTCCGTATAGCTTTGCTGGTGCGCGAGCGGGCGCCTTTACTCAGCCCAATCTTGGACAGTTCGCTTCTCTCGCGGTCGACTATACGGCGGGCGCCGGTAGCATCCCGGAAACTCCCAACAATTGCTTTGATACCGCCTCGCTCTCGGGCGATTACATTTGCCTGGATGGGCCGCTTTTCGGAACTATTCCTGGTCCCTTCAACGCTTTCTCTGTAGTGAAAGACTTCAAGACCCCGCACACCCACAACTTCAACCTGAGTATTCAACACGAAATTGCCAGAGATAATGCCTTCACGCTCACGTATTGCGGACGACGAGGCGGCAATCTGGCGCTGTATCGGGATTTGAATGCGAGTCCGTTGGGTAGTTTTGGCGATCGCCCCTTATCTACCGATTTCCCGGACCTGAAACATATCATTCAATTAACCAATTTGGCGAAATCCCAATATGACAGTCTGCAGGCGTCATTCAATCAGCGGCATTTCCATGGCTTCAACACCCAGACGAACTTCACCTGGAGCAAGTGCTATGACTATAACTCTGTCAATCGCGGCGGGGCGGGCGATTACCCCCAGTTAAATAACCCACTCAATGTGAAGGATTCGTACGGACTTTGCGATCATGACGTCCGGCTGAACTTCAATGTCGGTGGGGTTTACGATGTGCCTTCAATTCCAGCTTTCGGAAAATGGTTCAATGGATGGCAGATCAGCACTATTTTCACGGCGATTAGCGGGCGTCCCTTTACCGCGCTCATAGGCGGGAGTGATCCATCGGGTCAAGGCCTGAGAGGTTCTTCTATTCGCGCCTCGTGGGATGGAACGCCAGTTCACTACAACACGCGCGACCCGCTGAATTATGTCGCTGAAAGTTACACCACCGCGGGTCAGCCAGATCCGTGCGGTGACGATTCGGGGGGGCTACCATTGTCTCCCTTCTTCCGTCCTTGTAGCGGTACGGTGGGTACCTCTCACCGTAACCAGTTGATTGGTCCCGGACTTGCACAATGGGATATGTCGGTGATTAAGAATACAAAGATTAACGAGCGTCTTGAGATGCAGTTCCGGTGGGAGGTTTTTAATGTCCTAAATCGGGGCAACTTCTACTACTTTGTGAATAACATCGTGAATACAGCGAAGACGTTCGGACAGGTCAACCAGACCTCAGATGTCGCCGTCGGCAATCCAGTCGTTGCCCAAGGCGGTCCGAGAAATATGAATTTTGCGATCCGGTTCGTTTTCTAAAATTATTTTGATGGCTTAGACTAAGGGGAGTCCCCGCCCTGGTGGACTCCCTTTTTCTGTTTTCTTATGCAGGCTCGTTTCCCCACCTCGATCGTATTGGCTTGGGTCATACTCGCTTGTACGTTGCCCGGATTTGCAGCGGGCAGTCCGCCTCCCAACATCGTCCTCATCACACTTGACACGACTCGGGCCGACCGCATGGGATTTCTTGGTGCGATTCGCGGGCTCACTCCAAACTTGGATACGCTCGCCAAGCGTGGCGTAGTGTTCACCCGCGCTTACGCTCATGTTCCGCTGACCACGGCATCGCATGCCACGATCCTTAGCGGGACTTATCCGCAATTCAATCGTGTGAATGATTTCGGAAAGCCTTTGCTATCAGACGTGCCTTATCTTCCAGAATTGCTGCACAAAGACGGTTACCGTACAGCGGCTTTTGTGGGGTCGCTCGTCCTTGATCCGATTGGCGGCACGGCGCCCGGTTTTGATCGGGGCTTCGACGTTTTTGACGCTGGCTTCCGCATGCGTCGAGCCAGCGAGGATCGTTACCAAACCGTCGAGAGGCGCGCCGAAACCGTGGTTGCGCATGCTCTAAGGTGGCTTGAGAAGAACGGCCATGGCCCTTTCTTTCTCTGGGTACATCTCTATGACGCGCACGATCCCTACAATCCGCCGGAGCCGTGGGCGACACGTTACAAACTAGCGCCATATGATGGGGAGATCGCCTACGTTGATTTTGCCGTCGGTAAACTGCTGTCCGCGCTGCGTGCTCACTCTTGGTACGAAAATGCGTTCATTGCCGTCATGGCTGATCATGGCGAGGGACTAGGAGAGCATGGTGAGAACACACACGGCATCTTTTTATATGACGAAACTATCCATGTGCCGTTACTCTTCAAGTTACCGGGGGCACACTCGGCCGGAAAAAGATTGGCGACGCGTGTCGGTTTAGTCGATGTAACGCCCACGATACTGCAGGCGGCTGGCCTAAATGTGCCCGTTGTTATTCAGGGCAAATCCCTGCTGGCTCTAATGGGACTGCGCGGCAGCGGCACCAGCGCGAAGAATAGTCACGAGATCGCAGCCGATTCGGATCGACCTGCCTATGCTGAAACCGATTATTCTCACCGCGCATTCGGGTGGAGTCCTCTGCGTTCTCTTCGCAGTGGAAAATACTTATTCGTCCAAGCGCCACGCCTAGAACTATATGATCAGTCCGCCGATCCACAGGCATCTCGAAACCTCGCCCCGCGTGCAACTGCCGTCACTCAGACCTTGGCGTCCCAGCTCAACCAATTTCGGCACAGCAGCAGCGCTAACTCAAATTCAGGAGCACAGGCCGGCGTCGATCCGCAACTGGCGCAAAAGCTGAATGCCCTTGGCTACGTAGCATCCGACAGCAACTCCGCAGACACAAAAGCCCGGGAGAACGGGCCCGATCCCAAGGACAAGATCGAAATCGCAAACCTAATGCATGACGCGCTACTGGATGTAGAAAATGGCCGCTACCAGGAGGCAGTCCCCCTTCTGGAGCGTACGGTGGCTGAGCAGCCGCAAATGCCGATTGCACAGATGCAGCTTGGCATTGCTTTGGCGCGTCTGAAGGACTTCGCGAAAGCGATTCCGCCTCTGCAAAAAACAGTCGAACTGCTACCAGACTCCGGTATGGGCCATTACGAGTTCGGGCTGGCGTTATTCGAAACCGGAGATTGGAAGGCCGCGGCACCCCAGTTTGAAGCCGCCGTGGCGCGCGCTCCGCGATGGGCCGACGCACATTTTTCCCTGGCATCGGTTTATGCGCGTATTGACCGCGTCCCCGAGGCGATGCGGGAGCTAAATACTACGCTGAAGCTCGACCCAGACCACTACCGCGCCAATTTGCTTCGCGGCAGAATCCTTTCCCTCCAGGGGGATGCCTCTGCCGCGCTCCCTGACCTGCAAAAAGCCGTGCAGGCGGAGCCAAATTCGAGAGAAGCGCATCTTTTTCTGAGCGAGGCTTATGCCCAACTGGGACAGGACGAGAACGCCCGCCAGCAAAGGGCCGAGGCACAACGCCTAACTCCGGCAGGTCATTGAAGTCTGAAAATCAGTCAGAATGCATAATGATTTAACGTCAATTAAGGGTCAATCGGCCACGAACCGGGGGACTGACTCTCTGACCAGTGGTCATTACCCTCTCATCAAGAGGTTCGCCCAATGACTTTTACGAAACTGCCTTGTAAATCGTCCCTAACCTCTGATATTGTGGGCGCCCGCGTACAGAAATCTGAAAATTAATCCTGCCCGCTCTATATGCCGAGGGACCTATGAAGAACGTCACAATAACAATCAACGGGGCTGAACAACAGGCGCAGGTTGAACCACGCTTGCTGCTTGTTCACTACTTGCGCGAAGTCGCTGGGCTCACCGGCACACACATCGGCTGCGAGACGTCGCTCTGCGGCGCTTGCACAGTGCTGATGGATGGCCGGGCCGTCAAATCGTGCACTGTACTTGCCGTTCAGGCCGATGGCCACAAAATCGGCACTGTCGAAGGCCTGGCGAATGGCGGCCAGTTGCATGCCATCCAGGAGGGCTTTTGGGAGGAGCACGGACTGCAATGCGGCTTCTGCACCCCCGGCATGCTGATGTGCAGCCACGACCTGCTGGCGCAACATCCCAGTCCAACGGACTCCGAGATTCGCGAAGCCATCAATGGCAATCTCTGCCGTTGCACTGGTTATGAGCACATCGTGAATGCGGTGAAATCAGCCGCCCGCAAAATGACCAAGCGCGTCTCCGCACGCGCAGCATGAGGTGAGCCATGGCGCAAAATGGAAAGCCGACATCCAAAAGTAATGGCAAATCAAATGGGACACGAAATGGTGACGCCGCTCCCTGGGTTGGTCGCAAGCTGAAGCGCAAGGAGGATCCGCGCCTCATTCAAGGGATCAGTCACTACACTGACGATCTCAAGCTACCGCGCATGTTGCATTGCGTGCTGGTGCGCTCGCCTTATGCGCACGCCGAAGTAGGCGCTATCCGAACCGATGCGGCCCGCGCGGTTCATGGTGTTGTTGGCGTATTCACTGCGGAGGATGTCTCTAGCATCGGCATGGTGCCATGTGCCATCCAGATGCCGGACTTGAAAGTTCCCAAACATCCAGTGCTGGCTACTGAGCGCGTACGCTACGTGGGCGAACCGGTGGCAGTAGTTGTCGCTGAGGATTTATACGCCGCCCGCGATGCCGCCGAACTGGTCGAGGTGGATTACGAACCGCTTCACGTGATTACCAACATGGAGAAGGCGCTTGGCAATGAGACTTCGTATGTCCACGAGGAATTCCGCAGCAACAAGGCTTTCACTCATGCGCTAAAGAATGGTGACATCGCCGCCGCTTTCAAAAAAGCAGATCGCGTGGTGAAGCAGCGCATGATCAATCAGCGTCTGGCGCCCATCGCCATGGAGACCCGTGCCGTCCTTGCCGAATACCTGCCGGGTGAAAAGCGGCTTACCGTCTGGAATTCGACGCAAATTCCGCATCTGCTGCGCACCCAGATTTCCGTAATGCTGGGTCTGCCTGAAACCGCGGTGCGGGTGATCGCGCCGGAGGTCGGCGGAGGCTTTGGCAGCAAGCTTAACGTTTATGCGGAAGATGGTATCGTCCCCTGGCTAGCCATGAAACTTGGGCGTCCGGTGCGATGGAGCGAGACGCGGCGAGAAAACTTCGCCTCTACCATTCACGGGCGCGATACCATCAACGATGTCGAACTCGCAGTCAAGAAGGATGGCACCGTGCTTGGCCTGCGGGTACGCATTCTGGCCGATCTAGGCGCCTACCATCAACTTCTCACGCCCTTGATTCCCCAGCTCACCGCCCTGATGCTCGCGGGCTGCTATAAGTTCCCCGCCATCGATATCGAAATCCAGGGAGTATTCACTAACAAGATGTCCACTGATGCTTACCGTGGCGCCGGCCGGCCGGAGGCTACCTACATCGTTGAGCGCATTATGGACATCGCTGCTCACGAACTGAATATTGATTCGGCGGAGTTCCGCCTGAAGAACTTTCCTCAGTCAAAAGAATTTCCTTTCAACACGGTCACCGGTCTAACCTACGATTCCGCCAAATATCAGGAGAGCCTGAAGAAGGCCTTGCAGCTCGCTGGCTATGACGCGTTGCGCCGTCGCCAGAAAAACGGTCTGAAGCAGGGCAAATATTACGGCGTCGGAGTTTCGACTTATGTCGAGATCTGCGCCATTGGACCATCTGCGGCGACGCCCGCCGGCGGCTGGGAGAGTGCTACGGTACGTATTGAGCCAACGGGCAAAGTTACCTTGCTAACCGGCGCCTCTCCGCACGGACAAGGTGAAGAGACTACCTTTGCTCAGCTTATCGCCGACCAGCTCGGCATCGATCCTGACGATGTAAACGTCGTGCACGGCGACACCCTGGCGGTGCCCTATGGGATCGGGACGTTTGGCAGCCGGGCCACGGCGGTGGGCGGCACGGCTGCCTACCTGGCTACACAAAAGTTAAAGGCGAAGTTGGCGACCCTGGCCGCTCATCTGCTCGGGGCGAAGCCCGGAGATATCACGATTGGCCGCCGCGTTCTTACCGCGAAGGGCTCTAAGAAGTCCATCCCCTTCCGAGAGGTGGTGATGGCCGCCTACACCGCCAGGAGTATTCCGGCCGGATTCGAGCCTGGCCTCGAAGCCACCCATTTCTTCGAGCCGTCTAATTTCACTTTCCCGTTCGGGGCGCACATTGCTTCGGTGGAAGTGGATCCCGAAACTGGTGAAGTGAAGCTCGAAAAGTACGTTGCGGTGGATGATTGTGGCAATGTCCTGAATCCGCTACTGGTGGATGGCCAGATTCAGGGCGGCATCGCACAAGGAATCGGCCAAGCCATGTGGGAAGAACTTATTTACAACGAAGAGGGGCAGCTCGTGACTGGAACGCTGATGGATTACGCTCTGCCAAAAGCCCACTTCCTGCCCAATTTCACTCTCGACCGTACGGTCACGCCGTCGCCGGTGAATCCAATGGGGGTAAAAGGCGTGGGCGAAGCAGGCACCATCGCGTCTACACCGTGCATGGTGAACGCTGTCTGCGATGCGCTGGCCTCACTTGGCATTCGCCACATCGAGATGCCACTCAAACCCGAACGGGTATGGCAAGCCATCAGTCATGCGCAGGCTGCCCCGCGCGAACCTGAGCCGCTCTTAGTGGGAGCGCTGGCGGCGTCTGCGGCCCGCAAGAACGCGCAAAAACCAGCAAGGAGGCGCACATGATTCCAGTAAACTTCGACTACGAATCGCCCAGCACGTTGGCGGAGGCCCTGAAACTACTGGCCTCACGCGAGGACGCCAAGGTCCTTGCCGGCGGCCACAGCTTGCTGCCCGCCATGAAGTTGCGGCTGGCGCAACCTGCATTGCTGGTGGATATCGGACGGATCGCCGGGCTCAGTTATATCCGCGAATCAAACGATCAGATTCTGGTCGGCGCCATGACTACGCACGCCGATATCGCCTCCTCGAAGTTGCTGCAGCGATCGTCGCCGCTGCTATCCCAGGCGGCCACTCAGATCGGCGACACGCAGGTCCGCAATCGTGGCACGATCGGAGGTTCCCTGGCTCAGGCGCATCCGGGCGCTGACTATCCGGCGGCCGTTCTGGCGCTTGATGCCCAGATCATTGCGGCCGGTCCCAGCGGAGAACGGGTCATCGCAGCGACCGCTTTTTTCGTCGGAATGTTTACCACGGCGCTGCGGCCCGACGAGATCATTACCGAAGTCCGCGTGCCCAAAACCGAGAATGAAAGTGTTGTCTACAAAAAGCATCATCATCCTGCTTCCGGATATGCGGTCGTGGGAGTGGCGGTGCGGCTAAAAGTCTCCGGTGGAAAGATCGAGAGTGCGGCCCTGGGCCTCAGCGGGGTTTCGCAGAATGCGTATCGCGCGACAGCGGTTGAAAAGGCGCTGCGGGGCAAGCCGGTTGCCGCAATTCGCGAAGCGGCGGCGCATGCGGCAGAAAATATCGAAGCGCTCGGAGATTATTATGCCTCGGCCGAATACCGCAAGCATCTGGCCACAGTTATGACCCGCCGCGCCCTGGAGCAGGCTGCCAGCGGCGCTGCAAAGTAGGATTGCGCGGAATCGAGTTACGCGACGACAGTTGATTTCGCAAGATCCTTATTCTGGAGGAGGAATTAGATCCCATGTCTGAGGCCAACGCGCAGCACGCTGCATCAACCTCATCCCGCCGCTGGACCGTCATCGGCTCCGGTTTGCTCATCGCTGCGCTCGCACTGGTCGTGATCTATACCAGCCGCAGTGCCTTTTTCAGCCCCCTCGCCGTGGTCGTTATATCTGCTATCGGACTGGCAGCGGTCTTATTGCAAGTGCTGTTCCGCCGCGACCTGGCGGCAAGGGTTCACAGCCCATTGTGGTTGAATGTGCTCGGCGTGCTCTTTGCGCTGGTTGCTTTGTTCGCAGACTCCCTTCGCCTCAGCCCGCAACTCTCAGAGTTGATGGCCTTGGGCGCGGTGGGAAGTTTCGGCATCAGCAGCGTTGTCATTCTTGCGGCCATTCGCAAGCATCGCGCCCTTTCCCGATGACTGCGGGTGATCCGATTCTGCTCCCAGATCAATTCAATGCTGCTGAATATTTTATCGATCGCCACCTTGCGGAAGGACGTGGGGAAAAAGTCGCTATCGAATGCGCTGACCTCCGTGTTACTTACCGGCAACTCCATGAGCACGTAAACCGCGTCGGCAACGGGCTTCGCCAGCTTGAGGTGTGCATCGAGGAACGCGTTTTCCTCCTGCTGCTCGATACCCCGGAATTTGCCGCCAGTTTTTTCGGCGCCATTAAGATTGGAGCCGTGCCCGTCCCGGTCAACACTCTGCTGAAGCCCGCCGACTACGAATACATGCTGAATAATTCGCGGGCACGAGTGGCGATTGTCAGCGATTCGCTTTATCCGCAACTGCAAGCGATTCCCAATGGACGATTGCGTTTTCTTAAGCATGTCATCGTAGTCGGCGGGGAAGTGCCTTCAGACACTCATCTTTTCAGCGAATTGATGGATCGGAGCTCGCCAGAACTGGACCCTGAGCTCACCAGCAAGGATGACGCCGCTTTTTGGCTCTATTCTTCCGGCTCGACGGGATTTCCCAAGGCTTGCGTCCATCTGCAACATGACATGGTGGTCTGCGCCGAGCGGTACGCCAAAGCGATTCTCCAGATGACCGAACGAGACCGCTGCTTCAGTGTAGCCAAGCTTTTTTTCGCATACGGCCTGGGTAACGCGCTGTATTTTCCATTGGCTGTGGGTGGAACCAGCATTCTTTGCCCCGGACCACCCAAACCGCAGCAGGTTTTCCACGTCATCGAGCGCCATCGTCCCACAATCTTCTTTTCGGTACCGTCGAACTATGCCGCCCTACTCGCTCATCCTCGAGAGCATGACAAGGATTTCGACCTTTCCTCGGTCCGTCATGGGGTTTCCGCCGGCGAAGCTCTTCCGGCGGCGATTTTTTACCGCTTCAAAGAGCGCTTTGGAGTGGAGATCCTCGACGCCATCGGTTCCACCGAAGTCCTGCACATGTTTATTGCTAATCGCCCCGGCGCTATCCGTCCTGGATCCAGCGGCCAGGTAATTCCGGGATACGAAGCCAGGATCGTCGACGAGAGTAATCAAGCGGTGGGAACAGGTGAGATCGGTAACCTGCTGGTCAAAGCGGATTCCACCTGTGCTCTTTACTGGAACCAGCACGACAAGACGAAAGAAACCATCGAAGGCCAGTGGATTCGCACTGGCGACAAGTACCACCAGGATGAGGATGACTATTTCTGGTATGCCGGGCGTTCGGACGACATGCTGAAAGTCTCCGGCGTCTGGGTCAGTCCAATTGAAATTGAAAACCTGTTAATCGAGCATCCTGCGGTGCAGGAAGCGGCGGTAATTGGCAGAAAAGACCGCGACGAACTGATCAAGCCGCTAGCTTGCGTAGTTTTGAGAAATGGCGCAACCGGTACTCCTGAACTGGAAGGCGAACTCAAGAACTTGGTAACCAGCCGATTGCCTGTGTTCAAGCGTTTGCGCTGGATCGAATTCTTACCTGAACTGCCAAAAACAGCAACCGGCAAACTGCAACGCTTCAAGCTGCGGCAGCAGTTGAGCGAACCAGATTGACTTCAAAATTGCACCGCCAGCGTAGTCTCCACTTCCGCCGGTTGGCCATTCACGCGATAAGGTTCAAAGCGCCACCAGCGCACCGCCTCTGAGGCGGCGAGCGCCAGGTCCGAGGGTCCGCTCCGAGGATGCAATCCTATTACCGTGCCATCTTTGCCGACTATCGCGTCGAGCACCACGACTTCTGGCGTCTTGGCCGCCCGCGCCGTCTGCGAATAGGCCGGATCGACCTTATGGGTGATACGCCGCTCCATCACACTAGCGGGCACTTTCACCCGCGACGGTGAAGAGATGCCATTCCGATCCGTAAGATGAGTTTCCAGTTCTCTCCATCCGCGTTGCCAATGCCACCAGCCCAAGACGGTGATGACCATGAGCAATGCGAAACTCATGGCCAGCCCCCGTCCGTTGTGACGCCGACGTAAAGTCAGGTGAGGCTGCTCGCTGGCTGGCAAACTTTCGCTTGTTACTTCCGGCGCATTCAACGGAAGGTTTTTTGGCGTCAGCTCCGCTAGTTTGGTTTCGGGATGCGCTTCTGCCGTACGCCTCGACCAATAACCAAGCATGGCTTGCTGCTCGGCGGTCAACCCGAGGAATTGAAGTCCGTAGTGCAAGCGGTCTTGATAACGCACCAAAGCTCGCGCCTGGAGCGGCAAGCCGACATAGGGAAGGCGGAATTCCACACCCACGGATTCGCCGGGGAACAACTCCGCCGCGACCGCCGCCCCCATGCCGCCATTCCCCAGATTGAGAGAGCGTCCGGGAACGCTATCCGGAATACCGGAGCGCAACACGGTCACATCCACAGGGATCGCAATACGGAAGCGAGCAGCAATCCGCCGGGCTATGCGTTCGGGGGACAGGGCGGGCGCCACAGCCGTACTCATTCTTCACCACCGGGGCACACTTATAAGACCTCCGCGGCCAGGTTGTGTGAGATTGATGTTGGATTAAGTATATTACGCGGCCCTGCTAAGGTGAAACGTACTTAGGCAACCCTTTTACACTGACGCTTTTTGTGCAGACTCCTCCCCAGGTATCGGCGCGACTGCGCTGTCCGGAAATTTGATTCCCGCCGCTCCAGCACAAAAGTAGCAGATAACCAAAAAGTCACTCCCGATTACGCCGCTTTGCGGGTATGCTGCGAGCCTATGGGTGTGTCGGTATCAGTGCTGGCCAGTGGCAGTCGAGGAAACTGTGCCATCGTTTCCAGCAGTTGTACTCGCATTCTGGTGGATGCGGGCATTTCCTGCCGCGAAACTTTTAAGCGCATGAAGGCGCTGGGTGATGACCCCCACTCTCTTTCCGCCATCCTCATTACTCATGAGCATTCCGACCACGTCTATGGTTTGCACGTGCTTTCCAAGAAAATGAAGTCACCTATTTTCATGACTGGCGCGACCCATCAGGCGTGGACCAGATCGGTGCGCGACGCCAACGGGGCGCGGCCCAAGCTTGAGAGGTTGGAAGTCTTTTCCTCGGGCAAGAGCTTTGTGATAGGCGATATCACGGTCATGCCGTTTACCATTCCCCATGATGCCGCCGATCCGGTGGGATTCACCTTTCGCGCGGAAGGTGTAAAAGTTGGCTTTGCCACCGATCTTGGCTACGTGCCGCCCAGCGTGTGCGACAACTTGCGGCGCTGTGATGTGCTGGTGCTGGAATCAAACCACGATCTTGAAATGCTGCGCGGAGGCCCTTACCCATGGTCGGTTAAACAACGGGTGATGAGCCGGGTGGGGCACCTTTCCAACGAGGCCCTCGCGGATTTCTTTGCTGAAGACTATGATGGAGAGGCAGCATACGTTGTGCTGGCGCATCTCTCGGAGCAGAATAATCATCCGGAGATCGCTCGGGGGGCAGCAGAAAAGGCGCTCGCTCCACGTCAGAGTCTGCTCCGCAATCGGGTGATGTTGGCGACTCAGTCCGAACCACTGGAGCCGATTCGACTGTAGTTCCATATGAGTCAGCAGTGCGTTGACCCTATCGTGGGTAAGATACTAGCCGGATGGCGCTATGACATTTCCGGTCTGGCGCCCGAGATGCGTGGCGACTACGAACACCACTTTGCGGGCTGCGAATACTGCCGCTCCCGCCAGCGTTTGCACCGCACCATTGACGTCTCCCTGATTGTTTTGGCTTCGGTGTCGGCTGGAGTGTTCCTGCTGGCCTTCGGAGTGATTCGCCACTTCGGACCCCGGCACGCCTTCTGGCTTGAGATCGCTGCGCTGGGCGGATTTGCGCTGTCAGCCCTGATCTGGCTGGCAGTGGCAGTCGCGACTCCCGCCCCCATGGCCGTCGTGGACGCAGCCCGACTCGGAGCACGGCATGTGCACGACCGCCTTCCCCAGGAGATTCGCGAGCGTCTCCCGGAAGAGGTGAGATTGAAGATCACAGGATCGTGATGCGGCCAGCGAATTAATTTGCCCGTATCCCGAATCATCATTGCAGGATCTCGCATCCCATGACGTGGTAATGCAGCTTCTCTCGAAAGCGGTCGCGTGGATGCTATTGACAGCGGTAACTGCCGCTTCCCTGGCAGCATACGTTGTTGCTGCAACTGATTCTCCACGTACGCGCGCAGCCGGCTGTCATCAGCACTACCCAAAACCCTCCGCACCCGAACCCGCAAGTCATTCGTGCTGCCGAACTCCACACGACCCGGCGGTGCTCGAACAGTCTTTTGTTTCGCGACCATTGCTCCTTCTTTACATCTCAGCGGTGACTGAATCCAGCCAGCGCCCGACGTCGGGACGTATGTTGAACACCGCCCGAACTCTGTTAGCCCTACCCGGCGACCAACCTCACAGCCGGTCCCTCCGTATCTAAACCCATCGCATTTAGCGAACTTCGTTGTCTTAACGTCTCCTCGTTCTCAAATCTCATTGGACTTGGTTCTCAACGCTGGAGTGATTCGTGCATAGTGCAAGCTTGTACTTATTCGCAGTCACATTTTTGGCCTGCTTGTCTCTGGCGCAGGATGATGCTGACCACAGAATGCAAATGTCTGGACCAAGCCAGTCTGGCCAGACAATGCAGGACATGTCAGGAATGAGCATGGATAAAGCGAAAGCGTTTCTGCCCTCGCCTCACTCCGGTTCAGGTACAGGATGGGAACCAGCCTCCGCTCCCGCGCATGAGTGGATGACTTCTCGTGGCAAATGGGATTTCATGGCACATGGCGTACTATTTTTGACTTATAACCAGCAAGGTGGACCTCGCGGCGCAGGCAAAGCCGAGTCGGTGAACTGGCTGATGATTATGGAGCAACATCGGCTGGGCTCGGGAACGCTTCTATTCCGCCAGATGTTCTCCGCCGAATCGTTGACCTCGCCGCATCCCGGTTTTCCCGAACTTTTTCAGACCGGAGAAACCTACCATGGATCACCGCTGGTCGATCATCAGCATCCTCACAACGTTTTCGCCGAGCTGTCGATGTACTACTCACGGCCGATAACCGACAAAGTGTCATGGCTGTTCTATGGAGGCCCGGCGGCGGAGCCTGCCTTAGGCCCGGTCGCGTACATTCATCGGGCTCCGGCAGCGGAATTGCCAGCCGCGCCGCTTGGGCATCATCTGCAAGACTCTACCCATACCAGTTTTGGAGTTGTAACTACGGGCATCGTGATTGACCATTTCAAACTTGAAGGTTCAGCATTCAACGGCCGCGAACCCAATGAACAACGGTGGAGCATTCAATTGGCTGCGCTCGATTCGTGGTCAGCAAGATTGAGCCTGGCTCCCAGCCCCAACTGGACAGCCCAGTACAGCTACGGGCGACTGGAACATCCCGAAGCCCTGGAGCCCGGAAGCGAGCGGCGGCAAACTGCGTCCATTGAATACAACCGGCCGTTTAACCAGGGCAACTGGGCAACATCATTGGTCTGGGGCAGAAAGCACAAGGATATTGACGGCACCAACCAGAATAGTTATGTGCTGGAATCGACGGCAAATTTCTCCCGAAGAAACTACGCCTACACCCGGCTGGAATTGGTGGACAAAGACGAACTTTTCCCTTCGGCGCTACTCCGTCCCTCATTTCGGATTGGGGCCTACACTTTCGGCGGGGTGCGGGATCTGATTCAAAGCCACTCCTGGCAGCTTGGTTTGGGAGGCGATGTGACCTTCTATTCCAAACCCGTCGCCCTTGATCCCATTTACGGCAATAATCCGGTTTCTTTCCGGGTATTCCTCAGGCTCCGGCCGGCCTTGAACACGGTCGCGCATTAGCCGGCTCCCATCGTGATATACGAGTGCCTGCATCCCGTGAGCGCGTCCTGTTGCCGACTCTGGCACCGTGACCACAATTTTCACAACCGGCGTACCCTTGAGTGAGGCACAATCGGTGCAATGGAATCGACGGTCAAAGCCATACGGATAATTCAAATCGCAATGCTGGTGAGTATTGCATTGTATGTCTTCATCGGGCAATCGCTTGCCTCCGCGGCAAGGGCATCCAACCCTGTAATTTTTTATGTTTTGTCGCTGGCAGCTATCACCATTGTGGGGGTGATCCTGGTCGTACGACGAACGCTGGTGTTGCAATCGGAGGCGACACTCAAGACACGGCCGACCGATGTAGCCACTTTGAATCGGTGGAAGTCCGGCTACATCGTCACTTATGTACTCTCCGAGTCATTAGCGGTATTCGGATTGGTCCTCTGTTTTGTCGGTTTCACTCTATCCCAAGTGGCGCCTTTCTATTTGGCTGGGTTTATCCTCATGCTTTTTTTTAGGCCACGGCAGCCCTCTGCTGAGTTAACTTAATCAATAGGACATCTAATTTGTTTACGGAGGGACTCCGTGTCCATTACTGGCCCGGAAGAGCTCGAAGGCATGCGTGCGGCAGGAGATGTGGTGCGCCGCGTCATTGAAGCGATGAAGCAAAATGTGCGTCCGGGAGTAACCACTGCCGAGCTCGACGCCATCGGCGACAAAGTGATGCGCGACGAGGGTGCACAATCGGCGCCGGCACTGGTCTACCATTTTCCCGGAAGCTCGTGCATCAGCCTGAATGACGAGGCTGTGCACGGCATCCCAGGCGAAAGGGCCCTGCGCGAGGGTGACCTGCTGAAACTCGATGTGACGGTGGAGAAGAATGGCTTTATGGCCGACGCGGCGGTCACCGTGCCGGTAGGTACCGTATCAGAGGAATCTCAGCGCCTGATTGCCTGCGCGGAGCGTGCCTTTGCCAAGGCAATGCTGGTGGCGCGTGCCGGGTTCCGTGTTTCCGATATTGGACGCGCCGTCGAGCGCGAAGTCCGCCGCGATGGTTTTTCCGTGATTCGCGACCTGGGGGGACACGGCATTGGGCGTACCATCCATGAAGCACCTCGCGTTCCCAACTACGCTGATCCCCAAGCCACTCAGGTCCTGACCGAAGGGATGGTAATTACGGTTGAGCCCATCATTGCTGCCGGAAGCGGCAGAGCCACCTTGGCAAAAGACGGTTGGACGGTGCAGACTGCCGATCACAGGCCTTCTGCTCACTACGAACACACCATCGTCATTACCAAGGGCAAACCGATGGTGCTAACCGCGGCAGAAGTGCTGGGACGCTGAGTCGAACTGGCAACTGGCAAGCGAAACCTACTTAATTTGGCAGGTGGCAAGACCACGCTTCTCCAGGTATTGCTGGTGGTACCCTTCGGCCTCATAGAAGGTGGTTGCCGGAGCGATCTGCGTCACGATTGGTTTGTTAAACCGTCCTGACTTCTGCAATTCATCCTTGGAATTCCTGGCAGCGGTTTCTTGCTCGGGAGTGTGGAAAAAAATTGCAGAGCGATATTGGGTACCCGAATCCGGCCCCTGACGATTGAGCTGCGTCGGGTCGTGATTTTCCCAGAACACGTTTAGCAGTTGCTCATAAGAGATCTTTTCGGGATCGTATTTCACTTCTACTGCTTCGGCATGACCAGTCTGGTCGGAGCAGACATCTTTATAGGTGGGGTTGGAGGTTTGCCCTCCGGTGTAGCCGACGCGAGTTGAAGTAACTCCGGGCAACTGGCGGAAAGTTGCTTCCACTCCCCAGAAACACCCAGCGGCGAAGGTTGCTTTAGCCATTGTTCATCACTCCGTGATCTTTGTCGCGCAACATTGCGAGCGACAAGGCATTCCCGTAGCATATCGCAAGCCCGTTTTGCTTCTCCACTATTTGTGTTATACATGTAACGTTATTGAAATGATTATAACTCCAACTTCGCGCGCACCATCCAAGCAGGCGCCGTGGCTGCTGCTCATATTCAGTCTTCCGGCAGGCCGCGCCAGCCAGCGCGTCGAGGTTTGGCGTAAGCTGCAACGCTATGGAGTGCTGCCATTAAGAAGCTCTGGATATTTATTGCTCAACACCGCAGCCAATCAGGAAAAATTGGAATGGCTGGCTACGGCGATCAGGAATTACCAAGGACAAGCATCGGTAGCACAAGTTCAGGGGTTCGACGACTTACCGGAACAAAAGATAAAGAATCTATTCGTGCAAGCCGCTCCAAAGACTATGAAAACCTGCTGCGCGACTTAAAGAACCTAGGGACGTTCTTCCCGTCGCGCCGACCTACAGGCCAACTCGCCCGGTTAGGAAAACGATTCCACGAGATCACTGTGATTGATTTTTTTAAAAACCCTTTAGGGAGTCGCGTGGAGGCCTTGCTGGCTCGAATAGAGGAATCTGACGGAGCGGCACCTGCGACTAACAAGGGGAATAAGACACGCGAGTACCTGAACCGGGTTTGGATCACACGCACTCGGCCAGGAATTGACCGCGTTTCGTCAGCCTGGCTGATCCACCGATTCGTTGATCCCAAAGCGCGATTTGTCTTCGGTGACGATCCAGCTAACCATCCCGACGCCATACCATTCGACATGTTTAGTCCTCAGGGATTCGGACACCGCGGGAACGACTGCACGTTTGAGACGCTCTGCAAACATTTTGCCATTCGCGATGCGCGGGTCAGGAAGATTGCGCAGATGGTTCACCATGCCGACCTTGACGATGAAAAGTTTGGCCGGATAGAGGCCAAAGGTCTTGATCAAGTTCTGAATGGCTGGGCAGGACAAGGCGTCGCAGATGCCGAGTTGTTGCGGCGAGGTATAGACATGATTGAGGGTTTGTATCAGGGACTTAACTGAGCCGAGGTTCTCTCGACCGATACTAGAGGTTTGGCATGAAGTGGATTACCCGTCGCAATATCAAGGTGGATCGCGTTGCGTGCCCGTGGCTCATTCGGCGGTTTATTGATCCTCAACCGGAGTTTCTGTTCGTCGAAGAAGGTCAGCTACTGGAAAGCGCGGAGCGGACAGGAGCAATTCCATTTGATGCACCGCGCCTGAGCGAGGTCAAGTTGAACCATCGCGGCACGCGCTGCTCGTTCGAGGCCATTATCGAAGACTTCGGGTTGAGCGACCCAGCGCTGTCGCGCTTGGGATTAATCGTGCGCGCGGCGGACGTAAGGGGGCAGGAACATCTTGCTCCCGAGGGAGCTGGGTTGCGGGCCATGGCAGAAGGATTTGCGGCAATGGACCTGCCAGACGAAGAAAGATTGGCCAGGCAATTTCCAGTCTATGACGCACTTTACCAGTATGCCCGGAGCAAAGAGAGCTGAAGCCTCCTGACGGTTGTTTCCAGCATCGAAGTGGGCAACAGCAATTTGCGTTGATTAGCGTCAAACAAAATCTGGTTCTAGAAAGGTAAGTGTCATGCAACAACAATTTCGAAACACGAGTCGTGATGCTGTCATTTTCGTGCTGGGCGCGATCGCCGCATTGTCGTTAGCGATTCTGAGTAATACGGCTACCGGGCAGGCAGCACCCTCTACTCAGAACTCCAGCGGCGACTGGAAGCAGGTGGAAGACGCCATGGGCCGGCCGGGGCAGATGATGGAAGATGTGATCAAGTTCGGCATGCCACGCAAGGATCTACACGTAACCCTTAACGGCGTGGCGATCAAGCCGGGTTTAGCGCTGGGATCCTGGATCGCTTTCAAGAAAGCGGAAAACGGCGCCATGGTTATGGGGGACGTGGTGCTCACTGAGGAGGAAGTCGAGCCGGTCATGCGGAAACTGCAGGAAGGCGGGGTTGAAATAGCTGCGGTCCACAATCACCTGATTGGCGAATCGCCACGTGTGATGTACATGCATGTGGCCAGTCATGGCGATGCGGTAAAGATGGCTAAGGCCATCCATGACGCTGTAGCACTGACCAAAACGCCGGGACCGGATGCTGGCGGCCCGGCAGCGACCTCGCCAGAGGCGTTGGGAATTGATCAGAAGAAAATCGAAGATCTCCTCGGGCATCCCGGAAAGGTGAATGGCGGTGTTTTGCAAATCACTGTCCCACGTGCTGAGACGATCACCGATAACGGAATGGCGGTCCCGCCATCGATGGGCGTTGGATCCGCGCTGAACTTCCAGCCTACGGGCAACGGAAAGGCTGCTATTACTGGCGATTTTGTGCTGGCTGGCAAGGAAGTGAATCCGGTGATGAAGGCGCTCCGGGAGAATGGAATTGAAATAACCGCGCTTCACAGCCACATGCTGACAGAGGAGCCGCGGCTGTTCTTCATGCATTTCTGGGCAAATGATGATGCGATGAAATTGGCAAAGGGGCTCCGAGCGGCGGTGGATCTCACGAACTCGAAAAAATAACTTGCCACATAAGCTCGGATTCAGCGGTTAGTGCGCAATCACTTCGCTGAGGGCGTTAGGTATGACCACTACCCAAGGAACTGCCCAAGGAAAACGGGAGCAAACACAACACCCGGCCTCAATCGGGCAATTCGTCGGGTATTTCCTCTGGCTGGGCACAGTGGGCGTCGGCGGACCCATCGCGCTCGCCGGCCACATGCAGCAGGATCTGGTCGATGACCGGCACTGGATCAGCAGAGAAGACTATGTCGAAGATCTGGCGCTGGCTCAGCTTGCTCCGGGCCCATTGCCAGCCCAATTGGCCATCTACCTGGGCTACCTGCGCCGGGGTGCTGGGGGCGACGCTGGTGGGAGTGGCATTCGTCCTGCCATCGTTTTTGATGGTGCTCGCCCTCTCGGCGGCCTACGTGCGCTTTGGAGGGCTGCGCTGGATGCAGGGAAAGTTCTATGGAATTGGGGCAGCGGTGATTGGGATTATCGCGCGCTCGGCTTTCAAGCTTACGAAGATCACTCTTGGCAGAGACCGGCTGTTGTGAGCGATCTTTATTGTGCTGGCGGTCTCGACCGCTTGGACTTCGCGCGAGGTTATCTGGTTGTTCCTGCTGGGAGGCGTGATCGCAATGCTGGTGAAATCGTTTCCCGCGAGGGCGCGTGTGGGGAGCGCGACTGGCTTGGGTTTATTCGTAGCAGCAGGAGCATTCCCGGCGAACAGCCAGTTGTGGGAAGTTTTTCTGTATTTCGCCAAGGCTGGAATGTTTGTTTTCGGCAGCGGCCTCGCTATCATGCCTTTCTTATATGGCGGCGTAGTGCAGGGACACCATTGGCTGACTGATCGTCAGTTTGTAGACGCGGTCGCAGTCGCCATGATCACGCCGGGGCCGGTGGTGATTACGGTGGCGTTCATTGGATATTTGGTTGCGGGCACGGCCGGTGCCGGTGCGGCGGCGCTGGGTGGGTTTCTACCTGTGTATTTAGTGGTAGTGGCGCTAGCTCCATCGTATAAAAAGTGGGCGAAGAATCCACAATTGAATGCATTCGTGCGCGGAGTAACCGCGGCCGCCGCAGGAGCGATCGCGCAGTCGTCGTGCTCGCGCGGCGATCGGTTTATGATCTGCCGACAGCGGTGATAGCAATTGTGAGCTTGGCCGTGCTGCTGTTCCGCTGGAAGGTACCCGAGCCGGTAATCATAGCGCTAGTGGGCGTGGCGGGTTTGGCGCTGCATGGTTAGCATGGAGTTGGGGGGAGGCGCGGGCAAAGTTCTACGTGCTCGGGATTCAGGCGTCCGCGTGCCTGAGACCTTCGTGCGGTATTCTGTCTTGACAGTCTGTTCCTCAGGGAGCGACACTCCGTTCAAGTGCGCAAGAGTCTGTGACCCGTGAGCAACGATTGCAACCGGGTCTGGATAGCACTGCGGGCAGGACCACGTCAGATTTGGTATGGACCAATATCCGATTGCCGGCGGAAGTTGCTCTCCATTGGAGTCCCAAGACGCCGATTTGCGTGCGACGGCGCCGGGACCGGCGGCAATCAACGATGCTGCTAGTGGTGAAGCCGAGAAAGATGGCGTTGAATCCCAGCCAGACGCTGCACTTGGAAATAAGGAAGAGCAGAAATCGACATCTGCCTCCTCGTTTCGCGATGATGGCGGCAATTCCTTGCCGGCGATGGCGACACGCGAGTTGGATGCTACGCTGCAACTTCTCGTCGAACGTACCCAATACATCACCGGCGCAACTGGTGCCGCTATCGCGTTGAAGGATAGCGATGGCATGCTTTGTCGCGCCAGCGCCGGCGCTTCCTCTCCCGAATTAGGGGCTCAGCTCCAGGTAAATTCAGGTCTTTCCGGAGAGAGTGTTCGCACTCGCCAGATCTTGCGTTGCGACGATGCTGAGACGGATGCGCGAGTAAACCGGGACAGCTGTCGAGCATTGGGGATTGCTTCAGTTGTGATCATGCCATTGTTGCGCGACGGTGAAGTTGAAGGCGTATTTGAGCTGTTTTCCGACAAGACCTATACCTTTGGAGCCCGCGATATTGCTACCCTCGAACGAATGGGAGAGATGGTTCACACCGCGATAGATCATGCCCGAGCCGCGCACACCCCACTTAAGCAGGCGGAGCCAGACAAGACTGGGGTAAGGAGTCCAGATACCGTCGATGGGAAGGGAACGGTAGATCATGCGCTGGCCGATGACAGGATCGAAGAACTTGAAACTACTTCGGTGACCGAAAGCGATACCATCGAGGAGGCTGTTCCTTCGCGGGAACCTACTCGAGCGACAGAGCACAGCGTAGTTTTCTGGGGACCGCGTCGCCACTCCGCGCAAGGACCGAGTGCAGCGCAAGAAACCAAACCCACTCAGGAAAAACCATCTGATATGCCAGACTCAAAGTCTACGGCGGCCGCCGACGGGGACATACTTCCGGGAGTGGGAACGGAGCCGGCAAAGATTTTTGCAGTTTCTGAGACCGGGTTTTCACTTGCGCCGGAAACGCCTCCCGAGGTGGAGGCGGTCAGCCCGAGTGAGAAAACAACCGGCCTCCGGGGCGGGGTGATAGCGGAAGCGCCAGCTAATGCCACTGACCATGAATCCTGCGACCCCAGTGGAATAAATCCAGAGGGGTTTGTCGGCGGAACGGCAAATATCCATAAATGTGAAGGTTGCGGCTTTCCGGTTTCGGAGGGTAGAAAGTTTTGCCTCGACTGCGATTCCGCCAGCAAGGGCAATGATCCTGCCATGGCCGCGGTCAGCAGAGGCGTACCCGCCGAACCTGCAAGATTTATTCCGCAGTTTTTGAGTGGAATCGAGTCAACAGGTGACGAGTCGTGGCTTGCCGCTCACAAGTACTTGATCGCTGCACTGGTCGCGCTGGCACTCATTATCATTTTCCTGCTGTTGTCTCGTTCCTCGTAAGAACCGCGCCTCCTTGAATATGGAGGGCCCCGACAACCCAGGGTCATTGCCATGAGAGTGACCCTTTGTCGTGCTCGCTTCTTCCTTCTTGACAAACGTGTTAAGCCTGCATAAAGTGCGAACATTCGCTCTATACAAAGGTTTTTCAGGTGCCCATGATGAAGAACGTTTACGAGGTCCTCAGGCAGAAGGAACTGGAACTGTCCAGGTTAGAAAAAGAAGTTGAGGCGCTGCGAGTCGCGGCTCCGTTGCTCTCGGATGAGGGCAAAGATACGAATATTGAATCCGCGGGCAAGCCAACGCTGGCCACGCCCTCGCCAACGCAGCAACCGATTCGGATCCCGCAGCCCGCGGTCAATGCTACCCCGCCAACAGCGCGGGCCGCAGGGTGGGAGGATACCGCAAAACGCTGGCCCTAAAGAGATTGAATGCCACGCCGCTGCCTGAACCAGGGGGAGCGGGCCTGAATATTCTCCGGTAAACAGCCCGGGTCACAAGCCCGGGCTGTGATGTTTGTGGCGGATCCGGGGTTTTCGCGTCAGCCTGATCTGTGGGAACCTGCGTCGGACAAGGGGTTCAGCCAACCTCAACAAATATTTGCAGCTTCCTATCTCTCGCCCAGCAGGTTATCTATCACTCCCCGCATCATTGAGCCCCCATACGAGCCGGCAATGCCCGGCAGGAATACCAGCAATGATTCATAAATCTGCGCCCGGTTAGGTTTCTGCGCCAGCAAGAAGTAGGCGAAAAGATCCGCAATGGGCACAAAAATCCCAACCGCCACCACCCATCGCCACGCTCTGCGGGGCCGAAGCAAACCCAACAACATGCAGGACGCGAGCACCAGCAGGGCGGTGAAAAGCAGGTCATCCAGTTTTACGTCAATCCATCCTGCAAAGGCGCCTGCTGCGATGGCAAGCATATAGAAATGCAAATCTTCACTGTCAGGTGAATCGTCATCCGAGCGACATCCACCCCAGGCCGTTGTCATGGATCTAAACAGAACTCCTCTCTCGGAGTTTAATAAACATAGAACCCTCTGCCGCTTTTTCTTCCCAACCAGCCAGCGTCCACCATCTTAATGAGCAGCGGACAAGGACGGTACTTGGGATCTCCCAGGCCATCCTGCAAAACGCGCATGATGTCGAGGCATACATCCAATCCAATAAAATCGGCCAGCGTCAGCGGCCCCATGGGATGGGCCATTCCCAGCTTGAACACTTGATCGACTGCCTCCGCAGTAGCTACCCCTTCCATGACGGCGTACATAGCCTCATTGAGGAGCGGCATAAGCACACGGTTGGAAACAAAACCCGGAGCATCATTGACCTCCACCGGGGTCTTCTCCAGTTTCAGGGCTAGGTCTCGCACGGTTTCGAAACTCGCCTGTGACGTGGCCAAGCCACGAATCACTTCTACCAGCTTCATCACCGGAACAGGATTGAAGAAATGCATCCCGATAACCTTGTCAGGACGCCTGGTCAATGCTGCGAGCTTGGTTATCGAAATAGAAGAAGTGTTGGAGGAAATAATTACTTCGGGACGGCAGATTTTGTCCAGATCGCGGAAAATACCGGCCTTTATTTCCAGTTTCTCGGTCGCGGCTTCTACTGCAAAATCGCAAGCTGCGAGCTTGGCTCGGTCGAGTACGGGCTGGATGCGCTGCAAGGTCATGGATCTGTCCTGGGAGGTAATCTTCTCTTTAGCCAGTTCACGATCCAGATTTTTGCCGATGGTCTCGATGGCGCGATCGAGAAAGCTTCGATCTATGTCGCACAGAAGAATCTGATATCCGCCGCGGGCGAATACATGCGCAATACCGTTGCCCATGGTGCCGGCGCCCACTACACCGATTGTCTTAACTTCCATGACTGCTGCTCCACTCGTATTTGGCTATTGTTCGCGCGTGCAGTAGGAAAACCAAAAAGTGTAACAGAAGCGGCAGGAGAGAGGATTATTGGAAGCGGACCCAAAGACAAGAATTCAGCCTGCTAGTCCGATTCAAATGTAAACACGAGATGCAGACAAAAGTTTCGCTGTCACAAGGTGCAGCGTAGTTCTTACGATTTCGGCTTTGACATTCGGCCAAGGCAGCACGGACACGAACTGCCCGCATCACACCAATAAAGGTGCTGGGGGAGTCAGAGAGAAAGGCGGGCTGGGTGGCTGGGAGCTCGCCCTCTCTGGGCGGGGAACATCCAGGAGGGAACACATGTTACGAAAACTGAGCATGGCTGCCTGTGCCGTTGCGGTGACGATGGTTCTGAGCAGTTTTGCGGTCGCTCAATACCGCGATGACGACGATTATTATGGCAACCAAAACAATGCGGCGCAGGCTCGCCAGTACGGATATCAGAGCGGGTACCGCGACGGTATCGCTAAAGGCAGACATGAAGGACGAGAGAACGATCCTACCGACTTTCGTAGCCGCGAATGGGAAAGCGCCAGCCGTGGCTATCAACCCTGGATGGGGCCGCTAAGCCTCTTCCGGCTTGGCTACCGCGAAGGTTACCGAGCAGGATTTCAAGCCGGCTACCAGAATGTTCAGCGGGGTTGGGGCGATGGCGACGCTGACGATAACGTCCGCATTTATGATCGCGGCAGCTATCGGTATAACCAGCCCTGGTTCCGAGGAAACGGTGGTTACAATATCGGCTACCAAGATGGTGCGTCGGTTGCCCGTCAGGACGTCACGGACGGCAAGCCTTATAATCCCAATCCTCGCGGACGTTACGATGATGAAGACCATGGCTACCGCCGCGAATACGGCGACAAGCACACCTACCAGACGCAATATGCCAATGGTTATCGCGCCGGCTACGAATCAACATTCGGACGGCGCGGATATTGAGTGGCTCGTAACATTTATTGATCATAGATAAGACGATGAAGCCGCCGGACCTCTCTCCGGCGGCTTTTTTGTCCTCAAAAACTATACGTTTGCTTGGCCACCAGATTTTTTTGCATCTTTATCTTGATATCAAGACTCTTTATCTGGAGTAGATTTGTGGATCATGCCCGGCAAAACAGATACCAGTGGAATTCATCTTTGGCTTGTGCTGATGAAAGCTCACCAGTCGCTCGAGCGGTACGCTTGGCACAGCATCGGTCAAACGGGGCTCGGTTTTTCCGACTTTGCCGTACTCGAAACGCTGCTCCACAAGGGTCCTTCGCCGGTGAATATTTTGGGGGCCGGCATTCCTTTGACCAGCGGTTCCATGACAGCAGCGATTGATCGCCTGGAGCGCAGGCATCTTGTGCGGCGCGGGGTAGACTCGGCAGACCGGCGGGCACGCATTGTCCATCTCACAGCCGAAGGCAGGAGGCTTATCGAAACGGCGTTTCATGATCACCAAGCTGCCATGGAAATTGCCGCTGAAAGCGTCACACCTGCGGAAAGAGCAATTCTGATTCGACTGTTGAAAAAGTGGGGCAAAGCCACACTAGAGAAACTGGACTCATCACCACAAAAAGGAGAACCTCATGTTTGGACGACTGGTAAACACAGATCCCGATAATTTTGCTTTGACCGTGCTGAGGCTCGTGCTGGGAGTTGTATTTTTTGCCCATGGAGCGCAGAAAATGTTGGGTTGGTTCGGAGGATACGGGTTCAGCGGAACTATGGGTTTCTTCACTCATCAGATGAGCATTCCGGCGCCATTGGCTTTTCTCGCGATCGCGGCGGAGTTCTTCGGAGGTTTGGGGCTGATCGTTGGATTCTTAACCCGTGTGGCTGCATTCGGTATTACGGTGAACATGCTTGTCGCGATCCTGATGGTCCACCACCAATTCGGACTTTTTATGAATTGGGCAGGCAATCAGAAGGGGGAAGGCATCGAATTTCACCTTCTGGTTCTGGCGATTTCTTTCGCGATCATGATGATGGGCGCCGGAGCGTTCTCGGTCGACGGTTGGCTCTCTCCTGGGAACAGAAAAGAATTAAGAGTGGGCGCGGGACGGCGAGGCTGAACCAGAACCAGCGGTAGAGGGAGAAGAGCTTTTCTTGCCAGCGACTTCCAGACGGGTTTCGGCACGCTGCAGATCTGATTCGGCGCGGGTAAAATCAGTCTCTGTCTTGCCCTCTTTAAACTCCTGCTCCGCACGTTGTTTAGCTTGCTGCGCCCGCTGGATGTCGATTTCGTCGGGGCGCTCTGCGGTCTCGGCAAGAATTGTCACTCGATCCGGAAGCACCTCGGCAAATCCCCAGGCTACGGCGAGATGCTGGGTGTGGCCACCGTTCCGATAACTGATCTCGCCCACGGCGAGTTCGGTGATGAGCGGTGCGTGGCCGGGCAATATCCCCAGATACCCGTTCTTACCGGGAATCTGCATCTCCTCAGCGCTGTCTTTCACCACCAGCTTCTCTGGAGTGACGATCTCGACTTGAAAAGTCTCGGCCATTTTAAGTCCCAGCCATCAGCTCCGCTGCCCAAAATTGCCGATAAAGATGATGGCCCACGTCTTATGCTGCTGCTGATGCGCCCTTCAACTTCTCAGCCGCCTCGAGCACTTCGTCGATCGTGCCTTTCATGTAGAAGGCCTGCTCTGGAATATCGTCGTGCTTACCTTCTACAATTTCCTTGAAGCCCTTCACCGTATCTTGAACCTTCACATAACGTCCCGGGCTGCCGGTAAACTGCTCGGCAACATGGAATGGCTGCGAGAGGAACCGCTGGATTTTGCGAGCACGAGCCACGGTCAGCTTTTGATCCTCGCTTAGTTCGTCAATGCCCAAAATCGCGATGATGTCCTGCAGGTCTTTGTAGGTCTGCAACACTCTCTTCACCGACTGGGCGACGTCGTAGTGTTCCTGGCCCACGATGCGAGCATCAAGAATTCGTGAAGTTGAAGCCAGCGGATCCACCGCCGGGTAAATTCCAATTTCGGTCAACGCGCGAGAGAGTACGGTCGTAGCGTCCAGATGTGCAAAAGTGGTCGCCGGAGCAGGATCAGTTAGATCGTCAGCGGGGACATAAATCGCCTGCACCGAGGTGACCGATCCCTTCTTAGTGGAGGTGATTCGCTCTTGCAGTTCCCCCATTTCGGTTGCTAGGTTAGGCTGGTAACCGACCGCGCTGGGCATTCGACCCAGGAGCGCCGACACTTCTGAACCGGCCTGGGTGAAACGGAATATGTTATCGATGAAAAGCAGGGTGTCGGCGCCTTCGACGTCGCGGAAATATTCAGCTACCGTCAGCCCGGTTAAGGCTACCCGCAGGCGCGCGCCTGGCGGCTCGGTCATCTGGCCATAAATCAGCGCTGCTTTAGAGTGTTCAGGGTCTCCCGGCTTGATGACGCCCGACTCGGACATTTCCAGCCAAAGATCGTTTCCTTCACGAGTACGCTCCCCCACCCCGGCAAACACAGAGAAGCCGCCGTGCTGCTTGGCGACGTTGTTTATGAGTTCCATAATGACAACGGTTTTGCCGACGCCGGCGCCACCAAACAGACCAATCTTTCCCCCCTTCAAAAACGGCTGGATCAGGTCAACGACTTTGACCCCGGTCTCGAACATCTCCGCAGAAGTAGCCTGCTCGTCAAACGCAGGCGCGAGGCGGTGAATCGGCATTTTCTGCTTGTGCTGGATCGGACCAAGCTCATCGACTGGTTCTCCAACAACATTCATCACCCGGCCCAGAGTGCCCGGGCCCACCGGCACGGAAATCGGGCCACCCATATCGATCGCTTGCATGCCCCGCACCATGCCGTCAGTCGGTTGCATGGCGATGCAGCGCACCCGGCCTTCGCCCAGGTGCTGCTGCGCTTCAAGGATCACGTTGATGGGCTGAGGTACCTTGAAGCCATCGCTGACAACGCGAATGGCCTGGTAAATGGGCGGCAGGCCAGCTGCGGAAAACTGCACGTCCACAGCAGGACCGGCAATTTGAATTACGTGTCCAATATTTTCTGCCATAGGGTCGGTTCTTTTATCACGACGTAGCGTGCTAGGCCTTAAAACTTCTTTCAGACTCAGCAAGCGGCACCGCTGAATAGTTGTTCAGAGTGCCGCGGCACCGCTTACGATTTCGATAATTTCCTTCGTAATTTTTGCCTGGCGAGCTCGATTCATGACCAGCGTCAACGAATCGATCATGTCGGTCGCGTTGTTGGTAGCGGCCTCCATGGCAGTCATGCGGGCCGCGTGCTCGGCGGCCACAGACTCAAGCAACGCACGAAAAACCTGGATGTCTACATACTTCGGAAGCAATCCGTTGAACAATTCCTCCGGAGGCTGCTCATAGATGTAGTCCACGGTTGCGGACCCGAATTTTGCGGACTCCATGTCAGAGTCGGCGCGGTCGGTGCGCCTCATTCCAACCCCTGCCGACTCTGCTGCTTTGACGGCCTGCTTCCTTTCTTTCTCGCTCAACTGTTCCGCTTGCAGCACTTCTGCCGTGCCAATCTGTTTGATGGGCAGCACCTGTTCTACAACCAGCCGTTGCGCAATCACCGATTTGAATTCGTTATATACGAGGTACACGGAATCTATTTCACCATCGCTGTAACGCTTGATGACAAGCTCGCCAACTTCGGCTGCCATCGCATACTCAACTTTGTTGAGAACCCCAATTCTTTCCCCGACGATTACAATGTGGGGCGGTTGCTGCGAATCCGCCTTCCTCGACTCTGCAACGGCAAACCGACGCCGTAGGAAGTCGCGGCCCTTGCGCCCGATGGCTTCGATCTCAACATTTTTACCTGCTTTGGACTCCAAGAAGCGGGTCGCTGCCTTAAGAATATTGGTGTTGAACGCGCCTGCAAGGCCCTTGTCGCCGGTGACAACGATCAGCAGAATGTTGTTTTCTCCGCGCTGGGCAAGCAGGGGATGTCGCGGCTCGCCGCTTTCAGGATCATAAATTTCAGCTCGCGACACCAACGACTTCAGCACTGCGGTAAGCATCTGCGCATAGGGACGGGCTGCCAATGCCCGCTCCTGGGAACGGCGCAACTTGGCCGCTGAGACCATCTTCATGGCCTTGGTGATCTGCCGCGTGTTAACCACGCTACGGATACGCCGCCGGATATCGAGTACGTTGGGCATGAAAACCAGTGCTCAGATGCTGTTCTCGTTCTCAGAAGCCAGATGAAGTTCGCTACTTCGCCGCTACCGCTTCCTGCCGCATGGCCGCGAACTGCTGCTTGCATTCCTTAATCACTTTGCTCATCTCGGCTTTTAAGCTGTCATCCAGGACTTTCTTTTCCATGATGGTGCGTAAGAGTCCTGGGTTCGCGGTGTCGACGAAGTTGTATAACTCGGCCTCGAAGGGCCGAACCTGCTCCACCGGAAGGTCATCCAGGAAACCACTCGTTCCGGCAAAAATGATGAGAATCTGTTTGGAGAATGACAATGGCGAGAACTGTGCCTGCTTTAAAAGTTCTACCAGCCGCTGCCCACGATTCAGTTGGGCTTGCGTAGCTTTATCAAGATCGCTGCCAAACTGCGCAAAGGCGGCGAGCTCGCGATATTGGGCTAGCTCCAGCTTCAATGTGCCAGCAACCTGGCGCATGGCTTTGATCTGGGCGCTGCCGCCAACCCGGCTGACGGAAAGACCCACGTTCACCGCCGGACGCACGCCCGAATTGAACAAGTCGGTTTCCAGATAAATCTGGCCGTCCGTGATCGAAATGACGTTGGTCGGAATGTACGCCGAGACGTCGCCCGCCTGCGTTTCGATGATAGGCAGGGCCGTGAGTGAGCCACCGCCATTCTTGTCGCTCAACTTGGCGGCGCGCTCCAGCAGACGCGAGTGAAGGTAGAAGACGTCTCCCGGATAGGCCTCCCGTCCGGGCGGGCGGCGTAACAAGAGTGAAATCTCGCGATACGATGCCGCATGTTTCGAAAGATCATCGTAAATGCACAGCGCGTGACGCTTGGTATCGCGGAAGTGTTCGCCCATGGCACACGCCGCGTACGGGGAGATGTATTGCATGGGCGCGGGTTCTGATGCAGACGCCGCTACTACAATGGTGTAATCCATCGCCCCCTGGTCGGTCAGAATTTTCACCACTTGTGCGATGGAGGAACGCTTCTGACCAATGGCGTTGTAAATACAGATCAGGTCGTTGCCCTTATTGTTGATGATGGTGTCGAGCGCAACCGCGGTCTTGCCGGTTTGGCGGTCGCCAATGATCAACTCGCGCTGCCCTCGCCCGATGGGAATCATGCTGTCAATGGCCTTCAGTCCCGTGGCCATGGGCTCGCGTACCGGCTGGCGGGCAATTACACCCGGAGCCAAACGTTCCAGAGCAATGAACTTATCGGTCGCGATGGGGCCCTTGTCGTCAATCGGCTGCCCCATCGAATTGACCACCCGGCCAATCAGAGCATCACCGACAGGCACGCTCATGATGCGGCCGGTTCGCTTAACCTCGTCGCCTTCCTTGATTTCCGTATATTCGCCAAGCAGCACCACACCAACCTGGTCCTCTTCCAGGTTCATGGCGATTCCGGCAACGCCGTGCGGGAAAGACAGCAGTTCACCGGCCATGACTTTATCCAGGCCATAGACGCGAGCGATACCGTCGCCGAGCGTGATGACGGTGCCGACTTCATCCACCGCGATCTTGGATTCGTAGTTCTCAATCTGTTCGCGGATTAGCTGTGTTATCTCGTCTGCCTTAATTTGCGCCATAGATTTTAGTCGCCAGCTTCTAGTTCAGCTTTTTAGCACGTGAGCCTTCGGTACCTGGCAATTAGCATCTAGCCCATTCGATTATGGAAGAGTGTATGGCGATGCTAAGTGCTTCGCGCCAACTGCTTGCGTATCTCATGTAACTGTCCCAGCACGGAGCCATCATAAATCGTACTGCCCACTTTGATGACGGCTCCGCCCAATATCGAGCGATCACGCGAGTAGCTTGCCTTGACCTTTTTACCAGTCAAGTTCTGTACCTGTGCCTCCAACGAACGTTTCTCCGCATCATCCAAGTCGCGCGCGCTGGTGACCTCCGCTTCGGCAAATCCCAGCCTGTGATTCAATTCCTGTTCGAAGCCGCTAATGATCCGGCGGAGAAACGGAACCCGCCGATGATCCATCAGCACCGCCACGAAATTGCGAACCGGCAGGGAGATTCCTTCGCGAGCTACGATAGCATCCAGCACGTCACGCTTCTTCGCGGCCGGAATGGCAGGATTCTCCCACACACGCCTCAAATCCGAGTTCCCGGCAACCAAATCGCCTAACGCACGCAGTTCCCTAAGCGTCCGAGAAGCATCAAGCTTCTTGTCGAGGACTACGTCCACGAAAGCGCGAGCGTAGGTGCTGGTGACGGAGGCCAAGTCTATCGCCCTTTCTTTGCTTTTTGGTCGGAACTGGTATCGTTACGATCGATTGCCAGCAGGTCAGTGACGAAGCTGCGCACCAGGACCTGATCGGTCGCGGCATCTACGTGTATCTGCCGCTGCGCCAGCGAAACCGCCAGATCAGCGGCATATGCCGTTAACTCGCGACGAGCCTGCTTGGCAGCGGCGGCAATTTCCTGCTCGGCCGAGGCGATGATCCTGCGCGCGTCCTCGGCCGCCGCCGCCTCGATGCGGGCCTCCTCGGCGATGAATTCCTGCTCCGCCGCTGACCTCATGGTATTGATTTCGTCGTCCAGGCGCGAAAGCCGTGCCTCGATTTCCGCCAGGCGACGATTTGCATCGGCACTGGCCTTCCGGGCTTCCTCCATCGCTTTCTGAATGGTAGCGTTACGCTCGCGAAGCATTCCGGGAACAAGCTTTCTGGAAAACCACAGGATGGCAATCAGAATAACGGCGAAATTCAACACCACGGCGAGCCAATAGGCGTGGTCCACACTCAATCCCGTAATGCGCGCCAAAAGCACGACCGATGCAGAATGCCTGATCTCCGCACTGTCGTCCTCACTGGCTTCGCGCGACTCTCTCGCCAATTGATCCTCAGGCGAACGGGCTGTCTGATTCCGGCTTTGCTCAGTCGATGACGCCGATTTATCGGGCTGGGAGCCTGTCGTCCGCCCTTGAGCGACGGTCGCCGTCAGACAGAAAATCAGGACTAACAATTGGAGAGTGACGCCGAGCGCCGGGCGGTCGAGCCTTAACGTACGCATCATAGAATCCCAGCTGCCGGACCCGCCACTACCGTCGCCACGGGCTGCAGAACGGTTCGCACTATTTCTGCCGCCAACTCTCCGGCTTTGGCCTGAAGGACAGTCTGGGCCGCAGCTTTATCCTGCTCAATTGCATTTCGAGCCTGGCTAACCTGTTCCTGCGCCCTGGCACGAGCTTGCGCTAGCGCAGTGGCGCCTGCCTGCAATGCCTGCTGACGGCGCGCCTCCAGGCTCTTGAATATAGCTGTCCGCGCCTCTCGCAGGCGTTGCTCGTACTCGGCGGTGCGAGCCTCGGCAGAGGCAATATCCGCCCGCGCCTTTTCGATCGCTCCCTCGGTCTTGTCGCGCCGCTCGGTGAGCACCCGGGTGAGGGGTTGGTGAACCAGGAATTTATAGAGCGCATACAACATACTAAAGAAGATGATGGTCGGAATGGATCCGAGCAGTAATCCACCTAGTTGTGTGAGCGTCTCATCCATTATGATTTTGCGGAAAGAACAGCAGCAGTAAGAGGGCTTCTAAAACCCTTAACGCTAACATTTTTGCAGATTTAGTGTCAACGCATTCGGCCGCGAATCTTGATCGGCGCCAGAATCAGATTCCCCTGACATGACTTCCCGAATTTGGCTGCGTCGCCCAAGTGCGGAACTCCACATTACCTCCGTAACGGGGTAAATGCGTGAGAGTCACGTTATCATTCGGACAACCATAATCCCATGAAAAAGCTTAACGTCCTAATCGCGCTGACCACGAATGATAACGATTACCAGCTGGAGCAGGCACAGGCTGCGGAAGAAGCGGCGCGCCGCTTAGGAATCAGCATACAAATTATTCATGCCGATAATGATGCCATCAATCAGAGCCAGCAAATACTGAAGATTATCCAGTCTTCCACAAATTCTCGTCCCGATGCGGTTGTGTTTGAACCGGTGGGAGCTACCGCACTGCCCCAGGTAGCCCGAGCTGCGGTCACGGCGGGTATCGGATGGGTCGTCCTGAACCGGGATGTCGATTACCTCACGGAACTCCGCACTTATCCAGTACCTTGTTTTGCCATCAGCTCAGATCACGAGGAAATCGGGCGAATTCAAGGGCGCCAGTTTGGAGCGCTCCTCCCCAAAGGCGGCACCGTTTTATATATTCAAGGACCGTCCGAAAGCTCCGCGGCTCGCCAACGGACAGCCGGAATGTACGAAACCAAGCGCGTAGATATTCAAGTAAAGACATTGAAAGCAAATTGGACCGAAGCAAGCGCATTCAAAGCTATTAATTCATGGCTGCGATTGTCCACCTCACGTGAGTCACGCATTGACGTGATCGCCGCGCAGGATGATTCCATGGTCGTGGGCGCCAGAAAAGCATTTCAGGAACAAGGAAGCGACCGAGAGCGGTGGCTGGCTCTACCTTTTACTGGTTGCGACGGCCTGCCCAAGACCGGCCAGGCATGGGTGCGCAGTGGATTGCTGGCCGCAACCATTTTCGTTCCACCTAATACGGGCACGGCTCTGGAGATGCTGGTGCAGGCGTTGCACGGGGATATCAAACCACCGGAGCGAAAGTTAACGCTTCCTGCGTCAATTCCATCGCTGGAAGAATTGGCCTCCAGCCGATGGGCACGCCCTCATGCAGATGCGGCCCGACACTCTGCGGGCCGGTGATGCCAATCGTCGCAGCAAAGGGTCAGTTGGCGCTAAAAACCAGAAAGTAGTCCATCCCATCCGCTTTCACAAAATCATACTGTCCCAGCAAACGATACCCAGCTTCAGCAGCCTCTTTAATAACAACGTCACGCCCTATGCCGTGATTCTCGCCGTTACCGTTGCGGTCGATAATTCCAACTCTCGCGCCGGGTTTGAGTGCGGCGCGCAAGTTTCGTAATAGAGATACTGGTTTCTCCACCTCGTGATAGGTCTTCAGCAGCAATACGGCATCAACACTTTGAGTGGGCAGGAGAGGATCATCGCTCTTACTCAGGATAGTCTTTACGTTAAGCAACCGCTCCCGCTGGGTGCGCTGATCGATGTAATTTATCGCCTCCGGATTAATGTCAACGGCGTAAACTTTCCCGGTCCCCGTCACCCGTTTGGCGGCACGAACTGTAAACCAGCCTGATCCCGCCCCGATATCGGCCACAGTTTTTCCGTCGGTAATTCCCAAAATGTCCATGACCCGATTGATCTGAAGTTTCTCATCTCTCCCCGGAGACTCAAAGATGGAGAGATCGCCGGTATAAGGCCTGCTGGTCTTGCGGTCCTGAACCGACTGCGGGCTCGCGGCTTGAGCAGTTGTCTGTGTTGCCAGTCCAGAAAGCGGACTCAGCAGAAGCAATACATAGAGTGAAAGGGTGCGTTTCATCATCTTAATTTTATTTTGCTCGCGACTCTGACAAGAGAAACTGATATTGGGCTTCACTGGCTTCATGTGCGATAAATAAGTAACTTCGAACCCTGCCTTTCAGTCGGCTTCTGAATCGGCGTCATTCCCTCAAGCAAGAATACAGGAGGACTACCCCACTCCGGATGTACAATCAGCCCGCTCAGCGCCCAATCCTGGGGAGAAAACATAATGGCGTTTCGAGTTTCTCGTCGTGAGTTTCTTGCCGGCATGGCTGCAATGGCTGCCGCGATGAAAGTGTCATCTCTTCCCTCAGGGGCAAAGTCGGTGTCCGACTCGCTGGATCCGGCAAAGTCATCCTTCCGGGTCGCCGTAATTAACGATGAGATTTCGCAGGACTTTGGTCATGACTGCGAAGTGGCCTCGCGGGAGTTCGGCATGGAATGGATCGAACTGCGCAGTGCGTGGGACAAGAATATCCTCAAGCTGGATTCTCACGAAGTCGCGGAAGCGCAACGTATATTGAAAAAGAACAAACTGCGCGTCACGGACATAGCCAGTCCGCTGTTCAAAGTGGATTGGCCGGGCGCTCCCAAGTCAAAGTTCAGTCCGAAACGTGATCAGTTCAAGGCCGACTTTACTTTTGATCAGCAGGATGAAGTGCTCAAACGCAGTATTGATCTGGCCAAAACCTTCGGCGCCGATCGTGTCCGCTGCTTCGATTTCTGGCGCCTCGATGATCAGACTCCGTACCGTGCGGCGATCAACGAAAAATTGCAGGACGCCGCCGATAAAGCAGGCAAGCAGGGCATAATCCTTGTCCTGGAAAACGAAGGCTCCTGCAATACAGCCACCGGGGCGGAAGCGGCGCGCGTCCTGAATGCGGTGAAGTCTCAGTATTTAATGTTGAACTGGGACCCGGGTAATGCCGCTAGTCGCGGCGAGAAACCTTATCCCGATGGCTACAATCTCTTGCCAAAGGATCGCATTGGTCATTGCCACTGTAAGGATGTGGTCAAGAAACAGGATGGCTACGAATGGGAAGCTATGGGTCGAGGCATCATCGATTGGGTCGGCCAGTTTAAGGCCCTCAAGCGTGACGGCTATCATTATGCCGTAAGCCTCGAGACGCACTGGCGCGGCGCGGGCACGCCCGAAGCATCTACGAAACAAAGTTGGGCGGGAATGAAAGCTGAGCTGCACCAGGCCGGAGCGCTGTAACTCGAATCTCTGGTCCGCGCTGAATCTTCATTAATTTGGTTATCTGCATGAAACAGTTGACGCGACGGCAATTTATCCAAAGTTCCGCAATTGCAATCGGGACCCTGCGAGTCTGTTCCCGCGCCGCCGGAAGTGAGTCATTGCCGATCGGCTTTTCGACTCTCGGCTGCCCCGGCTGGAACTGGTTAAAAATCCTCGACTTTGCCCAGCACAACGGCTTTGCTGCGGTCGAGTTGCGCGGCTTGCAAGGCACGATGGATTTGCCGGCGCGCCCTGAATTTAGCGCCGCGAATATTGCTGAATCACGCAAACAGGTCGCGGCGCGCGGCCTGCGCATTTCCTGCGTCAGTAGTTCCGCCAACATGCACGATACCGATCCGCAGAAACACGCGGAGCAGATGGCCGACGCTCGCCGCTTCATCGACCTGGCCCACGCGCTCGGCTCGCCCTATGTCCGTGTTTTCGGAAACAAAATTGTGGGTCCCCGAGACCAGGCTCTCGAGCACATTGCAAACTCGCTGCGCGAGCTTGGGGACTACGCCGGTCCACGAGATGTCACGGTTGTGATCGAGTCGCACGGCGACTTTACCGATTCTCCAACGCTGCGCACAATCCTGGAGCAAGCCAACTCTTCGCACGTGGCACTGCTTTGGGACGCGCACCATACTTTTGTCAGCGGGAAGGAAGACCCCGCCTTCACGGTGGCTCAACTTGGAAAATATATCCGCCACACCCACCTCAAAGATTCTCGCAAAGAAGGCGATGATGTCCATTACGTACTCACGGGTCGTGGCGAAGTGCCGGTAAGACGACAAATAGAAGTGCTCGTAGACCACGGCTATCGGGGCGTCTACTCATTCGAGTGGGAAAAAGTATGGCATCCCGAAATTGAAGAACCCGAAATAGCATTCCCAGATTTTGCTCGCGTGGCGACGCAATATCTGAAGGATGCTCGTTCGAAGCAAAAAACGCACACCGGCTGACCAAAAGAGATTTGACAATGGAGGTTCATGACAATGGCAAAGAAGACGCGGCGTGAGTTTGTGCAACAGACGATGTTAGGCGCGGCAGCCTTGCTTGCCTACCCGCCAGCCCGGGTGCTCGGTGCGAACGATCGCGTGCGCATTGGCATGATCGGAGTAGGCGGACGCGGGCAGGAACTTTTGAAGCAAGTCATGGAACTTCCCAAGGCCCAAGTGGTGGCCATCGCCGATGTTTACACTCGACGCCACGATGAAGCAAAACAAATCGCAAACGGCATTCAGACCGTGAATGATCATCGCCGCTTACTTGACATAAAGGATATTGATGCCGTCATCGTGGCCAGTCCGTTGCATATTCACGCCCAGCATTTTCTGGATACGCTGGCCGCGGGCAAAGACCTCTATGCCGAAAAAACCATGACGTGGTCCATTCCAGAGGCGGAGCAATGCCTGCAAGCAGCGAAGATATCCGACCGGATAATTCAGATTGGATTGCAGCATGAGAGTTCCGGAGCGCTAGCCGATGCGAGAAAGTGGATCAAGGACGGGCTGCTCGGAAAGGTCACCCAAGTCGAGTCTTGGATGAGCCGCAACACCCCTCATGGAAAAGGTCAATGGGTGCGGCCAGTGCCCTCGGATTGCACCGCCACCAACGTCGATTGGAACGCCTTTCTCAACGGACGACCCAACTGCCCTTTCGACGCCAACAAGTTCATCAACTGGCGATTGTTCTGGGAGTTTTCTGGCGGCAATGTCACCGAGAACATGGTGCATCAGATTGCCTGGATCATGTCAGCCCTCGACCTGCCGCTGCCTAGTGCGGCCTACATGTCGGGTGGAGTATTTTCAGAAAAAGACGGCCGCGAAGTACCCGACACCATCGCGGTTACCCTGGATTTCCCCAACGACATGGTTGTTACCTGGCAGTCCACGTTCAGCAACAGTCGCTACGGACTGGGCGAACGTTTGCTGGGAAGCGACGGCACCATTGAACATCTGGCGGGAGCAACCGACATGGTGAGCGGCAAGTCCGGCGAAACCACTCATTATTTTCCCGAAAAGACTAATCGGCGGGATGGGGTCGCGATCACTGGAAACAGCTCAGACCAGGATCACATGTCCAACTGGATTGAGTGTGTGCGCACTCGCAAAACTCCTCACGCTCCGGTGGACATTGGCTACCGGTCGGCGGTCGCGGCGCACATGGCTAATCTGGCTTACCGCCGCCAGCAGCGCATCACTTTGGAGGCGGCGCAGTCAGCTCAAGTCCAACTCTGAACTCAGCGACAGGAACTTAGCTTCACACACGAACTTTTGATGGTTGGTGCGATGACGCGACGCATTCTTCCGAATACAGGTAGTTGGCTACTTTCTTCAGCATCACTCGGAGGCCTGATGAGATCTTCACTGATTTTGTTTTTCCTCTCCGTGACCAGTTTTCTTTTCGCTCAACCATCGCGCGTTCCCGAAATTCAGTATCAGTCGGTGCCCGATTTTTTGAAACTTCCTCCCGATCTGTATCTCGGCGAAGTGGCGGGTGTGGCGGTCAATTCCAAGCGACACGTCTTCGTGTTCTCGCGTGGCAATAGCACTGGCCCGGCCTACGGCGCGAGCGCTGCGCAGCTTCTGGAGTTCGACGCCGATGGCAGGTTTCTGCGCGAGATCGGCCACAACCTTTACGCCTGGTCGTTCGCCCACACGGTGAAAGTCGATAAAGAAGACAACCTCTGGGTCACTGACAAAGGCTCCGACATGGTCATCAAATTCAATCGGGAGGGCCGCGTCGCCATGGTGTTCGGGCGCAAGCAGGAAGCCTCCGACGAAGGAACCGCGCCGTTGAAACATCCCAAGCCGCCGCTGCCTCCTGTCGACGGCATGTTCAGGCAGGTGACCGACGTGGCGTGGGACGCCGCGGGCAACACCTACATCAGCGACGGCTACATCAATTCGCGCATCGCGAAAGTTGATAAGAATGGCAACTGGCTGAAGTCGTGGGGCGAAGCCGGTGACCAACCCGGACAGTTCAGTACCCCGCACAGCATCGCGCTTGACGCGGCGGGCAACGTCTACGTTGCGGATCGTGGCAACCGCCGTATACAGGTGTTTGACGGTGATGGCAAATTCCTTCGCCAGATCACCATCGATGTGCCCGTCGATCCCAACGCTCGTCCCGCGATCGGCAACAAGCCGAACTTATCAGCCAGTGACGGGCCGGTCACTGGCAATCAGACGATGGCGCCGGGAGCGCCGTGGGCAATTTGCATCACGCCTCCGCCAAACCAGGTGATGTACAGTTCTGATGGCTACCCGGGCCGGATATACAAGCTCACTCTCGATGGAAAAGTCCTGGGCGTGCTTGGCGAGTCTGGCAAGCAACTCAAACAGTTCGGGTGGATTCACGAAATCGCATGCCCGTCGGAAAACGAAATCTACGTCGGCGAGTTATTAAACTGGCGGGTGCAAAAACTAATTCTTGAACCAAGTCACTAGGACGGTGACCACGCGCAAACATTCTTCAGCTCGAACAACAGTTCGCCAGGAAGCATAAATTGCCTTACGAAAGGGTGATTGATGAACTACCGACGAATCGTTATCGCTGCGTTTGCTGCCACGGTTGTGTATTACGTCTACGGGTTCCTGGTGGAAGGTTTGCTCATTAGAAAAGATTTTTCTCCATACTCCGCAGTGTACCGGTCGGCTGACACGGTGATGGGCTACATGCCGCTCGGCTTCGCTTGCACTCTGATTGCAACCTTCGTGATCGCGATAATCAACGCGAAGGGCTACGAAGGCGGACCCGGCGCCGCGGAAGGCTTCCGATTCGGTGTGCTGGTCGGAATTTTCGTGCTATGTACGTTCGTGGGGGCCAACTACGTGACGCTCAACATAGGCAGGAAACTCGCGCTCGAACTGGCGGCAAGTACGCTGGTTCAATGGACGACAGTGTGCGTCGTGATAGGAGCGATCTACAAGCCCGCATTGGCTGCGCACTGAATCGCATAGGTCGGATCGTCGAGGGTTCAGCGGACCCATCGTGCTTCAATTGACTTGAATTCCGCTACAACTGAATACCTCCTCGGTGTTCTGAGACAGTTCACGCCCTCAAATCCCGCAATCCGGTAGCGCCCAAGACGAGTTTGTGCGGTCCTCGCTGGAGCTCGTAGATTGGTAATTTCTAGGGGATCTTCACGATTACGCAATTGCTGCGGGCGCTCTCGCTTCCATCGGTAGCGACCGCCGTGACCTGGTACGCGTAGTGGTAATAGTCGAATACGTGGGTGTCGGTCCAGGGTAAGCTCCTTGGGGTCGCCTGTACATCGTCAGCGTCCATGCCGCAGCCACCTGCCTCCACCAGCCTGCGATAGATTTTAAAGTGGTGGAAAGTGTCGCCTTGCACTGGCGTGCCCCGCTTTAGAGACAGGATAACGCTGGGTGTCTCGGTAGCCTTTGCGATGAGGGTGGGATGGTCGAGCACGGCCCAAACGGGTACTGACGCCATCGCCAGCAATACCAGCATAATTTTTTTCGTCATTTGTTTCTCCTTAATCGAATCGTTGCATTGTTTCTTAATTACGAGTTAAGAGAAAACACGCGGGCGAAGCGGCGGGCTGTACCCAGTAGACGAAGTCAAAAAACCGAAGCCACGAACCAGAAGGTTAAAGCAACTTCAGACGAAGATGACGAGGCAGCGATGTTAGATGACAGTTGTGATGAAATCAAGATGCAATCTGCAAAAGAGAAATAGTTAGTACAACGATCTTCGCTGCGGGAACCCAAGTTGTAATTCCAAGGCTCGCATGCACGACGCACTTACGGATAGGTGCGCTGCTCCAAGATTAGTGGCGCAATCGGTTGATGGTTGAGGTTTTGGCTGTCGAAAATGTTTTGCCTTCAAATCTCGATTAGTGTGGGGCGGTAAGGAGGTCCGAACCTTCGGGCTGGATGGTTTGTAGATTTTGAGTGCGAAATACGGCGAGGCCAGCCAGTACCATCCAGACAAGCAGCATTGCCGCGAAAGTACTGTCCCCTTGCTGCAACGCAATTGATCCGTAAACGAATGCAATCAAGCCGACCGTCCCCCATATACCCCCTGGAAAATCTTCTCGATATTCCCAGATCACTAGCAACGGTATAAGCAGAATTAAGGTGTAATGAACAAGAGTTCCGGGATAGAGCAGCAGCGTCAAGACCAGCACCAGCGCCAGTCCGTACTCGCAACGGCGCCGAAGGCGATAGACCAGCCAGCTTGTAACACAGGCCAATAGTAGCGCCAGCGCTAAAAACAGCGGCTGAGCCAATGGACCACGATTACCCAGCCCTCCATTGCTGTTGCGCAGAATGACCGCCAGCAGCGACTGATTGATTCTTTCGCTGTATACCCAGCTGGGCAGGTGGCTTGCCGGGTGCAAAGTGAAATAACTGAAGAACGTTGTCGGCCCGAGCACTAGCAGGCTCGCGAAGGCTAGGAGCAGACTGCTGACAACCGTCCATGCCACTACGAGCCACTGGCGACGCAGTAGCGGGTAGAGCAGTAGGAATACAACATACAACTTGACCAAGATTCCGAGCGCCAGCCAAACCCCGGCACGCGGCAGTTCGTGGTCGCGCCAGTACAACAGTATGAGCAGCAATACGAGAAAGTTCGTTTGACCGAAATTAATAGTGACCCAAGTGCCTCGCAAGGCGAAGAGCAGAAGTGCCGCCAATCCCAGGCCCCAAACACCGGAGCCGCCGAGGAATATTCTGCGCAGCAACTCGATGGCAGCAACCAGGGCAGCGGTCTGGAGCACATACCACAGCAGGTAGGCGGTGTGAATATTCGAGAATCCCAGGGGTTCGAAGAGAAGCATGCTGTGGGGTGGATAAGTCGCGCCTACATTCAGAGAAGCTTCCGTGAATTGAGTGTCCGACTGGAATAACTCTTTGAATTCCTGGTATTCACTGGGTAGATATACGTTGCCGTGCCGAGCGAGCACTTTTCCATACATCCAGAAGACTCGGAAATCCCACTCGGGAGGGTTCTCAACATGCGAACGCATGATCCGGAAATTCCATACACAGCAAATCCCGATGCTGGCGAAGATCAACGCGAGGCACGCAACCCGAACCCAAACTGGCAGGTGCTTTCGAAAATGGAAAGGCACTAATCCGCCGCTGACCACAACAGCGGACAAGCAGGCGCGGGCCAGGGTGTGCCGCGACAACTCCATCCCGAACAGACGTACGATGTGGACGCCGATCACAGACATTGGCCAATACACAGGCGCCTCGCAACACGACTAGTGTAAAGGTGCGAGTCTACCAGCTAGCGCAGGCTCCCAAAAGCGGAGGAGCTCGTAGCGAACACAAAGCTAGCAGACTCTTTACTGACCAGTGCGCCTAAGTTCGAATGATTTGAAGGGAATCGTCCGAAATGTCCCCGCGCCGGGCTTTCCGGGCGTGGAATGAGTCCATGGTTAGAGTCAACTCTCTTATTGACGAACAGCGACATCCATGGTGCGCACCAGCCAGGGAATAATGACTTGCTTGAAGATGGCTGGATCGGGCCAGACTTTAACCTGCCTGCCAAGGTGGCCGCCTTGGGGATTGATCCACGCATCTTTGGGAACGTCACCATTGTCGAGAAGCAAATAGATGTCAGATATTGGAACCTGCGTATCCAGAACTCCAGCAATGACGAGCATCGGAGCCGTCGGCTTCCCTAGAAGGTTTTGATGCACGAGAGACATCCTGGGCAGGAAGGCCGCCATTTCGTCTAAGGACTTAACTCCCTCAAGGATGTTCATGAGAGCCGGCACTTGATCGAATAGATACTCGCGGTTTCCCAAGAGCGAATTCATCAGAAACTCTTTCTGGAAGAATTTATCAATTGGTGGAGACTGGGCACTGGCTCCTCTCAGACGCGCGCGCTCAACAATGGCCAGCTTGGCAGCCCAGTAGGCACCCCAACTCACCCCATGAACTGCGAGCTTAGTCTTATCAACTTCTGGCCTGGTCTGAACGTAGTCGATTACGCGTGACAACATCCGGTCCGCGTTTTCGCTTACTTTAATCGGCGCTTGACCTGTGCCTGGCCCATCCACCGCGAGAAATCCAATGCCGTAGGGGAGGATTGCGCCGAAGCTTTCAGCCAGATCTTCCTTTCTGCTATCCAACCCGTTGACCGCGATCACCAGCGGCACCGGTCTCTGCACATTCTTCGGCAGCCGCAAATATCCGATTATTTCTTTCCCCTCAAAGGGAATGTGCACGATCTCCAACGGTGGGTCCCAGAAGCGCGCGTGAGCACGAAAGGCTTCCAGCGCCTTGGCGTAGGAACGTTGTTTTCCCGGAGATGCTGGTATTGGCCAACGGCCGAAAGAATAGAGCCGCCAGGCGCGGATATAGTCAGCGTTTGCTCTTGTGGGATCTGTGGCTTCAAGCGCTTTCCCTTCGGCCATGTATTTGTCGGCAACTGCCATAAATGCGCCAGCCCATTCGTCTTTGTCAGTTGTCTTGATCGAAGCAAAGGCCTCGCGAACGTCCGCGGGATCCAGCCCAATTAGCGGATACATTCCGTTTTCCGCACGATGGATCGCTTCCGTCTTTATCTCGTCGAGTGTTCGTTCGCGACGCTCCTGGGGAAACGCGGTGTCGGTAGTCATGACGGTTAAGACAAACATGAGGTTTACGACAGCGAAGCGATTATGAAAGCCCTGCATCAATAACCCTCTCTTCGTTCGCGATCATCCAGCATTAAGTGTTTCGTGAAGTGGCGCTCATTCGGTCTCGGAAGGGTTACGGGCGTCTACTGTATTCGTCCGACGTACTCTCGACTTCAGACGCTTGTCGAAGTATGACATCAAGATCTCGAATGTTTTTTCCTGTATCGGGTCCGGCTTATAGGAGCCATCCGGCTGCGCGTTGATAAACACGTAGCCGTGAACCCGATGATCGAAGCTGACCCAGGTTACATCCTTGTCGGCTTCGTGCATCCATTCATTGGTCAGCTTGAAGATGCCCTGCAGGTGGTCTGTGTCGCGGCCGAAAATCAGCATGGGAGTATTCATTCGCTGGATGCGCTCCATTGCCTTCGTCTTGTCAGCGTTTTTTCGGGCGACTTCCATATTGGTGTACTGAATCTCGGTCCCTATGCGCGGTGCCGTAGGGCCAGTGTTGACGCTCAGGAACTCGTGGGCGGCAGGCTCGATGCATACTCCGGCGTCGAAGTTATACGCGGCGGCCGCCTTTAAGATCATCTCGCCGCTGTGACTCACACCCATTGCACCAATGGCGTTCTTATCCACATAGGGCACGCTTTTTAGATAGCGCATGGTTGCGATCAAGTCCTCATGATCGAGAGTTGGGTGAGATTTCAGCGTTCGCCTCTCTCCGCTGATGCTGTCGGGGAGATTTTGCGCCAGTTGCTGGAGTTGCTCATAGAGGTACGGGATCTCATTGCGGTAATTAACAGTCACGAGGACATATCCGCGCGCGATCATGCGATCCTGCATCGGCGCCAGGCGCTCCACCAGTTCCTCAACCTTCCGCATTCCCCGCTTGCCTTCAGCCCAGCCCATCGTGATGACAGGGAACGGCCCGTGGCCTTTTGGCTTGCGGACGGCGATCGGCAGGTAGATCTCGTCTTGCGTCAGAACGAAGGTGTAATCCGCCGGGATGTCCGATCCTTTGACGGGTTTCGTGATCACATAGCCGTGAGCCGGTGTTTCGGGCGCTGGTGATTTGCCGGAAGGGAACGGCGCCCACACGGTGGCAACGATTCGAGGGACCAGATCCAGCATATTAAGCAGACCAATCAAGCCAACTATCAGCAGCAGCACGACAGGCTTCATCGAAACCTTGCTTCGGAACCTGGTTCAATGCCATACCACGGAACTTGTGTAGCTTTCTTCGCTTCTCCTTGCAGTGACTAGAAGCTGAGTTTCAAACCCAACTGAATCGCCCGGCTGCCTCCCGAGCCGATCACGGGGTTGGAGGCCGCTACGTCGGGCGTGGCGCAGGCACACCCGAATGAGCCGGTCGAGGGATCGTTATGGGCCCAGCCATTCTGTCCCCCGAAAGGATTGGCAAAGTTAGGATGGTTCAGAACATTGAAGAACTCGGCACGGAACTGCGCGCCGAATCGTTCCCCGAACTTCCAGTTCTTGGCGACTGAGAGATCCCAGTTGCGGAAACCCGTGTCGCGGAAGATATTGCGGCCCATAGTACCGAAACTCCCGAGTGGCGGTGGAATCATGACCGAGTTGCCATTGGCGTAGCAACCAAACAGCGCTAGCGCATCGCTCGCTAAGCCGCGAGTTCCGCCGTCCAGGGCCAGCGCTCTCGTTCCACAATTTGCATTGCTGGGGCTGGTGGGATCGAGGGTTCCAGGGAAGAATGGAATTCCGACTGCCGCCGACTTGAAGTCTTTAGGATTTCCGAAGAAGTCCCAGCGATCAGAAATGACCTCGCCGGTCCCGCTGACATCGGTGCCGGCATCCATTGCGCCAAAGGGCTGGGCACCATACAGGCTGACGATGGAATTGAGCTGCCAGCCTTCCAGCACCTGGCCAAGACCCTTTTTACCAGGGATGAGGTAGGTAAGTGAAAGGGTGAAGCGTTGACGCATGTCGAAATCGCTGCTGGCATATTCCCGCTGCGGATGTGTGCTGTCCGTCGGGATGCCTGATCCCGCACCGAAATCCCAGTTAGCACCGACCTGGTCCAGCGAATGAGAATAGGTATAGCCAGCGACGAAACTCAGACCATGATAGTTGCGTCCTGTTAGCGTCGCCTGCAGCCCGTTATAGTTCGACCGGTAGATGTTCCCCATCTGGTAGATCTGGGCGAGGAAAGGGAACGTCGCGTTGAATGGTCGCGCTGTCTGCTCGGCGCCGCCATCTGCCGCACAGTTAGTGAAGGCGGAGCTCAGGCAGGTTGCAATGACCGCTGGTGTCCATCCCGCTCCCGTCGGGGGTTGATTGATGTCATGGATGCCGGCTAACCTCGCACCATGGTCGCCGACATAAGCGACCTCCAGCGACAAGTTATTGCTGAGGGCGTGCTGGAGGTTCAAAGTCCAGTTCCACACATATGGAGTCTTGAGATTGGGATCCATTCCCAAAATTGTGCAAGGATTCGCAAAGCAATTAAGCGGAGTAGTGGGAAAGACGGTCCCGGACACGCCTGTAATGGCGGGGTCCCAGTTGAGACCGCCGGCGGTAGGGTCGCTGCCTTGGAACCCGATGGTGCCGACTGCGATTGATCCGCCTGCCGTGTTCCCACTGGCATCGATGATGGCTCCTGTGGGAATGGTGCTGATGCCTAGCGAGTTGTTCAATGCAAGGAATGATTCCCAGTTGAGCGTCTCGTAAATAATGCCTCCACCTCCTCGGATCACAGTATTCCCGCTACCCGTCGGATCCCAGGCAAAGCCCAAGCGCGGAGCGAAATTCGTGTGATCGCCGTGGTAGGGCGCACCGATCTGCTTGCCAACCTGCTGCAGCCCGGCCGTCGGATCGAAGTTACCCAACAGATTGCGTTCCTCTTTCACAACGGTATTGAGTTCGTACCGCAGGCCAAGGTTTACGGTCAAATTTCTGGTGGCGCGCCAGTCATCCTGCACAAAGCCGGCGTATCCCCAATTGTGCATGTGGCGCGTAGGATCGCCCACCAGTTGACTACCCGAGGTCGGGACGCCGGCGAAGAAGTCTTCCAACGACGTGGCGCCGGCAAAGGCGTCGTTGGCAAATCCGAATTTGATTCTGCCTCTGGCGCCGCCGTATGCGCCGCCGTTGAAGCTGTCACGATGGATCTCTCCGCCAAACTTGAAAGCGTGCTTGCCGCGGGTATACGAGATGTGGTCCACAAATTGAAACCTTGTGTCGGGCCCTTGCACCTTGGGCCAGTTAAAACCACCCAATTCCTGGGGGAAGATATAAAAAGGGAAAATATTGATCCGGGGCAATCCCCCATACAGGGGATTAGTCACGCCTGTATTGAGGCCGTAGGTGGACGCAAGTTTGTTGTGATCGGCGGTAAACGTGGGCTGGTAAAGACGGTTGTAACCGAACCGGGCTTCATTTACCCAGCGGGAACCGGGGATCCAACTCCAATTTGCCCCCAGGACTTGAGCACGCGTGTGAATTTGTGTTAGCCACTTGGTTTGCAGTTGGCTTGCGTCACTCACCGTTCCCGAGTTGTTACCGAAGAAGTACATTCCACTCAAGGAGTGGCGGTCGTTGATGTGGGCGTCGATCTTACCGACCGCGTTGTCGACGGTGACAGAGTTGGGCAGACCAAAGTTAATCACCGTGGGATCCACCGGGTTGGTGCCGTTATTGGCGGGAAATCCACTGCCGTCGCAGGAGATAGGCGGTCCCAATGTGCACCCGCCGACCTGCAGGCTGACTGCGCTCACGTTAACAGTCGGGTCAACCAGGTGTTGAGCCTGCACGCCGGCGATGGCATCCACGAGGCTGTTCGCCGGGTCGCCGCCCAGCGTTACCGTGGCTGGGGTAGAAATCTGACCCGTGTTGCCGACCGTGTACCGTTGCCCCTCGTATCCGCCGAAGAAGAAAAGCTTGCCTCTAATGAGGGGCCCGCCTGCTGTACCGCCGAACTGCTCCAAGTCACGTGGATTCTTCGGCCCCGAGGCTACTGTGTTGAAGTAGTTGCGCGCATCGAACGGGGTGTCGCGCCCGAAAGCGTAGGCGGTGCCGTGCAAACTGTTGGTCCCCGACTTCAGCCCGACGTTGACGATGGCGCCAGGCTTCCAACCATATTCCGCCGAAGGATTTTCCTGGAGATTGAATTCCTGAATAGAGTCCACGGGCAGGATGGTCGCCGAATCTCCCGCGATCCCAGCCCCGTTGATTATGCTCTGTCCGGAGAACGGTTCACTGTTGAACAGACCGTCAATGATGTAGGCATTGTCTTCCGCACGCAGACCGTTGGTACTGGTGGTAGAGAATCCACCCCCTGGATAGCGCATCACCCCCGGGCGAAGCTGAAGCAGGTTCTCGTAATTACGGCCATTTAAGGGCAGGTCATTGATCTCCTTGTTGCTTAGCGTTCCTCCCAGGACGGAAGAGGTGGTATTTAACAGAGGTATCTCTTCGGTGACAGTGATCGTCTCGGAAGCCTCGCCAGGCGGCAATGCAAGGTCGATGAGAGCGTCCTTGGCGACTTCCAATTCGATGTTCACGCGCTCAATAGTTTTGAAACCTTTAGCCTCGGCACGCACCTTATAAATACCGGGATCCAAGTCCGGAGCGACGTACGCGCCCGTGTCATCTGTAATCAGAGTTCGCGAGACCCCTCTTTGGACAGCGGTGATGATCACGGTCGCCCCGCGTAAAGCGGCACCGGTCTGGTCTCGAACATTTCCCAGGATACGTCCGGTAGGGGTTTGCCCGGATAAGGGAAGGCAAATCAGAAACATGGGACCGAGTAGCCGAATTGTTTTTCCCACGGCGCGCAGCCATACATGGTTCCAGAGGCTTAAAGTTGGGGGATTCATGACAAGGGTCCTCCGATAGATATTGGGGCGCAGTCCCGAAAATCTGGTCCGACAGCTGTACCACTCCACGAGTTTTGCTGTCAAGATATTTATTAACAGGCGACTTGACAGCAGATGACAAGGTTATGGTATAGGTGTCAGACCACTACTCCGCGGCGGTAAGCGCTTGCCGCGATTGAGCTGACCAACGCCGGCGACAGCGCCTGCGAAGACCTCATACCCTACTCCGGAGGGCACATCTATGGCTATCGCGACCATCAACCCCGCCACTGGGCTGCTCCTGAAATCATTCGAGCCGTTGTCGGACTCGCAAATTGAGGAGAAACTTCGGCGCGCAGTCGACGTTTTTTCCAAATATCGAAAAGTGCCATTCGCCGAACGAGCGCGAATGATGATCAAGGCTGCCGACATTCTGGACAAAGAGAAAGAAAGTCTCGGCCGATTGATGACCATGGAAATGGGGAAGCCGTTTCGCGCCGGTGTGGATGAGGCCGTCAAATGCGCATGGGCATGTCGGTACTATGCTGAAAATGCCGAGCGTTTTCTCGCCGATGAAGTTATCGAAACGACGGCGAGCCGGAGTTACATCCACTACCAGCCGCTTGGACCGATCCTGGCGGTGATGCCGTGGAATTTTCCGTTCTGGCAAGTCGTCCGCTTCGCGGCTCCAGCTTTGATGGCCGGTAACGTCGGGCTCTTGAAGCACGCATCCAACGTCCCGCAATGTGCGCTCAGTATCGAAGATATTTTTCGCAGAGCAGGATTTCCGGACGGGGCTTTCCAGACACTTCTCATCGGCTCCGACAAGGTGGACGCAATTCTGGGTGATCCACGAGTGGCCGCAGCAACACTTACGGGAAGTGAGGATGCAGGAATCAAGGTAGGAACCGCGGCCGCAAAGAGGATTAAGAAAGTGGTGCTCGAACTGGGTGGCAGCGATGCTTTTATTGTTATGCCAAGCGCAAATCTCGATGAGGCCGTGGCCACCGCCGTTAAAGCCCGGATCGTAAACAATGGGCAGTCTTGCATCGCGGCTAAGCGATTCATCGTTGCCGAGCAGATTGCAAATGAGTTCGAAGGCAAGTTCGTAAGTAAGATGGAGGCGCTCAGAGTCGGCGATCCCCTCGACGAAAACACGGAACTGGGGCCACTTTCGACCGAAGACGCTCTCGCCGGCCTGGATGCGGATGTTCGAAAGTCTGTCGAGGCGGGGGCGCGGCTTTTGACCGGAGGTAAGCGACTGGATCGCCCGGGAAACTTCTATGCTCCCACGGTGTTAACCGACATTCCAAAAAATTCGCCGGCCTACGGGGAAGAGTTGTTCGGCCCGGTGGCCAGTCTGTTCCGAGCGAAAGATATAGAGGACGCCATTCGGATCGCAAACGACAGCCGCTTTGGGCTGGGAGCGAGTGCGTGGACCAACGATGAGAGTGAGCGGGAGCGCTTCATTAACGAGATTGAAGCTGGAATGGTGTTCATCAACCGAATGGTCGCTTCCGACCCGCGCCTGCCGTTTGGCGGTGTGAAGCAGTCCGGTCACGGCCGGGAACTGGGGCCGTACGGAATCCGTGAGTTTACCAATACGAAGACGGTCTGGATTCAAGAAGCTACCGAAGGATTGCGCACCTCGAAAGCAGCGTGACGTCCAGGAGACACCAGACCGCAATGTAAGAAACTTAATGGGGAATAATTTGTGTTTAAGGTAGTCCAGGCGTCGCGGCTTTACGAGCAGATCGTTCAGCAAATCGAGGAGTCGATCCTCAAGGGTGCTCTGAAGCCCGGCGACCAACTGCCCGCAGAACGGGAACTCGCCGAACAATTTGGCGTGAGCCGAACCGCCGTCCGTGAGGCTGTCAATGCGCTTCGTGAAAAAGGGCTGGTCGAAGCCTATTCCGGGCGCGGGACGTTTGTTACCGATGGGACATCACAGGCCATCCGGCAGTCGCTCGACCTGATGATAAAAATCGGCCAGCCGGACGGTTCCACGCACCTTGCCGAACTTCGAGCGATTCTCGAGCCGGAGATTGCCGCTCTGGCCGCAACCCGGGCTGAGGAACAGTACGTCACCACCATGCGTGATGCAGTCGCCGTAATGGATCGTGCGCGTCAGGATCCCGATGCCTATATCGAGGCAGATCTCGACTTCCATCTGGCATTGGCGGAAGCGGCGGCAAATCCTCTCATTCTTTCTTTGATCGATTCAATTGTGGGGCTTCTTCGCGAACAGCGGATGCGGATCTTTAAGGTTGATGGCGGCCCGGAGCGCGGGCAGTTTCATCACAAGCGCATTCTTGAAGCTATCGAACAGCGGAATGCAGAAAAAGCGCGCGAAGCCATGCGAGCTCACCTGCAGCAAGTGCGCCAAGACTCCCAAGCCTACTCTGCCGACGAGCATTCGACGCTCTCAAAACCCGTTACCTAGCTTGGAGCCGATTATTGATGACCAATCTCGGATTTGTCGGTCTTGGAGTGATGGGCAGCCAGATGGTGAACCGGCTTCTCGGCAAGGGACACGCTGTGACCGGCTACAACCGGACCCGCTCCAAGGCGCAGTGGTTAATCGATCGTGGCATGAAATGGGCGGATTCGCCACGAGCTGTGTCTGCCGCCGTAGACGTAACCTTTGCCATGGTCACCAACTCCGCCGCACTTGCCGCCATCACCGATGGACTAGACGGGCTGCTTGCCGGCTTGAGTAAGGGCAAGACCTTTATTGACATGAGTACAGTCAGTCCCACAGTAAGCCGCGCCCTTGCAACCAAGGTACGCGAAAAAGGCGCAGACATGGTCGACTCACCGGTGTCAGGAAGCGTCACCACTCTTCAGGAAGGAAAATTGTCAGTGATGGTCGGTGGACGTCGCGAGACCTTCGAACGCGTGAGACCCCTGCTAGAGGACATCGGGCCCAAGGTTACTTACGTTGGCGATAACGGCCTCGCACTCTCGATGAAAATCGCTATCAATCTTAGCCTCGCTACGCAGATGCTGGCGTTTTCCGAAGGCGTGTTGCTGGCAGAAAAGAGTGGGATCGCCCGCGAAACCGCGGTGGACGTTCTCACCCACAGCGCCGTGGCATCTCCGATGATTCAATACCGCGGACCATTCGTCCTCCAACAGCCTGCAGAGGCCTGGTTCGACGTAAACATGATGCAGAAAGATATGCTGCTGGCGCTGGAGATGGGTCGTCAGCTCGACGTCCCGTTGCCGACCACCGCTATATCCAACGAGTTTCTGACCGCCGCCCGCGCCATGGGCATGGCGAAGCAGGATTTCGCAGTTATGTTTGATGTGTTGGCTCGCATGTCAGGAGTTTCGAAATGACAACCGCCGCCCACCATCCAGAAGCGGATTCGAAGATTAGCGTGGAACATTGGCTCCGCATGTACCGGCAGATGGTTAGCATTCGACTGTTCGAAGAGCAGGTAAACGAACTGTACACTCGCGCCCTGATGCCAGGACTGGCGCATCTTTATGCAGGCGAAGAAGCGGTAGCAGTTGGGATCTGCGAGGCGCTTCGGCCCGACGACTACATCACCAGCACTCATCGCGGCCATGGGCATTGCCTGGCGAAAGGCGCATCGCCCGACCGCATGTTTGCCGAATTGCTGGGCAAGGAAGCGGGCTACTGCCGTGGCAAGGGTGGGTCGATGCACATTGCCGATCCAGCTACCGGAAATCTGGGAGCGAACGCAATCGTGGCTGGGAGCGTAGGCATTGCGACGGGCGCGGCGTTTTCAGCCAAGCGCCTGGGCACGAACCAGGTCGCGGTGTGCTTCTTCGGGGAGGGAGCGCTTGGACAAGGCGTGCTCTATGAAGTAATGAACCTGGCTCAGCTCTGGAAGCTGCCGGTGATCTACGTCTGCGAGAACAATCTGTACACGGAATACACGCACTACTCCGAGACCACCGCGGGCGATATCGTGGCTCGAGGGGCCGCTTTCGGATTGCACGCGGAGAGCGTCGATGGACAGGACGTGCGAGTTGTCCACGACACCGCAACCCGCCTTGTGGAGCGCGCCCGCCAGGGGCAAGGCCCCGCGTTCCTCTGCTGCAATACGTATCGCTACAGTGGTCATCACGTCGGCGACATCAACCGTGAGTATTACCGCTCGAAGCAGGAAGAGCAGCGCTGGAAGAGCGAGCGTGATCCTATTAAGCTACTGGGCGATTGGCTTAGCCAGCAGAAGTTTGCCGACTCCGTTCTTTTCGATAGCATTCACTCGCAGGTTAAGTCCGAGATGGAGAAAGCCGTTAAATTTGCAATAGCAGCTCCATATCCCAGTCCCGAAGAAGTGGAGCAGGACGTGTATGCCTGAAGCTGCCCATCGCGAATTGACCTTCGCGCAAGCAGTCCGCGAAGCGCTGGCGGAAGAAATGCGCCGCGATTCGCGTGTCTGTATTTTCGGCGAGGATGTGGCTGAGGCGGGCACGCCGTTCAAAGTTCTGTCGGGGCTGGTAGAAGAGTTCGGTACCGAGCGCGTGGTTGATACACCGATTTCCGAAGCCGGCTTCACCGGCTTGGCCGTGGGCGCCGCGATGACCGGCCTTCGCCCCGTGGTTGACATCATGTTCGGAGATTTCATCACCCTCACCATGGACCAGATGGCCAACCAGGCAGCCAAGGTCCACTACATGTCTGGAGGGAAGTGGAAAGTTCCGATGGTGATGCGGACGACTCTGGGAGCGACACGCCGCTCCGCCGCTCAACATTCGCAATCTCTCCACGCCTGGTTCAGTCACGTTCCCGGACTGAAAGTCGTTCTACCGTCTACGCCCTACGACGCGAAAGGCTTGCTGAAGACGGCCATCCGGGACGAGAATCCGGTGGTTTTCTTCGAAGACAAGATGATGCATCACAAGCTAAAGGGGCCGGTACCGTCGGAGGAATACACGATCCCTTTCGGCGTAGCGGATGTTAAACGCGCAGGCAGTGACATTACCCTGGTTGCAACCAGCAGCATGGTGCAAGTGGCGCTGGGGGCAGCAGCTTTGTTGGAAGCAGCAGGAATCAGCGCCGAGGTTATCGACCCGCGCACGACCTGGCCTTTGGATGAAGCTTCACTTATCGAGTCAGCCAGGAAGACATCACGAGTGATCGTCATGGATGAGGGTTACGGACGGTACGGTGTTACAGCGGAGATCGCTGCGGTGATCGCGGAAGGCGCTTTCTATGATCTCGATGCTCCGGTAAAGCGGATGGGGGCGATGCACGTCCCAATCCCTTTCTCGCCTCCGCTTGAAGATGCCACCGTACCCACCGAGCAGTCAGTGTTCGAAGCAGCGCAAGCACTCTGTGGCCGATCCTAAATATTCGCGTACAGGAGCCGTGTCATGGCACTTCCGACGCATGGAACGATGGCAGTTGATTGGGAACAGCGGGTGGACTTCGATCGTTTGCGCCAGCAGCGCCTGGCGCGCGCGAAAGATTTACTTGCCAAGTCCGAGATGGGTGCCCTCCTCTGCTTCGACATGAACAATGTGCGCTACCTGACCTCCACGCACATCGGCACCTGGGCGCAAGACAAGGCCAATCGTTTCACACTACTGCCGCAGAACGACGAGCCGATCCTCTGGGATTTTGGTTCGGCCGCACGGCATCATCAGCTTCATTGCCCCTGGTTGGGAGAACGCTCGCGGCCGGGAATCTCTATGCTGCGCGGTGCGATGTCTCCTGAGATGGGCCGCGCCGAAGATGTCGCCCGCAAAATCCGCATCGAGCTGGAGATGCGCGGCCTCCATAAAGAGCCGCTCGGTATCGACATCATCGAGCCTCCTGTCCTTTTTGCTTTGCAGCATGAAGGAATCACGGTCGTCGACGGGCAGCAACTGATGTCGGATGCCCGCGTCATCAAGACACAGGACGAGATCACTCTGCTCAACATGTCAGCGATGATGGTGGACGCTGCCTACGATGAACTGTATCGTGCGATGAAACCAGGGTTGCGTGAGAACGAAGCGGTAGGGCTGGTGAGCAAGGTGCTCTACGATCTCGGTTCCGAGTACGTCGAAGCAGTCAATGCCATCTCGGGAGAGCGCTGCAACCCGCATCCGCATGTCTTCTCCGATCGCGTGCTTCGGCCAGGGGATCCTGTCTACTACGACATTCTTCACTCCTACATGGGATACCGCACCTGCTACTACCGGTGCTTTACCATCGGCTACGCTTCACACGCGATGGTTGACGCCTACAAGCGCTGCCGGGAATATCTCGATGCCGCAATCGAACTTGTACGCCCCGGTCGCACCACGGCGGAGATTGCCGCGGTATGGCCCAAAGCGGAAGAGTTTGGTTTTCCCAACGAAGAGGCTTGCTTCGCGTTGCAATACGGGCATGGTGTTGGCCTCGCCATCTGGGAAAAGCCGGTGATCAGCCGGCTCGTCTCGTTCGACCATCCCCACGGGATCAAACCGGGAATGGTGTGCGCGCTGGAAACGTTCTGGCCGTCGACCGACGGCTGGAGTGCCGCGCGCATCGAGGAAGAAATTGTGGTCACCCAAACCGGACATGAAGTCATCACGCGTTTCCCAGCCGAAGTGCTGCTGGTGGCGGGCGCGCACTACTTCACTGTTAACGGGCCTCTGCCGACCACGCGTGAGCACGAACCCGCGCCCAGCCCGCGTGTCGTCGAGATGATTGAAGCCAGTTCCAAGACCGAGCGTGTCGGAGTGGCAGACTGAGGCCCGCTTACTCCTCCCAAACCGCCTATGGCAATCAGCGTCGTGATGCCCGCTCTCGAAATCGCGCAGGAAACTGGCACCCTCATAGCTTGGCGGAAAAAGGAGGGCGAGCAAGTAGCTAAGGGCGAAACACTGCTTGAAATCGAGACCGATAAAGCAGTCATGGAGATTGAAGCCCCTGGAGACGGTGTTCTCGTCGGGGTAAAAGTACACGAGGGCGCCGTCGTGCCGGTCGGCCAAACCATCGCTTGGATCGTCGCTCCGGGAGAAGCCCTTCCAGCAGAGGCAGTGCCGTCTAGTACCACCACGACTCTGTCGGCCACTGTCCCGGCACGCGCAGCAGTCGGTGTGGCCCACACGCCTCATCAGCAGGATGCGTCGGTCGCAAAGATTTCTCCTAAAGCTCGCCGCCTTGCCAGAGAGCGCGGGGTGGATATCAGCAAGGTGCGGGGATCGGGTCCTGGCGGAGAGATTGTCGCCGCTGATGTTCTCACAGATGCAGTTCAACACACGTCATCTCAAAGGAGTGCCGAACCGTTAACTTCCGTCGGACGGCTGATGGCCGAACGAACCACCCAGAGTTGGACGACCGTGCCACATTTCTTCCTGGTCCAAGAGATCGACGCCAGCGCGATCGTGGCGGCACGCGAGCACCTGGCGCCCGCGATTGAAAAGACAAATGGCGTAAAGCTCAATTACACCGACCTGCTGATTGCGCTGGTAGCACGTGTACTCGCGAAGCATCTGCGGCTGAACTCAAGCTGGAGCGATGGGAACATACGTCTCAATCCGGAAATAAACATTGGCGTTGCTATGGCGGTCGACGGTGGTGTGGTTGCGGCGGTGATCCATCAAGCCGACCGCACCAAGCTTGGCGAAATCGCTGTCCAGCGGCGAGATCTAACGGAACGGGCCAGAGCAGGCCGTTTGCGCCCTTCCGACATCGCGGGCGCAACTTTCACCATCACCAATCTTGGGATGTATAACGTTGACGCTTTCAGCGCCATTATCACTCCGCCTCAGGCGGCGATCCTTGCCGTGGGGCGCATTGCCGATCGCGTTGTGCCAGTGAACCGGCAGCCCGGCATCCGTCCGATGATGACTTTGACTCTTTCCTGTGATCACCGTGTCACTGATGGTGCTACGGCCGCAACCTTTTTGAGTGATGTCGGCGAGGCATTTGGCGAGCCGGAGAAGCAGTTGAGCTAACTGTGCTCCCAGCGTCTGCTGCTTAAGCTCAGGCTACGGGAGGAGATGGGACGGCGTTGACACCGCTCGCGAGCATCCCACCGTCCACCCTGAGAATCTCGCCGGTTATGAGACCCGACGCCAGATACACAGCCGGGCCCGCAAGCTCTTCAACCTCTCCGAAACGCTTCATAGGCGTGCGCAAGAGGAACTCTTGTCCACGTGCAGTACCTTCCAGTAATTTCCGGTTCAGGTCAGTGACAAACACTCCGGGCATGATTGCGTTCACGCAGACTCCGTATGGCCGCCATTCGAGCGCCAGCGATTTCGTCAGTGCAGCCACTCCCGCTTTGCTGGCAGAGTATGCCGCAGCCTGGTTAAGAGCACGGAATGATCCAATCGAAGCAATGTTGATGATGCGCCCGTAGCGGCGGTCAATCATGTGTCGTCCAAAGACCTGGCAAGCGCGCAAGGTTCCTTCAAGATTGATTTCAAGAATGGCATTCCAATCATCGTCGGAGAATTCCATTGTCGGTGCAACTTGAATGCGTCCTGCACAATTGACCAAAATGTCTACTTTCCCAAACGCTTCTACGATGGCTTTCAGCAGTCTCTCCAACGAAGCACGATTACAAACATCCGAATCGATCCGTAACGTTCGTCTACCACGCTCTTCAATTTCACGAGCGGCGGAGTCAACGTGTGCCATGCGACGGGAGGTCGGCACGACATCAGCGCCGGCTTCTGCCAGCCCATGAGCTATAGCCCGCCCAATACCGGAAGTACCTCCAATCACAACCGCCACTTCGCCGCTTAAGTTCCCAATCATAGCTCGGCTCGCTGTGGCCAAATCCTACCACGGGCACAGATCGTAGCCGTGTGCTGGGCGACCATCGCCAAGAGCAATGGTGTTCTACCGGGGCAAGTAGAATTCGTAATAGACCGAGTCGCGGACCCGTAGTATTTACCTCTGGGGCAGGTAGAGCCAAGTCCGTAGTCATAGCAGATTTTGATGGAGACAGTAATTTAGATCTGGCAGTGGGAGGCAGAAGTGCCCAGATTTGCCTTGGCAAGGGCGACGGAACTTTCCAGCCACCGGTCAACTACGCTGTTGGTGACGTAACCGCAATCGTGGCGGGCGATTTTGATGGTGATGGCAAGCTCGATTTCGGAGTATTGACGACAACCGGTCTGTTTAACTCGGCTTTGGGCTACGGCGATGGCACATTTCAAGCCGCCCTGGCATTTAGCCAAGGTAGTGGGCGGGTCACCTTGGTCGACTTCAACAAGGACGGCAGTCTTGACGTTGCGATTCCAGGAAGTGTTTTGCTTGGTAATGGGGACGGCACTTTCCAGCCTCCTACCAATAACGGGGGGAACGGAGGAGGTTCCTTCAGTAGTGCAATGAGAGCCGCTGATCTAAATGGTGATAAGAATTTCGACGTCATTGTGGGCAACAGTTCAAACATAGAGACCGCGTTAGGCAATGGAGACGGTACCTTTCAACAAGCGATGACTTTTTTTGCCGGGGGGTGGGTCGGAAGTCATTCTCGCAGACTTCAATAAGGATCAGAAGCTCGATATGGCAGTCCCTACCGGGGGGTTAGTTAATATTCTGCTAGGCAACGGGGATGGGAGTTTCCAATCGCCTATGAATACGGGTCTGGGAACTTCTGCCACATATGTCGAGTCGGGTGATTTCAACATGGATGGTAGGGTCGATCTGATCGCCACGGGCAGCAGCAACACTTACCTGCTTGCCGGTAACGGGAACGGTACATTTCAGAGTCCTAAAAGCATCGGAGGGCCTGGCATAGCACTGCGAGCAGCGGATCTGAACAACGATGGGAAATTAGATTTGCTGATCTTGAGCGGTCAGAGTTTTCAGGTTCTCCTTGGGAACGGAGATGGCACTTTCCAGCCACCTAAAACTTTTGGGCAGGGCACCACCTATAGCGAAATGGTTCTCAAGGATTTCAACGGAGACGGGAAATTGGATGTTGCGGCAATGAACAATGGTGGTAATGTGAGCGTGTTCGCTGGCAAGGGAGATGGAAGCTTTGAACCGCGAGTTACTTACATAGTCGGGGCCCCTGGCTCCCACCTTGCAAATGGGGACGTGAACAACGATGGTGCAGTGGACCTAGTCGTTTCCCGTCCTGCTCCGTATAGCGATCTCGTACTAGTGCTCAACAGACGGGGGATTTCGACTGCGATGACTAGTTCTCCGAACCCGTCCACTGCCAACCAACCCGTCACGCTTACAGCGACTGTGAGCGCATCCGTTAGAGGCTCTGGAACTCCGACCGGCACTGTGATGTTCCAAGAGGGGACGACGGTATTGGGCACGGCGGCCTGAACAACGGAAAAGCAAACCTGACGGTGTCTTTCAAAGCCGGGACGCATAAAATTAAGCCGATCCACTCCGGAGACACAAACTTCAATACTTTCATTGGGAAAGTGTTTACACAGACGGTAAACCCCTAAGGCGCGCTCGGAGTCTACGTCGAAGAAAGCCATGACTGGCAAGGTAACGAGATCGTGGGCTTATTCCAAATCTACTTAGGGATAGTGGGCCCGGATGGATTCGAACCACCGACCAAGGGATTATGAGTCCCCTGCTCTAACCGCTGAGCTACGGGCCCGTGGGCCCAATCTAACATAGAGTCAGTTGCGAGTGGCAGTTGCCAGTGGCCGTTGCCACGTTGCCAGTGATCAGTGGTCGGTCACTATTGCGAAAGCGGTCGCTGCGCAGGAAGAAATCCAACTTAGAAGAAATCTAGCCCAGAAAAAATCCCACTCGGCTCGATCAGGCGGCTTTCTGACCTGGCAATTTCGCTTCGGGATGGCCGCGACGCGCGGCAGCCTGCTCAATTTCAGAGTTGATCTCCGCTCCTATCAGGAAAGCGAGGCCGGTCACGTAAAACCACAGTAGAAGGATAATGACCGCACCCAGGGACCCGTAGGTCTTGCTATAGGTGTTGAAGAAATGAATGTAAGCGCGCAAGCCAAAAGACGCGGCCAGCCACAGAGCCACGCCGAAGACGGAGCCGGGAGTGATCCAGTACCAGTGCTGTTCTTTCACGTCGGGGCCAAAGTAGTAGATCAAAGAAAAAGCAAACACCAGAAGAAACAGCGCTGCCGGCCATTGCAGCACCTTCCAGGCCATGACCGCGAAGGATCCCAAATGGAGTTTGGCTCCGGCAAATTCTGCGACCTGTCCACCAAGAAGCACCATGACAAGGGCGGACACCAGGAGCAGTGAAATGGCGATGGTCAGTCCCAGGGCAATGGCGTGAGCCCTGAGCCAGGAGCGGGATTCGCGCACGCGATAGGCGCCATTCAGGACTGAGATCATGGTGGTCATGCCACCCGAAGCGGCCCACAACGCGAACACAATTCCGAACGTCAGCTTTCCGCGAGTGCTGCTCTTTATGACCTCGTCGATGGTTTTGGTGACGAGTTGGAAAGCGGCTGGGGGGAGAATCTGGGCAAAGTAGAAAAAAAGATTGCTTTGGAGCTGGGTGCTGCGCGAGACAAATATGCCAAATAACGTCAGCAGGAAGACCAGGAACGGAAAGATTGCGAGCAAATAATTGTAGGCCAGCTCTGAGGAACGGCCGAGAACGTTGTCCTCAGTAATCCCGGTCCACAGTCTTTTCGCAAGCTGGCGGACAGTGAGACCGCCCAATTGCCATATGGAGCGCAGTTGCTCTTTCGTGGTTAGCTGAGACTCAGCCATAATCCGAATATAAGAATCGCATTTTCGGATTCGATTCCAAGAGCGCGCGTTGCCCGCGAAGTGTCACAGAGCGGGTTCGCATGCAAGAGTGGAGCGCAAGTTACAGTTGGGGGTTTTCAATTCAGCGTGCGCCGCAGCGTTCATCAGGAAATTGTGCGCCGGGAATAATTCCTCGGGAAATCAACCTTGCTGCTGTGGCCCCAGCCCGGGCTGGACAACTTGCACAATATTGTTGCGCACCGCGTACAGCACCAACTCACTGACTGAATGAAGATTCAGCTTGCGCATAATATTGGCGCGATGAGTCTCAGCCGTCTTAACACTTAGTCCCAAGGCGACGGCGACCTCCTTGGTGCTTTTTCCTTCCGCCAGGAGCTGCACAATCTCGCGTTCGCGAGGAGTTAAGTCATTCTTGGCGCTCGGAGAAAACTCCGGCTTACTCCGGAGATAATTTTCCAGCACCATCTCAGCTACGTTGGAAGTGAAGAATGTCTGGTTCTTCTGCAGGGCTTCGATTGCGGAAACGAGGTCTCGACCCGTATCTGATTTCAGCAAATATCCTCTGGCCCCCGCTTCCAGAACTTCACGGACAACCTGTTCGGATTCGTGAATAGTCAGGATCAACACTTTGGCTTCGGGCCGATGGTGAAGGATCTGGCGGGTGGCTTCCAAGCCGTTCAAATTCGGCATTCCAATGTCGAGGATGACAATGTCAGGCCGCAACTGGACCGCCTTCTCTGCCGCGTCACGACCGTCCACGGCCTCGGCGCATACCTCCCACCCGGCGTGTTCCTGCAATAAGTTGCGCACCCCGTGTCGCACTATTTCGTGATCGTCAGCTACCAAAATGCGAAGCTTTGCCATTAATGCCCCCATCTGCCCCTAGCTACTTTACCTCAATTGCGCACACGTTGTTGTCCGTTACCTGACATTGCCCCAGTCCTGCAGCACTGTCGAAACCTCCGTTCCGCGCCGGTTGTGCTCATCCAGTCCAATCCAACCGGCTTAATACTCTGATCCGAGAGCAGTGAATGTCTTGTGCTGACTCACCGCTTCCACTGCTTCCAGCAGATCGCGCGCGGCATGAGACTTCACCACATATCCTCTCGCCCCGGCATCGAGCGCTTCCCGCAACATCTGCGGAGAATCGTGCTGGGTGAGAATCAAAACCTCGGTCGTGGGCACGGTCTGGTGGATCAAACGACAGGCTTCCAGCCCACCCATCTTGGGCATACTGATATCGAGCAGCACGACATCCGGGTTTAGACGTTGCGCTTTGTCCACAGCTTCCGCTCCATCCTCAGCCTCATCGATAATCTCCCAATCCGGCTGCACACCCAGCAGAGCTCGCAACCCATGTCTGACAACCGGGTGATCGTCCACCAGGAGAATGCGGACGGTAGCGGTCATTCGGCATTGCCTAACAAGGTGATGTTTTTCAAAGAACATCCTGCTTTCTATCGTAGTAAGCTATCGGCCTGGCGCGACACTCGCGCCATCTTCAAGCCCTCGGACACTCCGAGACCGAGTGGCCGATTCTGTCGGTTTCCCGCCATGCAAATCCCTGGTACGTTGAGCCAAGATTGGCCATCCTCCTGTCTCAAGATGAACAAATCCTCTTACCGAAAATGATGTATCAGAATAGGGGAAATCCTGTATTTCGATTGCGGAATCCCTGTAGAAGATTATGCTGCCCTTGCCGGCTACCTGAGCAACCTCAGGTATACTCGGCAAATGCGTGAATCAGTGTCTAGACTGCTGACCCAGGTCACGCAGGTCTTCAAGCCGCATCCTAATCTGAGCGATGTGGTGAATCACAACATCGTTCAGTCGGAGATCGAGGGCGGGGTGGCGCTCAATGATCTGGTGCCAGAAACCAAGCTGGTGATCCACACTGAGCACAGTTGCTACACGGTAAGCGTCATCGGCAACGGACGGGTTCTAATTTCTGGACACCCGCAATACTGTCCACAACCGATTTTGGTGAAGATCGAGGGCTCGACGTGGGGCGGTTCCATGATGAAGTTGCGTTATATCGGTCGTGGGATGTGCCTGGAATTCCGGCATCCTGATTATCGGGCGCCCATCGTCACCTCACGAATCCAAACCATCCAGACCGCGTAAACGAAATCTCATCCGAAAAGATTGTGCTCTAGCTTGCGAGCTTCGTCACCGTGCTGCTTGGTCCACGGCTGGAAATTAGCCCTGCCACCTTTCTCAAGTCGTCAACAAAGCGTTCAAATTCTGCGTGGCGATCTTTCTCATCCGGCATACGGAGCAGAGAAGAAGGATGCACCGTGGCAAGGACATATCGCGCCAATTCAGAGTGCACCAGTTCGCCACGCTGACGGCTGACGCTGAATTTTCTACCGAGAAGCGACTGCGCTGCGGTAGCTCCCAGGCAAACTAGAACTTCCGGCTTCACAACTGCGAGCTCGGCGTCCAGCCATGGCCTACATGCGTTTATTTCCGACGCGCTGGGCTTTTTGTGGATGCGGCGTTTACCCCGTTCATCTGCTACCCACTTAAAATGCTTGACGACATTCGTAACATAAACCTGGTCCCGATCGATGCCTGCCTGGACGAGCGCGCGATCGAGAAGCATACCCGCGGGACCTACGAACGGCCGGCCAGCAAGATCTTCTCGGTCTCCGGGTTGCTCACCAACAAACATCACTCGCGCCGACGCTTGTCCTTCACCGAATACGGTCTGAGTGCCGGTCTTCCATAGATCGCACGCTCTACAGCGAGCGGCCACCGCGCGCAATTTCTCCAACGAGGGATTTGGCGGCACTAGACTGGCCGCGGTACGTCCACCCTTCTGCTCTCGTGAGGAGATCGACACCACATTGTGGGATGGACCGCGACGAACCGAGATTGATCTCAAGCGCTTCAATGGTTGAGTCCGAAATGACAGCGAGTTTGATAAGAATGACGACGCTACTTAAGATTTCCCACGCCACCTCGAGGAGGCGAGGAGCAGGTGCCAGGGACTGCACATCCTGGCGCCTGCCTGATTGGCGGGTTCTCGGAGAGTTTTCAAAAAGCCTTCGAAAAGATTAGGACGGATGCGAGTGCCCGACAATCCCGTCGATGCTGTATTCGGTTATGGGACTTTACTGTAACGATAAGTAAGCGCCTTTCGCAAAACTTGGTACGCGAAAATCTGGACCGCGCCTCGCCAAAAGGCAGAAGCGGGGCAACTTGTACAGCAACTCGGCGCTGGAATTACGGACTGCACCTGATGGACGCTCCACACACAGAACCGTAGAGTTTTAACGTGATGGTTAAAGACCAGGTTCTGAAAGGAGATGTCCGTGGGGACAGCCACTCATCCTGTAGCTCGCGTTGAGACCGAGGTTAGTTTGATAAAACGGGCCCAACGCGGTGACGCCACAGCCTTTGCAAACATCTTTTATGCACATAAACCACGCATCTATTCGCTGTGTCTCCGCATGACCGGCAACATCGCGGAAGCGGAAGATTTGACTCAAGAGTCATTTCTCCAGGTTTTCCGGAAGCTGCCAACCTTTCGAGGTGATTCCGCTTTATCCACGTGGATGTATCGCGTGGCCGTCAACACCGTACTCATGTATTTTCGGAAACGAGGACGGCCTCAAGTCTCCCTCGACGAGCCATCCAGCGACCCAGTCAAGACCAAGAAGCGGGAATACGGAAGCGATGACCAGCGCCTGGTCACTTCGATTGACCGGCTCGCACTTGCCCGGGCTATCAGGGAATTGCCCGACGGCTACAGAACCATCTTCTTGCTCCACGAAGTGGATGGCTATGAGCACCGGGAAATCGCGCGTCTGCTGAAGTGTTCTGTGGGGAATTCGAAGTCTCAACTCCACAAGGCACGCGTTCGTATGCGCGAGATACTTTGTTATCGCCCCGAATTAACAATGGACGGCAAATCGGATTTCAGGACTATAACTGCCAGACCACGCCCAGTATTGCATAAATCGTCGTTGCATAAATCGGCGGCTTCAATTGTGGCACGGGCATCGTGGAACGCCTCCAAGCGGCCCAGGAAAGCACGTCCCGAGAAAACCGTATTTGTTGGCGCACTCGCAGCCTCGAGAGATGTCGGAATAGAAGTCGCGGCGTGAGTAGAGTTCGTCATTGAAGTGTTGAACGGCGCAGGTCGGTTCCTGCGCCCCTCATTTTTCTGCCTCGCCCAGCGCGCCGACTGTGGGAAATTCATTCCCGATTATTTAAAGACTCACGTTTCAAGTTCTGAGTATAGGAAGCTCAAAGTGTGAACTACACTATGGACCGGATACTGTGTTCCCTGGATGTCGCCTTAAAGTTGTCTTTCGTAGTCGGGCCCACTGAAACTAACCTGCGCCCTGTTCCGGTTCGGATGCGGATATAAGCACAGCGCCTGCGAAAGGCCCCGCCGCGCTTTTCAATCCAGAGGCGCAGTCGTTAAAATGAACGCAATGAGAATAGCCCAGGTGGCGCCGCTTTATGAGAGTGTTCCTCCCAAGCTTTATGGAGGCACCGAGCTTGTTGTTTCCTACCTTACTGAAGAATTGGTACGGCAGGGGCACGACGTCACTCTTTTTGCGAGCGGCGACTCAACCACCCAGGCAAAGCTTGTTCCCATTTGCCCCGAATCATTGCGGCTCGACACCAAGTGCATTGATCAACTAGCCCACCATGTTTTAATGTTGGAATATGTTTTCAGCGAAAGGGAAAATTTCGATATTGTGCACTTCCATATCGATTACCTGCACTTCCCGCTGAGCCGGCGGGAGCAACTTGTCAACATTACAACTCTGCACGGACGATTGGATATCCCCGATCTCGCACCGCTCTACCAGGTATTTCGTGATATGCCGGTTGTTTCCATTTCTGACGCGCAACGCGATCCACTCCCGTGGGCAAATTGGCAGGGCACTGTGCATCATGGACTGCCGGAGGATCAGTTGCGTATTCGAGATGGCAGGGGGGAATATCTGGCATTTCTGGGACGGATCTCGCCAGAAAAGGGTTTGGACCAAGCCATAAGGATTGCGAAACTGGTGGGCATGCCACTTCGCATCGCGGCCAAAATAGATCGGGCTGACGATGAATATTTTGAAACTCACATCAAATCTCTGCTAAATGATCGTCTCATACAGTTTGTAGGCGAAATTGGATATCCTGAGAAAAACGCGTTCCTCGGGGATGCCCTGGCTCTACTTTTCCCGATCAACTGGCCGGAGCCGTTTGGATTGGTCATGATCGAGGCTATGGCATGCGGAACACCGGTGATCGCTTTTCCCCATGGTTCGGTTCCCGAGATCATCGACGACGGCGTGACTGGTTTTTTAGTTAACAATGCTGAGGAAGCCGCCAGAGCGATACGACGTATCTCAGCCATAGACCGCAGAAAGTGCAGACAGCAGTTTGAAAGACGCTTCACCGCAAGACGTATGAGCGAGGGCTATTTGGCTCTTTACCAGCGCCTCGTGAACGGGCAGTCGGAAGCCATAGCGGTAACGGATGGAGTTCCAGTTGGATGAAGTAAGCGTCGCACAACAGTTCTACATAACAACTAAAGCGGCACGAGCTGAGGACCGGCCCCGGGTTCTTAAATACGGCACTCTGTTCGCCTTATTTGACCGCTACGGAGACATCGAGCCATTTGGTCTGGGAGAAGAAGGCCTTTTTTATGATGGGACTCGTTTCCTCTCCGAATCGGTGCTTTACCTGGGCAGGTCCCGGCCGCTCTTCCTAAGCTCGAATATCAGTAGGGATAACTTTCTTTTTACCGCGGACCTCACTAATGTAGACATCCTGAATGACGACGATGAGCTGGCGATCCCTCGCGGGACCGTGCACGTAGCTCGTTCCAAGTTTTTGTGGAAAGGAATCTGTTACGAGAAATTCAGAGTGTCTAATTACGGTCTGTCTGCCGTCAATGTTCCTCTCCGGCTCACATTTAATGCCGATTTTGCCGACATCTTCGAAGTCCGGGGTACGAAACGTGACAAGAGGGGCGAACGCCTGGTTGCCTCGCCAAAATCAGATTCGGTGGTGCTCGCCTATCGGGGTTTGGACGGGATCTTAAGGCAAAGTTGCGTTCACTGCAACCCTCCGCCTACGAGACTCTCCGCTTCCGAGGTGGTCTTCGGCGCAACTCTGCGGCCCAAGCAGGAACTGACATTTCATGTGATCGTTTCCTGCGACCCCGCGACGCCTGACCCTCCCATCGATTGGGAAACCGCATTCGTGACGGCGAAGGAGGAACTTAAGTCCGACACGCCGGGTGCATGGCGGATCCAAAGTTCCAATGAACAATTTAACGATTGGATAGGTAGGTCGCTGGCCGATCTCCAGATGATGATTCATGGCAACCCCGAGACGGGTTATCCCTACGCCGGAGTGCCCTGGTTCAGCACCGTGTTCGGAAGAGATGGCATCATCACCGCTCTTGAGTGTTTGTGGCTGGCGCCGTCCATGGCGAAGGGCGTCCTCCAGTTCCTGGCCGAGCATCAGGCTACGGAAATCGATGAAACTTCCGATGCCGAGCCCGGCAAAATCTTGCACGAAATGCGCAGGGGAGAGATGGCGGCCCTGCGGGAAGTCCCTTTCGGTCTGTACTACGGCAGTGTAGATTCAACTCCCTTGTTTGTGATGTTGAGTGCTGCCTATTACGAACGTACCGGCGACCTGGAGTTTATTCGTAGCTTGTGGCCTCATATTGAGGCGGCTCTCGACTGGATTGATAAATATGGCGATCCTGACGGGGACGGTTTTGTGGAATATGCCCGCCACAGCTCCGGTGGATTGGTGCAACAAGGCTGGAAAGATTCTAACGATTCCGTTTTTCACGCGGACGGACGAATCGCTGAAGCTCCTATCGCACTCTGCGAGGTACAGGGATACGTCTTTGCGGCGAAGCGAGCGGCGACAACGTTGGCTGCCGCGATGGGCAATACCGATCGCAGTGTTGAACTGGAATACCAGGCGAAATCTTTGCAGGCCAGATTCGAAGAAGCTTTTTGGTGCGACGAGATTGCGACATATTCATTGGCATTGGACGGACATAAACGACAATGCCAGGTGCGCACCTCGAACGCCGGCCATTGCCTTTACACGCGAATTGCAAGTCCTCAGAAGGCACGGCTGGTGGCGCAGGGTTTGCTGGGGGCCGATCAATTCTCCGGTTGGGGTGTGCGCACCGTGAACTGCAATGAGTCCCGGTATAATCCGATCTCCTACCACAACGGTTCCGTCTGGCCACACGATAACGCGCTGATCGCAAGCGGCTTGTCCAAATACGGATTTAAAGATCTGGCTGCTCGCATTCTCTCTGGATTGCTTGATCTCAGCGTGGTGGTTGATCTTCACCGCCTGCCGGAATTGTTTTGCGGCCTCCACCGTCGGGCCAGCGAAGGGCCCACCCTGTATCCTGTAGCCTGTTCGCCCCAAGCCTGGGCAGCGGGCGCCGTATTCATGGTGCTGGAGTCGTGTTTGGGAATTTCCATCGATGGCCGTAGAAAGCAAATTGTCTTTGAAAATCCTCAGCTGCCGGAAAATGTCAATCAGTTATGGCTAAAAGGGCTGGACGTCGTGGGCTCCCGCGTAGACCTTTTTCTTGAACGGCACAACGAGGGTGTGCGTGTGCACGTTCTGGAAAATCAAGGGAACATTGCAGTCAACACCCAGCAAACCAGAGCTGAATAAGAGAAACAACGCGTACCTGCATTACAAGTACGCTCCCCCGTCATTGGTTGGTTCGTCTGGCTTCCGAGCCCGAAATGCGCCCAAACGACGCCAACCGTTCGCACGTTGGTCATTACATGAGCTCTCTACAACCGTGGGATAGCCATATGCCATCCAAGGCGTTGTGCCACAAGGAAATGAAATTCCGGTCCCGGTCCCGGTTACGTCTTCTGTGCCTTTTGATTTTCCCGAAGATCAGAGGGCGCTCTTCCGCGAGGTGCTGGAAGTTTTAAATAAACAGGGAGTGCCTTACGCGGTCTCCGGAGCTTTCGCTCTGCAACAGCACACCGGAATTTGTCGCTACACCAAGGACCTCGATGTATTTCTCACTCAAGAGCATGTGCAACCGGCCCTGCGCTTATTGGGCGAACACAACTATGCTTGCGAAGTCTGCGATCCGGTATGGCTTTCCAAGGCCCATCGCGATGACTTCTACGTAGATCTCATCACTGGCATGAGCAATGGTGTGATTTCAGTGGATGACACCTGGATAGAACGCGCGCAGCCCGCCGTGATAATCGATGTTCCAACCCGCATACTGGCTGCTGAAGAGCTGTTGTGTTCCAAACTTTTCGTGACCCGGCGGGAGCGATTCGATGGTGCTGACGTCGCGCATATCATTTACGCCACGCGCGGAAAATTGGAGTGGGAGCGAGTGTTGGCAATAGTTGGAGAGAACTGGGAAATATTATTGTGGTCCTTAGTTCTATTTCGCTACGTATATCCGGCTCACAGTGACTACGTGCCGTTTTCGCTTTGGGAGGACCTTCTGACTCGTTATATGACTCTGGTTTCGAAGCCTGATCCCAAGGCCCCGTTCCGCGGCAGCCTGATCGACGAAAACATGTTTGCCATAGACGTAAAGGAGTGGGGGTTGGAGGATGTTTTGGCGGAGTACCGAGCGCGGCGAACGCCACGAGCATTCGATCCTTCCTCCATGATCACTCCCGAATCGAAGACCGCATGAGCTGACTGATTACACTTAATGAGGATTGCAGCCACCGCCGATTTGCACTTTTCCGCCCAAAGCTACAGCACTATCCAGGACCAGTTCGTGAAAGTCCGCGATGAGGCGGACCTGCTGTTAATTGCCGGGGACCTGACTAATTATGGGCAGCCCCCGGAAATGGAAATGCTGCTTAACGCCCTCGTCCGCCTGCGGCTACCCACGGTTGCGGTTTTAGGTAATCACGACTACGAAAGTGGTCAAGAGTCTGAACTACAGCGGATGATGGCGGCTGCTGGCATCAAAGTCCTGGATGGCACGGGGTACGAACGTGACGGTGTGGGCTTCGCGGGGACCAAGGGTTTCGTTGGTGGATTCGGACGTGGGGTTCTGACTGCATTCGGCGAACGCGAAGTGAAGGCTTTCGTCCAGGCCGCGATTGACGAGGCCGTCAAGCTGGAACGTGCCATGTCACAATTGAGAACGAAGAAACGAATTGTCGTGCTGCACTATTCCCCGATCGCCTCCACGGTGATGGGAGAGGCGCCAGAAATATTTCCATTTCTGGGCACATCCCGGTTGGCCGAAGTGGTTGACCGCCATGGCGCCGACCTGGTGGTTCACGGGCTCTGTCCGAGCTTCAGCGAACACTTCGAGTTTTCAGGCGCTTAGGTGTCTAAGGCCGTAACCCACCCGGGCTTCAGAAGCCTTAGGCCGTCTACAGGACATTCCCTGCCTATATACGGGTTTGTCCCCCTTGTCTCTCTCGGGTATCACGCTTATGTTTATAAGGCGCCGCGGAAACGGGAATGTGTGTGGCGACCCTCCCAGCCGCTATTTTGAAGTAGTGGCATTCCATAAATCGGGAACTGACCCGGTACTTCGCAATCGAAAGGGCGGATCCAAAAAGAAAAGAGACTGCGCTGCTTTGGCAAGCAGCAACTCGAACATCAGGGTCCGCACCTAAAGAGTTCCATAAGTACAGGCATTGCAATTTCAATTCAATCAGGAGTTCATGAAAATGAAGAAAATGTCAATGTTGTTGGCTCTTGTCTTGGCGTTCGCGCTCACCGCGATGGCCCAGACACCCTCCCCTAACGACCAGAGTTCGTCCACCCCGTCGACTTCTCAGGACACGACAAGTCCCTCGAGTGCGCCGAGCTCCACCAGTCCTTCCAGTTCACCGAGCTCTACCAGCCCCTCGAGTTCACAGAGCTCGACGAGTCCTTCGGCTGCGCCGGGCTCTACCGCCGGGCAGCAGGATTCCAGCAGCATGGGACAGGCCCCGGCCGCCGGAAAGGAAACCAAAGCCCAAGAACAGGCAGAAGAGAAACATGAAGGCCATGGGCACAAAGTAAAGGGCTGCATCCGCTCCGAAGGCGGCAAGTTCTTGCTGGAAGACGCGCACGGACGGATGTATTCGTTGAACACCACCGAAGATCTGTCTGCTCATGTTGGTCACGAAGTCGTCATCCATGGCACGGTCAGCGGCAACGGGTCGAGCATGAACAAGTCGGATATGAGCAAATCAGACACCAGCAACTCTTCGATGTCCTCGTCGGCTGCCGGCGGAAACAAAGAGATTGCGGTGACGAAGGTGGATATGGTCTCGGAAACCTGCAAGCTGGGCGGAAAGCATGCTAAGACCAGCAGCAATGACCAGACCAAGGGAACTTCACCTGACAAGCAGCAGTAACTGAAGCCAGGGCTTTAAATGTGCATGGAACGCGCCGGCAGTCAGCCTGCGTGTTCCATGCATTTTTATTTTGACGTGTGGATTGGGGACCTATGCTCAGCGCACGGGTTCGGCTTCGGTGTGGCCGTCGGTCTGAGCTGCGGCAAACAGCCATTGTTGCAGGTGGCGCTGCGACGAGGGGTGCAGTTGGTCAAAGCTTAGTCCGGCAAATCCGCCGGGGCTGGTCCAGGCCAGTTTGGCGTTGGCTTCGATGTTAGAGTCGCTTCCCGGCAGCTTGAATGAGACTTCCATAGTTGCGCCGTGAGTGAGAGTGACTGGACAACGTATGGCGAGCCCTCCAGAGCTGATGTTTACGGTATTCGCCTCAATATGTTCGCCGTCTAGATTAATAATCACGGGCAATTCGGTCGTCACCCGGAAATAACGCTGCTGTTCGGTCCGCAGGGTACTGAGTACGTCTGCCCCAGTTGCTGCGCGGCTTTCAGTTGGTTGCCACCGCTCTGGGCGAGAGCCTGGAGAATCATTTGTTTTTCCACTTCTTCCAGGTTTCCGCTAGGTGTCGCGGGTGTACCAGGTTCGGAAAAACCGCATATCACCGGCGGAAGGTCGGAAGCACGAATCTCCTTAATCCCGGTCTTGACGTGCATCGCGGCGTGAAAAATTACATTCTTCAACTCGCGTACGTTGCCCGGCCACGAATAGCGTTGCAGCACTTCCAAAGCTTCCACTGTAAACTTGCCTTCAGGCAGTTGCTGGACGAGGAAGTATTCAGCAATGGCCACGATATCATCCGGACGTTCCCGCAAAGCCGGGACCTGTAACTGGAATTGGCTGAGTCGATGGTAAAGGTCTCGACGGAACTTTCCGGCCTGGACCTCTGTTTCCAAGTCGCGATTCGTTGCCGCAAGGACCCGCACATTCACGGCTACTTTTCGGCTGCCACCAAGACGATAATAAGCGACTCCATCCAGCACACGCAGCAGCTTAGCCTGTACTTTCGCGTCCAGTTCGCCAATTTCGTCGAGAAACAGGGTGCCATGGTCCGCGAGTTCAAAAAGACCAGGCTTGGTCGCTTCGGCGCCGCTGAATGCGCCCTTTTCATAGCCAAAGAGTTCGCTTTCGACGAGGTGTTCCGGCAGGGCAGCGCAATTAACGTCAACAAATGGCTTGCCACAGCGTAGTGAATGCTGATGAATAGCTTGCGCAACTAATTCCTTGCCGCTGCCGGTTTCACCAATGATGAGAACCGCAGCCTCCTCTCGGGCTACTCTTTCCACCATAGCCATGAGCTTGCGCATGATTTCGCTGCGAACTACGGCTATGGTCCCGTCGGCCAATTGCATTTGGGTAGCTGGCTTCATGCAAAGAAAGATCAGTGGGCGACTATCCGCGAAGGTTTCAATTGAGTGGACGCGGAAGTCCCCGGGCAATCTTTAACATTTTGGCGGAAAGCAAGGTAGGTTACGGAAGTTTAAACCAACGAAATCAGGCAGGAAAGAAGCTGCGAGACCGCTACAAGGTGCTAAGGATATGGGTGGTTAAAGGCACACCGGCGGAAGGACCCCGTTGCTTGATTGACGAAATTATGAACTAAGACGCGCATCCTTGACCTCTCCCGGCCTAGCTGCCCCATACGGCTGAAGCGGCTGACAAGATGCTGAACGCGACCACCGCGGCGGTGATCAGGAATGCAACTATCGCAGCTTTCTTTGTCGATTTCATATCTGCCCTCTCACTTTTCTCTAAAGTTGTATTCGTTGTATTCAAATCACCCTAATTACGGCACGATGTCTGTACTGTTGCGGCGATTCGATACGCCGGAACTACACAGATTCTCCGGACTTACTCTCCGTCGTCGTCACCACTTCCATCAATCGACTCCGCCGCACTGCCGGCATCGGTTGCACCCAGGGTGGCACCCCACACCACCGAACTTCCCCAAATCACGCTACACCCGTCCAACGCGCTGTTGCCCCACACGACGGAGCTGCCCCAGATCACTGAAGTGCCGTTGAGCAATACGCTGTTCCCCCAAACGACTGAAGTGCCCCAGATCAGCGAGTTGCCCCACACCACCGAGTTGCTCCAGACCGATGAGGAGTCGGCTTGCAGAGAAACCGTTCCCGTGAGATTCCGCACAGCGACGGGCGACATCGCTGTGCCCGATACGGTGTCATTGTTCGAAAGCGCCGCAGGGATGTTTAAGTAGCCTGCACCCACGGTAAAGATGTCGTATTGTGCGCTATATGTGACGCCACTGAATTGGTCATAGGTCGAGGATTGTGTCGGAAACATCTTGTCTGCGGTCTTCATCAGTCGCGCCTTGACCGCGTCTGGATTGAGACCGGAACTTTTTTGCAGCATCAGCACCGCAGCGCCACTCACGACGGGAGTAGCCATGCTTGTGCCGCTCAACTTGATGTAGCTGTCTTGTCCGCTATAGTCGCCGTATGTGATCGGATTGAGTACATCCCCAGGGTACTTTTGCTCTAAAGTACTGCCCTGGGAAAGGAGTGAGGCAATTTTGTTCCCGGGTGCTACCAGATCCGGCTTCGCAATGTGGTCAACCAGGCTCGGCCCTTTGGAGCTGTAAGTCGCGATCCTGTCATCGGACTCCTGAGGTGTGTTCATCGTGCGCATTGCGCCAACGGTTATTACGTATGGATCATTGCCCGGGGCGGCGATAGTTCCGTAGCCATTGGTATGTGTGCTGTTGTCGCGTCCAAAATTACCGGCGGCGACCACTACAACTAAACCCGACTTCCATGCGACCTCTACCGCCTGGCAAAGCGGGTCTTGCGTATAACTCTCATAAACGCGACGTCCCAGGGAAAGATTGATTACGCGAATATTGTAAGTACTTTTGAGAGCAATAGCGCGCTGGATGGCAGCGATCACGCCCGAATCAGAACCTGCTCCATTCCCGTCCAAAACCTTCAGGTTGATGATGTTGACATTGGGGGGCGACGCCGAAGATGGTGCCGTAAGAACTCCAACCGTTACCGGAGATGATTCCCGCAACGTGCGTACCGTGGCCGTAGCCATCGCTAACACTACTACCGGGAACAAAACTTTGGCTGTAAACAACGCGTGAATTTACCTGCCGGGTGTCGTACAGATCGGGATGATCACTGACGCCGCTATCGATGACCGCCACGCCGATACCAGTGCCATCCCAGCCGTAAGAGTGGGCGATATCACCGCCCACCGTTTGTTCGTAATAATCGTTTGAAACCCCAACTGTACGGTTGGGCGAGATGTAAGTGACTTCAGGATCCTTTGCCAATGCCTGAATTGCGCTCAGCGAGAGATTGAATACTCCAGCGCGAACCAGCCGCAGAGTTTGGGCATGAACTCCTCCTAACCGTGTGGCTTTCTTAATGTGAGCAATTGTGGGGCTCTTACGGAATTGAACGATTACCTGGACCCGTGCGTTCGAGGAACCGGTACGCTGCGCTTTTAATATCAATGTCGTAAGTTCAGGAGAGAGTTTGGCTGTACCACGAGAGTTGCGGTCCTCGCCCTGCAATGGCTTTGCGCCCCCATTGGCGGATGCCAGACCGTAATGGCGAGGACCAGGACTATCAGTTTCAGGGTGACGTGCCACTTGGCCGTGGATACCTGAGCACTCAAAGCACTTTTCTCGGGTTTTGGTTTCAGGCCCATTCCACTTCTCCGAAGCAATTCGGCTCCGTTGCTCCACTAGTAGCAGTGCATTCGGCTCGCCTAAGTTGGACAAATAAATAAACCATTTATTATCATAGCTTTGAAAACAATGTGGTACTCGTTGACGACGGACAATGTGGCCAAGTGAGCCGTATCCCCATCGCGCTCATCCTTGCCCCGATCCGCGTATAAATGGCTCGATTTCAAGAGGATGGACGACCCAGTCGAAGCCGCGGACACTATGTCCGCCGCTGTCCGCGGTTGATCTTCCGAAGGGCTCCAATTGTAAGTTACGAAAGTTTCGGGTTCCAAGAGGTAATCCTTTGCTATGTGTCACTTAGCTGGTATCAATTATTAGAGCTAGGAGTCCGCCGTTGTGTCGACGGACGGGAAAGGAGTTGCTGGCGAGGATGGCCGGTCAGTCACAATCCTGGAAACAGATGACGCTGGCAGCGCACCTTTTCATCGGCGCTATCGTGCTTACAGGTTCTTGTGTTCTCGCTTACGCGATCGCACTAGATCATTCCAGCGGCGATCCTCTGAAGTTCATCTGTTACACGCTGGTGGCAGTGGTTGCGTCACGACTCAAGGTAAACCTGCCCGGAATAACGGGCACGATGTCAGTCAACTTTCTCTTCATTCTTCTCGGCGTATTGCAACTCAGTTTCAGAGAGACTTTGGCCCTGGGATGCGCAGCCATTCTGGTGCAGTGTTTGTACCGCGACCGACCGCGGCCTGTACAAGTCATCTTCAATATTTGCGCGACCGCTTTCGCGATTGCCTGTGCGTACTCGGTCTATCACCTGGCCATTTTCCACGGTCAGGTCAGTAATCCATCGTTCCTCCTGGTGCTCACCGCCTCGATGTATTTTGTTTCGAACACAGTGCCGGTGGCGACTGTCATCGCCCTCACTGAGCACAAGTCACTGAACAAGATATGGTCAGAATGCTACTTCTGGTCTTTCCCCTATTACCTTGTGGGTGCTGGAATTGCCGGCCTGATGAGCTGGCTAAACAGCATCATCGATTGGCAGACTTCGCTGCTAGTGCTCCCTGTCGTATTTCTGATTTACCGCTCTTATCGGCTTTATCTTGGCAAACTGGAGGATGAGAAGCGGCACGTTGAAGACATGGCGAACCTGCACCTGCGCACGATCGAAGCGCTGGCGCTGGCCATCGAAGCCAAAGACCATACTACCCACGATCATTTGCAACGGGTGCGGGTGTACGCGATTGAAGTGGCTAAAGCACTGAAAGTCAGTCACGAAGAGATGGAAGCGTTGAATGCAGCAGCGTTACTGCACGATATCGGCAAGCTGGCTGTTCCCGAACACATAATCTCCAAGCCCGGACGGCTTACCCCGGAAGAATTCGAGAAGATGAAGATTCACCCGCTGGTAGGAGCGGAGATTCTCGAGCGCGTTCGTTTCCCCTATCCAGTTGTGCCAATCGTCCGCGCCCACCACGAAAAGTGGAACGGCAGCGGATATCCTCTTGGTCTCAAGTATGAAGAAATCCCAATGGGGGCTCGCATTCTTTCAGCAGTTGATTTCCTGGATGCAATGGCTTCAGACCGTCAATACCGGCGGGCTTTGCCATTGCAGGAGGTGATGAAACGCCTGGAAGAGGAATCCGGCAAGTCGTTTGACCCCAAAGTGGTCACTGTGCTCAAGAGGAGTTATCTGGATCTTGAGAAGTTGGTGGAGAAGAGCTCCGGTCAGATTGCCTGGTCGAAGTTGACTACCGAGGTAAAGGTGGACCGTGATGTTGCGCCCGCCGCAGGATTTGAAGAGATCGGCGCAAAGGAGCCGCACGAGACAAACTTCCTCTCCTCCATTGCCGCAGCACGGCAGGAGGCTCAGACGTTATTTGAACTTAGCCAGGATCTGGGCGCATCACTCAGTTTGGGGGAAACTCTCTCGGTATTTTCCGTCAAATTAAAACGGTTGGTCCCCTACGACGCCATTGCCATCTACGTGCGGCGCAACAACGAGCTTCTGCCAGAACACGTCAGCGGCGATAACTTCCGCCTGTTTGCCTCACTGCGCATACCCCTGGGACAAGGACTTTCCGGGTGGGTCGCGCAAAACAAGAAACCTATCATCAACGGCAATCCTTCGGTTGAACCCGGTTATTTGAACGATCCTACAAAGTTCAGCACTTTGCGTTCGGCGATGGCTATTCCACTCGAAGGAGTGGATGGGGTAGTAGCAGTACTAACCCTGTATCACGGGGAGAAGGATGCGTTCACCTCCGACCATCTCCGCATGTTGTTAGCCATTAGTTCCAAAATGGCATTGGCGATTGAGAATGCCCTCAAATACCAGCAAGCCGAAAGTTCTGCCACCACCGACTACCTCACAGGTCTGCCAAATGCGCGCTCCTTGTTCCTGCAACTGGATCGCGAGTTGGCACGCTGTAAGCGTGATAATTCGTCCCTCACGGTAATGGTTTCGGACATGGACGGATTCAAGCAGATCAATGATCGCTTTGGACACCTCGAAGGAAACCGTGTTCTGCGATTGTTTTCTCATGCTCTTAAGGAAACCTGCCGCGAATACGACTACGTGGCGCGAATGGGCGGCGATGAATTCGTGGTCATTGCGCCGGGACTTACTCCGGACGCAGCCCTGAAGAAGGCCGAGAGCCTTCGTGAATTGGTGAAGCAGGTCGGGAAAGAAGTTTGCAATGAAGATATTTTGTCTCTAAGCGTAGGCCGCTCCGTGTATCCGGACGATGGTCTTGATGCGGAGGAGCTCCTGGCTGAGGCGGATCGCCGAATGTACGTCGAGAAGCAGAACCAGCCAAGCCGGAAGAACCGCAGACTCTATCCGCGGTTGAAGGGGCGTCTCACGATTGAACTGCATCCCGAAAACGAGAAGGTTCCCATTCTCGGCAATCTGACCAATATCAGTCTGGGAGGCTGCTATGTTGAAACCAGCGCTCTCCTGCCACCAGATTCAAAGCTCAAACTGATCTTCTCCATGGACGATGGCAAAATGCAGGCCGAAGCCAGAGTGCTGCGCACCGATCCGGGCTGCGGAATTGCGATGAAATTCCCCGAGGGCAGCCGCGATGATCGCGCAAACTTGCAACAGATCCTGGAGTTCGTCGACCGCACCACGAAGGTTTACGACAACTATTACCTTTCGAAAATGCTTAAACAGTAAATCCTTGATTAGCGGACTTAGCGCAGGAGCAGTTGCGGACTTTGTTCAGATTGGGAAAACACGTAGCCAGAATTCTGCTTACCGTGCTTCTGGGCGGTATCCTGGGAGCCACGCTGCTGCGCGTGGCACCCGGCTTTGGCGTAGACGAAGAGGAACTAGACAGCCGCTTGAATGACCAAAGCATTCGCGCTCTCCGGCAGGAGCAGCAAACTGACACAAATGTCATTACTTTCTATTTTCGTTACCTGGGCCGGATGCTTCATGGTGACCTGGGTATCTCCCGGACCCTACGCCGGCCTGTGTCCGAGCTTCTCAGGGAACGCTTACCGGAAACCGCGAAGTCTGTCACTTTAAGCCTTGCGCTGGGATGGGCATTGAGCTTTGCGCTGGTCATCCTTGCTTTGATGTCACGATCTTGGAGCGTCGACCTCTTCGGCAGCGTCATTAGTGGATTCCTACTGTGCCTGCCGGCAGCCGTGCTGTCGGTCTTATTTGTCATGTCCCGCGCTCCCGCGCGACTTGTGCTGGCGCTGATTGTTTTTCCAAATGTGTATCGATACGTGCGCAACCTGCTGCTGCGGAGCGCGTCCCAGCCCCACGTTCTGATGGCGCAAGCCAAGGGCCTTGGCAACTTTCGGATTATGCTCTGGCATATCCTCTGGCCGGCAGCTCCGCAATTGCTGGCCCTGGGTGGAGTTTCCGTCAGCCTTGCGCTCACAGCAGCGATCCCGGTGGAGGCTCTTTGCGACTTGCCTGGAATTGGGCAACTGGCCTGGAAAGCCGCCCTCGGCCGTGACCTTTACCTGCTGGTGAACCTAACCATGGTGGTCACAGTGATCACACTGCTGGCCAACTCGGCCTCGAACCTTTTGGGTGAGGCTTTCCGACCGAGTGCGGCATGAAATGGGCACCCACTCTGGCGGTGTCACTTCTTGCACTGACCGCGGCGGCGTGCGTGCTTGCAGATGTCATCGCTCCTGCTTCCTATACCCACCAATTCCGCGCTGAGCCTGATGCTGCTCCTTCGCGGCAGCATCTTCTGGGGACAGACGACCTGGGGCGCGACCGCTTCTCGCGCCTGCTCTATGGCACGCGGGTGTCGTTGCTATTGGCGCCCGCAGCGGCACTGCTGTCGAGCCTGCTCGCAGCTCTCATTGGTGGAACCGCGGGCTTCAGGGGAGGCAGGGTTGAGAAAATTGTCATGTCAGGGACCGACCTTTTCCTATCCTTACCCTGGCTCTTCCTGCTGATTACAGTACGAGCCCTGATGCCGCTGAACGTGTCGCCGATCGTTTCAGCCGCCATAACGTTTCTTCTACTCGGGTGCCTGGGATGGGCCGCAGCCGCTCGAGTGGTCTGCGCCGATGCGCGCTCTTTGCGCAATTCTGATTTCATATTGTTGGCGCGTGCGTCCGGCAGTTCCGGGCTTCGCTTGTTATGGCGACACATGGTCCCAAACCTTCTTCCAGTCCTGCTTGCACAGTTCTGGATATCGGTTCCAGCCTTCATCCTGACTGAAGCCAATCTTGGCATGTTGGGTCTCGGAGTTGCCGAGCCGCTGCCCTCATGGGGCAGTCTGCTGCGGGAGATGCAGAGTTATCCATCGTTAGCGGGCAATCCCTGGCGGTTCATTCCGTTGTTGTTGTTCATTGTGCTCGTAAGTTGCTTCCAGCTTGTCATGGTTCAAGAGGAGTTGCCGGCATGAAACAACATCGCTTTCGCATCATTCTGGTGGTCATCAGCCTTCTAGGTGCCATAACTGCATTTGCACAATCGGGCAGCGAGCTTCGCTTCTGCCTGCATTCCGAGCCCAAGACTTTCAATCCGCTGCTGGCGGAAGATGATTCATCCGAGACCATCCGTTATCTCACTGGCGGGGTGCTCATCCGTGTGGACCGTCTCACGCAGAACGCTATACCGGAACTGGCCACGGCTTGGAAAATCAGCAATGGGGGCAGGACGATTATTTTCAAATTACGCGACGGCGTTCGCTTCTCGGACACCACTCCGTTCTCCGCTGAAGATGTTGGTTACACCGTTCGGCAGCTCATGGATCCAGCGCTGCACTCGCCCACCGCGGATTCCTTCCGCTCGGGCGAAGGCGCGGTTGAGATTCAGGTCTTATCGCGCAATCGGGTTGCCATCACCTTTCCCGCGCCCATCGCTGGTTTGGACAAACTATTCGACCAAGTCGGAATCATGTCGGCCAAGTCTCCCCAAAAAGAAATGGCAGTATTGGGGCCATATCACGTCGCCGAATACAAAGCCGGCTCCTATGTGCTGCTCCAGCGAAACCCGAATTATTGGAAGCACGACGGCAGCGGCAAACAATTGCCGTATATCGAGTCGATCAAGTTGGATATTCAGCAAAACCGGGACACCGAGATTCTGCGCCTGCTTCGTGGAGAACTTGATTTCATCAATTCCCTGGATGCCGAATACTTCGACAAGATCCTATCCCAGGATTCTTCAATGGCACATGATGCAGGCGTGTCACTCGACTCTGAGCAGATGTGGTTCAATCAGGTCGCAAGCTCTCCTTTACCGGATTACAAAAAAGAATGGTTTCGTTCCACGAATTTTCGACGTGCGATTTCTGAAGCCATCAACCGTGACGACCTCGCTCGCATAGTTTTTCATGGACACGCGCGGCCAGCCGTCGGACCGGTTTCTATCGCAAACAAATTCTGGTTTAACTCCAAGCTGCAACCTCATCCCTTCGATCCCACCTCTGCGCTCCAGCGATTGAGTCAGGATGGTTTCCAGCTAAGAGATGGTGTTTTGCGCGATCGTCAAGGCCACGGCGTCGAATTTTCACTAATTACTAACTCCGGCAACAAGTACCGGGAGCGCATGGCCACCATGATCCAGCAGGACCTGGCCGGAATCGGGATCAAATTGAACATTGTCACGCTTGATTTTCCTTCGCTCATTGAACGCATTACCCGCAGCTTTAACTATGAAGCCTGTCTTTTGGGGCTGGTAAATAACGATCTCGATCCCGATTCGCAAATGAATATATGGCTGAGTTCGGCCGAAAATCACCAGTGGAATCCGAACCAGAAAAGTCCCGCAACCAATTGGGAAGCGGAAATTGACAAATTGATGCGCGCACAAGCCTCCACGCTTGATTCGCGAAAGCGCAAAACCTATTTTGACCAGGTGCAGGAAATCGCCTGGGAACAGGAACCGTTTATTTATCTCGTCAACCGTAATGCGCTGTCGGCAGTTTCACCTTCGGTGCACAATGCGCACCCTGTCGTCCTGCGACCCCAGGTGTACTGGAACATCGATCAACTGGTGTTGGGCAACGAGGTCGCGAGGAAGCATTGACACCGAATCAGCCAGTCCTGTCGCTCCATCTCTCTGCAGACTACCCGGGCAGAGCCTCCGTGCTGCGTGACCTATCGCTGGAGCTCAATCAAGGGGAGATCCTTGGATTAGTGGGCGAGAGCGGCTGCGGGAAAAGTACTTTGGCTCTGGCAATTCTTAGATTGCTCCATTTGAAGCGCGGCAAAGCTGAAGGTTTTATACATTTTGGCGGCCGTGATCTTATGTCGCTCGCAGAATTCGAGATGCGTAGGCTACGGGGTAAAGAGATGGGCCTGGTATTGCAGAGTCCGATGTCAGCATTGAATCCGGCGCTTCGGATCGGGACCCAACTGCGCGAAGCCTGGAAAATACATAAAAGCGGGAGTCGAGATGAGTGCCGAGAGGCTTTGCTGCACGCGTTAGACCTTGTCAGCTTGCCGGTCGAGGAAGACTTCCTGAAAAGATATCCAGCCCAGGTCAGCGTGGGACAGGCGCAGCGGGTGCTGATCGCGATGGCCGTTCTACATCGTCCATCGTTGTTGATCGCCGATGAACCAACCAGCGCGTTAGACATTATCACGCAGTCGGAAATTCTGAGGTTGTTCGCAAACCTCAGTCAGCGGCTCGGCATAAGTATTCTTTACATCTCCCACGATCTGCTTTCGGTGGCCACCATCAGCAACCGTGTCGCAGTTATGCAGCAAGGTCAGATTGTGGAGTGCCGCGACGCAGCAGGCATTTTCCGGAGTCCTGAGCACCGCTACACCCAGGAATTAATTCGCGCCTTACCCGTAGTGCCGCAGTTTGCCGCGCATGCCGCTGGTCGCGGCTAAAGAATCGCAGCCAAAACCCCATTGCTTGCCGGTTGAGATTATTTTCTGCCCGGATGGAATTCTCCCTTGCGGGAAAATTGGGAATAAGGCCAGTTTTGTTTCTTCTTGGGATCGGGAGTAGCCGCTGAAGGCAAGATTCTCGCAGACGCAGTTCCCCAGTCCGCGGGCGGAGACTGCACACCCCAGACATTTCCCGGCTCATTCAATGCCAGCCCAACCAGCCAAAACTTGCCATCCGTTCCAAGAGCCAGGCAATTGGCCACGCGAGCGGTCACGCTCCCCACGCCGGGCAGACCGTCCAATTGAACGGCGGTGCCGACTTCTGGTGCACACGAAAGACGAACTCCGCACCCTTGTGGATTGACCACCAGCGTCTGGCCTCGCTCTGCGAATGGGTGGCCAGCATTGAGACTGGTGACCCTGATGGGAATTTCCCATCGAACGCGGGTCATGCGCCGGGGTGTTTCAGCGTTGTCGGCAGAACTCGTCATAAAACACGTCTTGTTCAAATTTTACGCTGTAACTAGGGGCGATGACGCGATCGACGCTGGATTACGCACCACTAAAGTAACAGTACGCCAGCACTTGCGGTTGAGATCGAGAGGAGATTCAACCCAGAGACTACATCATTAACGGCTGTATCTGCACAAGTTGGGCGGTTGAAGCCAGCTTACTCTTACGAAGCATGTTGGCGGAGGGGATTCCGGTGCGCTGAAACGATTTTTCGCAGTCAGCAGTGGAAGGACCGTGCATGTTGCCCTCCATGTAAGCCAGCCCCGGGCATCGTGTACAACTGCCTACGTGCGAGCAAGTTGAACAAACCGGCAGATTCTTGGCGCGAATCGAGCTCACATCAGCTAACTGCGGCGAGTATCTCCAGATATCGAGGAATTTCTGCCGTCGTACATTGCCGCTGGGCAGAGGAAATTGCACGCACGGAAAGACATCACCGTAGGGAGAAATATAGCAAGCCGTGTGTCCGACGCTGCAAGGAAAACTCTCCAGCTCGTCCTCGCTCGCTGGTTGGGGCGGAGCGCAGAATTCCTGCACATTGCCTATCAAGGACTCATTGCGGAAAACCTGGCGAAGTTCGCTGCCCGGAATACGCAGGTTCAGAATTGACATGTCCCCGTCCATCTTCGGGGTAATTGTCGGGTCGAGAGCGTAAAATGACGTCCAGTTCTTTTGCGAGCGCCTGAACTCCAGCATGATCAAACATGTTGGCTGTCATCAACACATTCGCCATCGTGACCTTAAGTCCTTGAAGTTTCAGAAACCGAATCGCTTTAATGGTTCGCTTAAGCGAACCGGGCAGCTTCGTAATAGCGTCGTGGATTTCGGGACGATGCGAGTACACGCTGATTTGGATCTGCTCAACTCCAAGGGCTTTCAACCATTGAGCTTCATACTCGCGAATCATAACCGCGTTGGTCTTCACCTTGACATTGAACTGAAGCTGGCGAGCGTAAGCCACCAGTTCGAGAAAATCGCGACGCATGAAAACTTCGCCGCCACTGAAAGTCAGAAAGAAGACGCCGGCGTCGGCGAGTTGGTCGAGGATGTCCTTGATTTCTATAGTATTCAATTCGCCATGGTCGTCGTGATCGAGATAGCAGTGGACGCAGCGCTCGTTACAGCGGTAGGTGACGTCAATATGCACATCGATGGGGATATTTAGATCCAAGGCCTTAGTGGCTATCTCCGCCATCAAACTCATTGCGCCTCCGAGGTGGGGAAAGACGGAACGGCTATCGGCTTGTCCGAGATCAGCAAAATACCATGTTTCGACAGCTCATCTACGAATTGTTCCGCGTCGCGACGCGCTGAGTCGGGATCCACGTCAAACTCGGGGCAGATCTTTTCATCGACGATCTCGAAAAGTGAAGTACAGCCATCGGCCGCCTGCCATATTAAGGAGGCGACTTCATTCAAGGTAAAAAAGGTGGAATCCGCCGCTGACATGATCATCATTTCGCCGCCCATCATGCGGGCCGCGATCTCCGAGCTTCTGGCAATGTACTTGTCAGCCATTGAATTTTTCGCGGGATTCCCCTCTTCTACTCGATCAGATCCCAAACACGCTCATCCGGAAAGAACGTCAGCCGGCGCACCGCGACGTCGGTGACAAAATCGAAAGCAGACCGAAATATCAGTTTCACTAGTTCCGAATCATTAGCGAAGGACAAAATGTTGCGCAACAGGCGTCTCACCAACACGCCAGGACATCAGTAAAAGGAAAGAGTTCCCTCCAAGCGGGAACGACGCAGCGTGTACGAGAAGATTGCGAGACTCAATGGCAAAAGCACCAGAGAAAATAATGTGAGCACCACAATTTCGTGAGCCAGCACGGAGAACGGTGCGCCTCGCAGCAACGCCGAGCGCATGCCTTCGAGAGAGTGAGTGATCGGAATGAACCCGGAGATAAACCGCAGCCCTGCCGGCAAGGTTGTGACCGGAAACATGGTTCCCGTCAGAAACCACACTCCTGAGCCCAGCGCCCATACGACGGCTGAACCTTTCTGGATGGCCAACTGTAAAGCGGCGGCAAAAATACCCAAGGCGATGGCGATCGTCAGGGAAAGTACGAAGATCACCACGCAGCCGGTGATATTGGGATGTAGTGGTGCTCCAAACAGCAGCAATCCGGCGAGCAGATAAAAAAACAAGCTGACGGTATTGCCCGCAAAAGCTGAAATCGCACTCAGAAACACCAATATTTGAGAAGGAGTCGCGGTCGTCATCAGGACTTCCAGGGTGCCGTTTTGCTGAGCTTCCTGGACGGTAGCGAGAAATGCGTGCACTCCCATCACCAGGAATGTATAGAAACCTGTACCTACAAGAAGAAAGGGGAAGTAGTCCACTCCTTCAGGACGAAAGCCGGGACCAATCGCACGCGACAAATAGTAAAAAGCGGCTAGTTCCGCCAGCGCGCCGGCGGCGGTGAGGATAAAACCGGTGCGATAGCGAATTGAGGTGAGCAAGTCCCGCCGAACAATGGCAAGCAGCTTGTCCAGCAATGAGGCCCAGTTCAACACCGCCCTCCTACTGCCGTTTCCGTTTCCGGGACTTGCTCCAACTCACCAGTAGTTCGAAAATAGAACTCCCGCAAATCGTCAATGCCGGTATTGGTTGAAAGCAGGAGAGAGCCGGCCAACGTTCCTCGATAGAGCACGGCTACTAAGTCGCCCACCGCCGCAGCTTCTGAAAAGCTATGGGTGGCCAGAATCACGGTCGAACCCAGATCCGGCAACTCCCGGACCGTTTCCCAGAAATGTACCGCGGAACCAGGATCGAGACTGCGAGTTGGTTCGTCCAACAAAACCACAGAGGGCTTCTTGATCAGGGCGCGCGCCATGCCGAGCCTCTGATACATCCCGGTGGAAAATTTCATGACCAGGGTGTCGGCGGATTCGACCAGCCCAGTAAGCCCAATTACCTGGTCAATCTTGTCCGTCCGCTCGCGCCGTGGAACATCATCCAAAGTTGCAAAGAAGTCGAGGTTCTCTCGAGCGGAAAGGCGGGGGAAAAACGATCTCTCGGTAGATACCGCGAACCCTACATGTCGGCGGACACGGTCCCCTTCCCGGCGCGTGTCGGAGCCTTCGACCAGGACTCGTCCAGAATCGGGCAGCAGCATGGTCGAAATGAGCTTAAGCGTAGTAGTCTTCCCGCTCCCATTCGGTCCCAGCAGGACCAGAATTTTTCGAGGAGGGATGCTGAGCGACAGATCATCTAGCGCCTGTGTCTCTCCCTTCCGCTCCCTGCCCATCCAATTAAACAGGGCGGGACGATGGCGAAATGCCTTGCTCACGGAATCGAATACGATGCTTTGCATGCTTTCGAATCTGCGCGAGGACTGGCTCGCACCAAGTAATGCATTCATCCCAGGATGTTGCGAAAGTGTCTCTATTATAGTGTGCGCTGCCCGAGTCTCCCCTCTTAGATTTGGGGACAGCGCACAAGAAGTAAAGATGTTACTGCCATGGCCCAACTGTCGTCGGCACTAGTGCGTCCAATCGAGAAACCTTCCAGTCAGGGTATTGTCTCCAGTGATGAATTTACTTGCTGCTGGCCTGTTGTGCTGGAGACGCTGATCGCTCCGAGCATATCCACGCTGCGCTACAGCAGTCGCTGGACTGGGGCGAAGTCACTCGCCTGGCAGAGCATCACGATGTCATGCCCGCGCTTTATCGCGGCTTGTGCCCTTTTCCTGGAAACGTTCCGCGCGGAGTACTTGAGCGATTATCCGAGTTCTATCGACGAAATACGCAGAAAAACCTGCGCCTTACACACGACCTGATCAGGGTTTTGGAATGTCTGGAGTCGCACGGAATCGCCGCCATCCCATACAAAGGCCCGGTACTGGCGGAATCCCTGTACCAGGATGTCGCACTCCGGCAATTTTCTGATCTGGATGTTCTCATCGATGCAGCTGATCTGGTCCGTGCCAGGACGGCGGTTCGCGAGCTGGGTTATTCCCCGGTCATGGCACTGACTAGAGCGCAGGAGGGCACTTATCTTGGATCGGGATATGAACTGGCCTTTGACGGACCCGCGGGTAGGAACCTGCTCGAACTAAAATGGCGCATTCTGCCTCGTTTTTATGCCATCGATTTTCAAATGGATAAGCTTTTCGAACGAGCTTCCAGCCTCGAGTTAGGCGGGAAGAAGATTCGTTCCCTCTCATCTGAAGACCTCTTGCTTGTGCTTTGTGTTCATGTGGCAAAACATCGTTGGGGGCGACTGTCCTGGCTTCGAGACATCGCTGAAACCATACGAACGCAGGCAATCGACTACGAGTTGGTGTGGGATGAGGCTCGGGCATTAGGCGTCCGATTCTTGCAATTAGTTTCTGGCTGACACAGAACTTGTGGAGGGTGGCACCGCGTCTCCTTCCGGCCGATGTTGCCAATGATCCGCAAATGGAGCCTTTGGCTCGGGAAATTCGTCACTTATTAGTTCAGAGTTCGGAGTACAACACTGAGTCAGTGGATTATTTTCGTTTGATGATGCGTCTTCGAGAACGCCGTCGTGACAAAACTCGCTTTGGTTTGCGGCTAGCCGTTACCCCCAGCACGGGAGAATGGGAGACAGTTCGGCTACCGGCAGCAGTTTTTCCCCTGTATCGTGTCGTGCGCCTGATTCGCCTGATCGGAAGAACGGTTGGCGCGGGATTCTAGCTAGCTCTATTTCGCGTTTGCCCCTGCGCGTTTTATGCCGGCACGCAAACCAAGTTCAACAATACCGGGGTAGCCGCGTTCCTCCATGATCGCCATCACCGTCGCTGCGATTCCGCCAGGAGTGGCCGCTTCGCGCAGCAAGTAATCCAATGAGATGTTGCCTTCTCGCCACGAGACAATTCCATCCGCCAGAGCATGCGCCGCTGCTGTGAGCGCTGTCTTTTGGTCCAGCCCCAACTTTTGAGCTGCTCCAGCAAGTGCAGCCAGCGCATGATATCCATGACTGGAAGAGTAAGTAACGGTGAAGGCGTCGAACTTGTCTTCCGGAATCTCTAGAACTTTTCCTACGTGACTGAAGAAGCTTATGATTTCCCGTCGTGCTGCTTTGGACATGTTTCGCTCGAACGTTACGGCCGCCAACCCTCGTCCGCTGCGGCATACGGGGCTGGGCATTACTCTCGCCCAGCGCGTCCGCGAGCCAAGCCGCGATCGCAAGTTTGAGAGCGGGATACCGGCTGCGAGGCTGACTGCAATCGCGTCACAGTGAACTTTCCCGATCTTTTTCAACAGATCATCAACCCCGTCAGGCCGAACGGCTATGATCAACATATGCGCCTGGGCAACAGCGCGATGAAGGTCGGGTTCGCTGATCACGTCATACCTCTTGCGAAGCTGCCGCAGCTTACTGGCATGGCGGTCATGAACAATTATCGGAATCTTATATCCGGTAAGCCGCAACCCGGCCAGCAGCGCTCCTGTGATGCGGCCGCCACCGATGAAGACTGTAGCCTTCACGAGAGTTCGGCGCAGGCCTGCTCGGCCACTTGCACGAGTGTGGCGACATCACTCTCGGTATGGGCGGTGGAGATGATCCAATGCAGGCCGTTAGAAGGTGTCATATAGATGCCGTGTTCGAGCAGCAGTTGGACAAAACGAGCATAGCGGCCAGTATCTACATGTTTGCAATACTCGCGATAGTCATGGATAGCGTCGCGCTCAGTGAAATAGATCTGAAACATGGGGCCAAAGCCCTGCACGATGGCTTTCAGTTTGCGCCGGCGAAACACCTCACGTAATCCCGCAATGGCGGCATCGCCAATAGCGTGTAGCTTGCGATAAGTTCCCTCCGCGGAAAGCAGGTCAAGATTGGCGGCAACTACCTTCATGGTGAGCCTGTGACCATTGAAGGTGCCGTAGTGCAGAACCATGTTGTCGCTCCAACGCATGCGATCCAGGATGGCACGTGGCCCGGCCACTGCTCCGATCGGGAATCCTGCGCCTAGCGCCTTGCCGAAAGTGCTGATGTCGGGATGAATGCTGTAATACTCCTGGCATCCGCCCGGCGCATAGCGGAAGCCGGTAACAACTTCATCGAGAATTAACAACACGCCGTAGTCTTGCGTGAGTTCGCGCAGACGATCGAGATAGCGCTCGCGCGGCAGTATGCACCCCATGTTGGCCATGATCGGCTCCGTGATGACCGCGGCCAAATCACTTCCGTGTTCACGCATAAGGCGTTCCAGTGCGGCTATATCGTTCCATGGGGCGAGAACAACTTCATCAAACGTGCTGGAAGGAATTCCTTGCGAGTCCGGAATCCTGGTAGGGTTTTCTGGTGCGCCAATTTCCGCCGGCGAATGGCTGTGACTATTCAAAAGATAAGGATCGTACCACCCGTGATAGTGACCCTCGAACTTAAGGAATTTGGTACGCCGCGTATGGGCTCGCGCCAGCCGCAACGCCAGCATGGTGGCTTCGCTGCCGGTATTGGTGAATCGGACTACCTCCGCAGACGGCACCATCCTGCGGAAACGTTCCGCCGCTTCGACCTCGGCAGAAGTAACCGCCGCAAAATGCGAGCCCTCGGCCATAGCCTGCGAGACTGCTTCAACCAGCTTGGGATGCGCGTGGCCCTGAATGAGCGCGCCGAAGGACATCATGAAGTCGATGTACTGGTTGTCGTCGGCATCCCAGACGCGCGAACCGCGTCCACGTTCCAGCACTATGGGGTCGGACTTGTAGACTGCTGCCCCGCGCGAAGGCGAATTTACGCCTTCAACCAGCGATTGCTGCGCCCGCTCGAACCATTGTTGCGAGCGAGTGCGATTTCGAGTCTTGAGCGCTTGTGTCATCAATTTTAAACAGCAGTGTTTTCAATCTGCCGTCCCGCCACCATCTACCACCAAAGCAGTGCCTGTCATGAATGACGAATCGTCGGAAGCGAGGAACAGCGTGGCTTTCGCAATTTCATCCGCCGTACCAATCCTACCCAGAGGCCGGTTGGCGCACCCGGCGAGATACGAATTCCAGTCCAATCCTCGCAGGCGCGCATCTTCCGGCAGCATTGGAGTGTCCACGTCCCCCGGACAAATGCAGTTGACGCGAATTCCCTGACGGCCATGATCAATAGCCATAGCCTTGGTGAGCAGCACGACGCCACCTTTCGAGGCACAGTATGCTACGGCGGAATCGCCACCAACGATTCCCCAGCCCGAACTGTTGTTAATAATCACGCCGCTGCCTTGTGCGATCATGCCAGGCAATGCAAATTTCGACATCAAAAACGTGCCTTTCAGATTGATGTCAACCTGCAAGTCCCACTCTTCTTCGGAACAGTCAAGCGCTGTATGCGCATAGAAAACGCCAGCGTTGTTGAAAAGGATGTCTAAATGTCCGAAGGTACTCAGGGTTTGTTCGACGGCACGACGGCAGTCCTCAGCTTTCCGAACATCTGTACGAATGAAGATCGCCTTTCCGCCATCGTTCAGGATCCGTTCGGCAACCGTCTTTCCTCGTTCTTCATTCCGTCCAGTAATGGCGACCTTCGCGCCCTCTTTGGCAAATAAAAGAGCCGTGACCTCGCCTATTCCTGAGGTTCCGCCGGTGATAAGTGCGACTTTATTGACTAGGCGCATAGTTTCGATGGCGCGAATCAGTGGACAATCAGATAGAGCCAGCTAGCCCCCCGCCGTCCACTACCAGCGCAGTTCCGGTCACGAACGAAGATGCATCGCTCGCCAGATAAAGCGCTGCCTGGGCGATCTCCTCGGGTTTCCCGACGCGCCCCAACGGGCGCCTCGCGGCTTCGGCCAGGAAATTATCGCTCGATTCACCGAGTTGCTGCGCCTCATTTCGTAGCATGTTAGTGTCGGTATCGCCAGGGCAGATGCAGTTTACGCGAATATTTTGCGGACCATGGTCAATGGCCATCGCCTTGGTCAGCAGTACGACCGCCCCTTTTGAGGCGCAGTACACAGCTGCGCGCGGCCCACCGGCCAATCCCCAACCTGAAGCCATGTTGATGATTGAGCCTCCGCCGGCGTGCGCCATGAGCGGGATGACCTGCCGCGAAAGAATAAAAATGGACTTAACATTCACCGTCATCACGCGGTCCCAATCTTCTTCGCTAAGTTCAAGTATTGAAGCACGTCTTATGATTCCGGCATTGTTAAAGAGCACATGGATAGGACCGAATTCTCGCGATACCCGATTTAGCATCCGCTCACAATCCGCAGCGCGCGTGACATCGGCGCTTTCGAAGAGCGCCCTGCCCCCGTTGCCGACAATCTCCTGAGCGACAGCCTGTCCAGCTTCCTCAATAACGTCAGCGATCATTACCGCCGCGCCCTCTCGTGCAAACAATAAGGCTGTAGCGCGCCCAATGCCTGAAGCACCGCCTGTGATGAGGATAACCTTGCCCTTCAATAAGCCCGAGCTGTTCGGCGCACTCCCCATTTTGTCAGGTTCTTACCGGCTGGCCAGGCTTCCCGCGGTTTCAGCTCCATCAATGGTGTACACCTGGCCAGTCATGTACGCCGCATCGTCGGAAGCTAAAAATGCAAACAACGCCGCGATCTCCTCCGGCTTAGCGTGCCGGCGCAGCGGGATTTTACGATTTACTTCGTCGAGCATTTCGTCACTGTACTCGGCGCGTTGCATGGGTGTGAGCACGTAGCCCGGCGCGACGGCGCAGACTCTGATCTTGGGTGCAAGTTCCAGCGCCATCGATCGCGTCAACTCGATCACGCCGGCCTTGGTGGCGTTATAGTCGGCGTAATACGGATAACCCATGATGCCGTTGGTGGAAGCTGTTTGCAGGATCACTCCGACGCCTCGCTCCCACATGTGGCGTGCCGCAGTCTGCGCGACATAGAACACGCCAGTCAGATTGACGGCGATTACCGTGTCCCATTCTTCAGAAGTGATGTCGAGGAAGTTGTGGCGAATGCTGATCCCCGCGTTGTTAATAACGACGTCGACCCCACCCATGATCCTGACTGCATCAGTAAACGCAGCTTGTACCTGCTTCCGGTTAGAAACGTCGGCATCGACGGTGCCGGCGAGGTCCGGCAACTGGCGCTGGATCTGCTGTCGCCCTTTGGCGTCCCGGTCGAGCACACACACAGCTGAGCCCTCTTCCAGAAAACGCGCGGCGGTAGCGGCGCCGATCCCGCTCGCACCTCCAGTGATGAGGACACGCTTGCCAGTCAGACCGCGCATTACCCCTCCTGACGATTGGACTGGAGATTCTAGCAGGCCCAGCTTGGCGGTGGGAGCGAACGCGGTGCTGGCTTGGCCAGGCTGCCTTAGTCCGGTAATTCTTTAGGCGCCCTTGCCACGAAAGAGGAAAATCAGGTCAATGATCAAAATAATCACCACCAGCAATTCAAGAAAGAATGCCCGGCTCTGATGGAACTGGTCCACCATGAAGCGGTAGAGCTCCTCCGCGGTCCGCAATTTCTGGTTTACCAGGTCTTTGTAGTCCGGCACGCCGATCTTGGACGCGGCAACCTTGTAGAGACGGGCCGAAAACATATCGCTCAGAAACTTGATGGCATTATCAACACGCTCCGTCAGCTCCGTTACATCCAGCAGAACGGTATGCAGCTTTGAAGCCGCGCGAGCGGTTTTCCATCGTGCGAACATTCCGGTTCCGCCATGCTCCAGAAAATCGTACACACCCTCGAGTTGACGGCTGAGTAGCTCGTCATAATGGCGGAATTCAAGAAGCTGCGAATTGGCATACTCCAGGAGCTGAATGGCGGTCTCCGCGCCAGTGGCGCTGTCATAAAGAAATGCTCCATTCCAGCCGATCACTGTCAAATCATTAGGATAGTAAGAAATGCGTGATTGTAGAATCTCCTGACGCTCGCCATCGGAGAGTCTTGACGTTTCTCCGCGAACGATTTGCGCAATCTGGTCTCCATTTGCAGACAGCACATCGGCAGCCGATGGAGCACCCGCAATTTCGCGCACATGGAAAATGAAGTAGTCTTCGTTCAGCCATTCGGTATACGGCTTCACGAGAGCGGGAGCGGCGCGCTCCAGTTTCTGTTTAGCAATTTTGGTGGCTAGACTGGCAAATTCGGTGTCCCACACCCAGCGGCCCGCCAGGCGGACCAGGGTTTCCCAATCACCGGAAAACGGCAGTTCGAATACGACACTCAGTACGCCATAGTCGTAATACTTGATCTGTCCATCCAGCCGTTCGCCACTTTCCAGCACCAGTGGTTCGATGGGCTCGACTACTGGGGCCCGTTGATAGCGCACGTATCCCGGCGCGGGATGTTTAAAACTCGCCTCCGCTGTACGCGCACCGAAGATTTTACGAAGTTCGTCGAGTCGGATTTCCTCGCAAACATCAAATTGGATAAGAACCAGGATCGAACCTTGCAACGCGGCATCCGATGTCGTGGCGACTCTAAGCGGGCCAGGCGCCAGACCCGTGCTTGGCTGCTGTACCGATTCCTTCAAGATGGCGGGACTAGTTTCGCGTTCCATGGCGTAACCCGATTTCTTCAAAATGGCCGGGGTGAAGACGCCAGCTGAGTGTTAGGTAGTCGCTTCGGTGCTGGAGAACCGCTTATATTGTCACAGAAAGCAGACGATGATGGCGAGCAGTTAGAGTAAACAAGCTAAAGCACTTGTTTTCAATAGCTTCCAAGGTGTGTTCCTTAAAGCACGCAATGCCGGCGCTGACGCAAAAGCCAAGGCATGAAGTACCGTGCAGCCTTCATTTTATGGGGTTAGTCCGCGCTTCAGGGGATCCTCGCAATGCCATCCGAATGATGTCGGCGAGATGGACTGCACGACGGCCGGTACCCTGCGCAATCTGTTCACGGCAACTAAAACCATCCGCGATGATAAGCCACTCTGGTGGCGCACTCCGGACAGCAGGCAGAAGTTCTAGTTCACCGATTGCCAAAGACACATCATAGTTGTCTTTCTCGAACCCGAACGATCCTGCCATGCCGCAACAACCAGGGGCGGGCGTTTGGAAGTCAACGCCCATGCGGCGCAGGACAGCCTCTTCGTCCGTCATCTTCATGATGGACTTGTGATGACAATGACCGTGCAGCAGGGCCCTGCGGTCGAATCGAGGCAGCTCAAAGTTCTTGGCATGCTTCTCGAGGAATTCGCTTAGCAGGAATGTTTGCTGCGACAGCCGGCGAGCGCGTTCATGGTTGGGGAAAAGATTGATCAATTCATCGCGGAACACCGCGACACAGCTTGGCTCCAGTCCAACAATCGGAATGCCCGCGTTAATCTCCGGCGCGAGGGTATCCAGAAGTTTGGTCAGCAAAGCCTTGGCTCGATTAAGCATGCCGAAATCGTAAAGAGGACGCCCGCAGCACAGACTGCTCTCCGGCACCACTACGCGGAAGCCAGCCGCTTCTAAAACATCCACTGCGGCCTTTGCAGTATCCGGCAGAAAGTAATTAGTGAAGGTATCCGGCCACAGGACGACGGGCGGATTGTCAATATCGCGAGGAGAGCGGCGTCTGAACCATTGTTTAAACGTCTGCGAAGCAAAAGCCGGGATACTACGCCCGCGTGGCATCCCCGAAACGAGCTTCGCAATATCGCGCAGGACCGGCAATTGCGTAGTGAGGTTCATCAGGCCGGGCGCATTCGAAGCCAGCCGCGCCCAGATGTCGATGTTGCCGAACGCGTAGGCGCTTCGGGGACGCACCCGACCGTCATAGTAATGGGAGAGGAATTCCGCTTTGTAGGTGGCGACGTCTACGCCAACGGGACAATCGCTCTTGCAACCTTTGCAGGAGAGACAAAGATCGAGCGACTGCTTGATGCGCTCGTCGCACCATCGGTCTCTAATGATTTCTCCTTTGGTCATCTCCCAAAGCAAGTGAGCCCGTCCGCGAGTTGAATGCTCCTCCTCGCGAGTCACGCGGAAGCTGGGGCACATCACTCCACCGTCATATTGCCGGCACTTACCCACGCCCACGCAACGCAGAGTTGCTCGCGCCAGGCTTCCATGGTCTTCAGGAAAACGAAAATGGGTCTCTGGCTGCCAGGGACGGTAATCAGATCCGAGGCGCAGATTCTCGTCGAGCCGGTAAGGTTCGACAACTTTGCCGGGGTTCATCTTCCACTGCGGATCCCAGATTGCTTTGAACTCGCGAAATGCTTGTACGAGTTCTGTCCCAAACATTTTCGGCAATAGTTCCGCTCGAGATTGACCGTCACCGTGTTCTCCAGAGAGCGATCCCCCGTAGCTGACTACAAGATCTGCTGCTTCCTCTACAAATTGCCGGTACTTACGGATTCCTTCCCCCGTCTCCAAATCGAAGTTGATGCGGGTATGGACACAGGCATGCCCGAAATGCCCGTAAAGCACGCCGCGATATCCATAGCCATCCATCAGCTTTCGCAGATCCCGCAAATACTTGCCAAGTCTTTCGGGCGCGACTGCGGAATCTTCCCATCCCTCCCAGCTCAGCGGTTCTCCGGGCACGTGTGAAATCACGCCGAGACTGGACTCGCGGACGTCCCACACCTTTCTTGCCTGCTGCCTATCGTTGAACAAACGCATGTTGGGCGGGGTGGGGCCTCGTCCAAGAGCCTGCATCAACCCGCGGGCTTGGGCCTCGGCCTCGGGCAGAGTATTAGCGCCGAACTCCACAAACAGCCAACCTCCGCCTTGCGGCAACAGGCCCAGTCCCTCGGAGTTAATGCCCTTGCGGCGCGTATATTCAACCAACAGATCGTCCACTCCTTCCAGACCAATCGGCTTGTGCGCCATGATGTCGGGCACACGGTCGGCGCACTGATAAATGTCGGGATAAGCAACGACCAGCAGAACGCGTTGCGGCGGGCTCTCCACCAAACGGCAGGTTGCTTCCAGTACCGTCACGCAAGTGCCCTCCGAGCCAACCAGGGATCGCGCCACATGAAAGCCATGCTCGGGTAGTAGGTAATTCAGGTTGTACCCGGAGACTCGTCGAGGAATGTTGGGATAGCGCTGCCTGACCAGATCGCCGTAGGTGGAAGCAATGGCTCCCAGCTTGGCATAGATCTCGCCACGACGGCCACCTTCAGCAATGTTTCTTTCCAGCTCATCGCTGCTAGTCTGGCCGACCTTCATGCGCAGGCCGTCGTAGGTCAGGATCTCCAGTTCATCGATGTTGTCGTCGGTCTTGCCCGCCATCACGGAGTGAACGCCGCAGGAATTGTTGCCAATCATTCCACCCAGGGTGCAGCGGTTGTGAGTCGCCGGATCGGGCGCAAAGGTGAGTTGGTGCTTCTCGGCCGCGGCGCGAAGATGATCGAGAATCACACCCGGCTGCACGCGTGCAATGCGGCGGACAGGATCCACCTCCAAGATTCCGGCCATGTATTTGGAAAAATCCAGGATGACCGCGACGTTGCAACATTGCCCAGCTAGGGAGGTTCCGCCACCGCGGCACAGAAGAGGCGCGCCAAATTGCCGGCATAAGGCGCCCGCTGCGATTACATCATCGGCATTGCGTGGAAGTACGACGCCAATTGGGACTTGGCGATAGTTGGAACCATCCGTGGCGTAGAGAGCGCGGCTACCGTCATCGAATCGCACTTCGCCGCTAACACTCCGGCGCAGAGCAACGGCCAGCTCTTCGGAATTGACGCTGACCGACTTGGCGGCTCGAGCGAGGTCTGCAAACCTGTCCTGCATGTGGGGAGGCGACTATTGGCTTTGATCAGACGGTTTGCCGGTGACATTAGCGATGTTTATGCGTGTCTTTCCATCTTGGGATTCGATATTGATTGTTACCACACGATTCTTCTCATTGGACACAATACTGTACTGGTCATCGCCTTGCGTGCTCACCATCGCGCCGGGAAACTTTTGCTTGTAAAATTCCGCAACCTTTTCTGGCGGGTCGCTAGTCTCAAATTCAGCTCCGGCTGTCTTCATTCCGCCAAACGTTACAGCGCCCGCGCTGCTTTTTAACGCACGCGCCCCAGAGTATACATCCACGCCGATGTTACGGGCCGCTTCATCTGAATTTTGCGTACTCTCCACCGTGCCGAATGGAGTCTCAACCCTCACCTTGTCTCCTCGGCTCGAAATATGGGTATGTTTTGCAATTCTCCAGGCAAAAAACGCGGAGGTCACCATGCCCAGAATGCCCAATCCAATGATGACGGCCACTACGATCAATACGATTTTGACGGCGCTGCTAGCCTGTGCCGGCTTTACGGCGGCCGCAGAAGCAGGAGTTGACGGTGCCGCGGATACGGGTGCTCCTTTACCACATTTCGGACAGAATCTCGCTGCTGGTTCTAGGGGCGCGCCACAAGAATTGCAAAATGCCATAGGTCACCTCACCGCCAAGCAATATTTGCAGCCGACGGCGGAGTATATCGCATGTTGGGATATGGCGTCCGTTCGCGGTTCACGACCAGAGCCGGGTGCCGTAATCGGCCATGCTGAGAACCATTAAGATCGCCAGCCAGAAAATGCCCGCAACGATCACTACGATCGTCATTTTTTGGTTAATGTATTTCACCCCCATGAAGAAGAGCACGACCAGCAAGGCTTTGCCGGTCGCGATAGCGAGCGCGACGATGGCACTGAGGTGTCCAAGGTCTATCCTTGATACAAGGGCGGTGACCACGGTCAGGATCATCAGAATGCCCCAGACTGTAATATAGGTCTTCTTAGGAACGACATGTGCTGACATGATTCCTCACCCCGTATGTTTGTGGCTGATCAGATAAAGTAGCGGGTACAAATAGATCCACACAATATCGACGAAATGCCAATACAGTCCAACGTTCTCGACCGGATTGTGATAATCGGGGCCATACCTTCCCCGCCAGGCGTAAAAAGTAATAAATCCTACAACGACGATTCCGATCAGCATGTGAAGCGCGTGGAACCCGGTCATCGCCCAGTAGAGTGAAAAGAAAATTTCGATGTGCTGCGGGTCTGGACCCTCAAAATGAAAGCTAGCTCCCGGGAACTGGTGATCCCTCCAGTGACCGGTGTATTCGATCGCCTTGATTCCCATGAAGGCGCAGCCAAATAGCATGGTGACGATCAACAGCGCCACCAGCGCTTTGCGCTGACCCACTTGCGAGGCCCGGACCGCAAGCGCCATGGTCAAACTGCTGCAGATCAGCACAATCGTATTAATGGTTCCGTACCAGAAGTCCATCGCCTGGCTGCCCGCTACGAAGGCGGCGTAATACATGTAGCGGTAGACCATGTAGGCGAGGAACATTCCGCCAAAGAACATGATCTCAGTGATGAGGAACACCCACATGCCCATGGTGGCGGCTTGCTGCTGCTGCTCCATATCGGCAAAGTGGTGTTGCAGAGCGGGGTTGTGGTCGGCCACGGTCGCGCTATCGCTCAACAGGGACCTCCTTGGCCTCGCCGTAGTTGTAGGCTTCCCAGGTCACTTCGGGAGTCTCATCAAAATTGAATGTTGGCGGCGGAGATGCAGTCATCCATTCCAATCCAGCAGCTCCCCACGGATTTTCGTCAGCAACCTTGCCGTAGCGCATTGACCAAAGGAAATAGACCATGGGGAGCACGTAGCCCACAGCCAGAATCGTCGAACCCGCTGTCGAAAGCACATTCAGAACCTGGTACTCGGGAGAGTATTGCCAATAACGACGCGGCATCCCAAGATAACCAAGGATGAATTGCGGGAAGAACGTCAGGTTGAATCCAATAAAAATCGTAAGCGCCGCAAGTCGTCCCCAGCTTTCGGGATACATGCGGCCGGAAATTTTCGGCCACCAAAAGTGCAAGCCGCCGATGTAAGCCATCACCATTCCACCGACCATGATGTAGTGGAAATGGGCGATTACGAAATAGGTATCCGTGACGTGCACGTCCAGACCCAGCGCAGCCAGAAACAGTCCGGTCAGGCCGCCCATGGTGAACAGACCGATGAAGCCGAAGGCGTACAGCATGGGGGTCGTGTAGGAGATGGAGCCCTTATACATGGTCGCGGTCCAATTGAAGACCTTGATGGCCGAGGGCACGGCAACCAGATAGCTCAACAACGAGAAAACCAGCGCGGCGTAGAGAGATATTCCAGCCACAAACATGTGGTGCGCCCAGACAAGGAATCCGAACACCGCGATTGCAATTACAGCGAGGGCCATGAATTTATAGCCGAAAACGCGTTTACGCGAGAAGCAAGCCACGATCTCGCTAACCACACCCATGCCCGGCAAAATCATGATGTATACCGCCGGATGCGAGTAGAACCAGAAGAGATGCTGGAACAGCAGCGGGTCGCCGCCTTTCTGCGGATCGAAAATGCCGAAATGGAATAGCCGTTCCAGTGCGACCAACGCCAAAGTGATCGCCAGCACCGGAGTGCCCAGCACCTGAATAATGCTCGTCGCATAGTTGGCCCATACAAATAGGGGCAGGCGCGACCAGGTCATGCCCGGTGCCCGCATCCGATGGACGGTGACAATAAAGTTCAAACCGGTGAGAATCGAGGAAAATCCTGCGATGAAAATAGCCACCGCCGCAGCCACCACATGGGTATCGAGAAACGAGGTGCTCAGCGGCGTATAGAAGGTCCATCCAGTATCCGCACCACCGGTGAGGATCGTGTACAGCATGAAACATCCCCCGATGATGAATATGTACCAGCTCAGCAGATTGATTCGTGGAAACGCCAGGTCTTTCGCGCCGATCATGATCGGAATTAGAAAATTTCCCAGCACAGCGGGTACGGCGGGAATGAGGAAGAAAAACACCATCACCTGGCCGTGCATGGTGAATAGCTTGTTGTAGGTGTCGGCCTGAACCAGGTCGCCTGCCGGCGTCAGCAGTTCCAGCCGGATGAGAAGGGCAAAGAATCCGCCAATAAAAAAGAAGAACGTGATCGACAATAAATACAGCAGCGCGATCCGCTTGTGATCCGTGGTGAGCAACCAGGAGCGAATGCCATATTCCTTGTTGAGATAGTTCTCGTGTTCCGCGCCTGGAAGTGGTATGGCTGCCATGCTATTGCACCTGCATAGTCTGCGGTTGACCGCTGGGCGACGCCGCGGGCGTGTTCCTGCTGCCGGCCTCACCCTCGGTTGGCTGACTCAGTGACTTGATATACGCAACCAGCGCATTCAGTTGCTCCTCGCTGATGATTCCCTGAAAAGTTGGCATGATTGGCTTGAAGCCGGAGACGAGCTTCGCCGCCGGATTCAAAATCGATTCGCCAATGTAGTTGTCGTCCGCGATGATCGTTCGCCCGTCCTCGAGCAGTACCGGGTGGTTGTACAGGTTCGCCAAATTAGGACCGCGGCCCTGAGTGTCCAGGCGGTGACACGTGCTGCAGCCCAGCGACATAAACAACTGCTTTCCCGCCTGGGGCAACGGAGCCGCCGGGCCACCACTCAGCCATTGCTCATATAGGGCTGGTTCCATAACTACAACGCTGCCGATCATTCCGGAGTGTGATGTCCCACAGTACTCGGCGCAGAACAGGTGATATGTGCCGGCTTTCGTAGCGCGAAACCAAGCCACCGTATAGCGGCCGGGCAACACGTCCTGCTTGATGCGGAATGCCGGAACATAAAAGCTGTGAATTACGTCCTGCGAGGTCATAATCATCTTCACGTCGCGGCCTACCGGCACGTGCAGTTCGTTGATTTCCCGCTGACCTTCCATGTGCTGGAACTTCCACATCCATTGCTTGGCCACCGTGTAAATTTCCGCGGAGTCCTGAGGCGGAGTTCGCTCCTGAAAATAGATAATCGCGCCCCAGGCGAAAATACCCATAAAGATGAGGAGCGGCACCCCGCTCCAGGTGAGTTCGAGAGCTGTAGAGCCTTCTATTTGCTCAGCTTCCACTCCTTTGCGGCGGCGGTATTTCGCCGCGAATACCAAAATCATGATGAAAATCGCCACGCACATCAGGCCGCATAAGATCAGCAAGAAAATGAACAGCGCATCAACATTGCCCGCCATGTTGGAGGCGCGATCAGGCCAGAGTGGAAGGTTCGCGAACATGATTAGCTAGATCGCTCCCTTTGGGCGTCATGAACCCGATCACGACGAAACATGAGCATCATGAAAGCGCCTAAAAAAACGATGGTCGCCATGCCCGCCAGTCTCAGCACTCGCATGATGATCGCCCCGTATTTTCCGGTTGCCGGATTGTAGTGATAGCAATAGAGCAGCACCTGATCCAGGAGGTTCCCAATCTTGTTCTGCGAAGCTTCAATCAGACCCAAACGCAGATCTTTTGGTGCGTACTCAACTCCGTAGTAGTACTGCGCAATCTTGCCTTCGGGTGTCAGCACCATGATCGCGGTAGTGTGCGCGTACTGGTTGGTTCTGGGGTCATATTCGTACTGGAAGCCCGCAGCTTTGGTGAGTTCACTAATCGCATCCTGCTGCCCAGTAAGAAAATGCCAACCCTGTGCCGCACCCTTGCGCCCATAACGTTCGAGATATTGCTTTTTCTTGTCCGCGGCGATTTGGGGGGTTTCTCTCGGATCGAAGCTCACTGTGATGACATCGAATTCCCGTCCCACATCGAACTTGAGCACTCGCAGCGTACTCGTCAATCCGCTGAGTACTTCGCCGCATAGCATCTGGCAGTTGTAATAAACGAGATTGAGGATCACTGGCCGCTTGCCAAAGTAATCGCCCAGGCGTACTGCTTTGCCCGTCTCATCATGAAATGTCAGATGCTGCGGAATTTGTTGGTTCAAGCGCTGTTCGATTCCGACATTGGCGAGGCCCGGGGGGCGCTGGTTTGCGGGCGGTGCCATAATTCCGCCGCCCCGCATCGCTTGCCCCCAACTTGCAATCGCGAGCACGAGAACGAAGCTTCCAATGAAGACAGGATTTGCCAATTTAGCTTTACTCCACACCGTTTTTCCTTTCGCGATATAGTCCGCCTGACAGCTTACTTGCGCCGCCCAGGAAGCTTTGACGCTGTCTTGTTTTTCTGCTGAGCACCAGAAACCTGCTCTGGCGAAGCACTGGGCGGACGTACCGGCAATCCCCGCTGCGCCACAATCTGCATGGCCTGTTCGATGGGGATGTGAACCACTCCTTCCTTCTGATCTACCCACCCATAGGTGTTTAACTTCTGATCTTCTTCGGAGCGAAAGCCATTTAATTCCGTACGTTCATTCGCTTCCAGGCGAGGCTCGGGAAACTTCAGTACGTCGCGTGGGCTCAGCTCGCGGGTTGCGCTGTACGTGGTAGTGGCCAGCGGATTTTGCGCTGGCTGATGATTCTTTTGGTAATTATTCAACACGCTGTACATCCCAATAAGCACGAAGTGGATAATCACGCCGGCAACAGCCAAGCCGAAAAGAAAGCCGAAGATTCCCTTCGCACTCAGATCGCTTCGTTCGTATTCCGTATGCTCCGAATTCTCCGGATTCCTGATTGTTTGATCACTCATGCGCCGGTTCCAAAATCTCCCGCGAATGCGGGTCGTACAACGGCAGCAATGGCCGCCCTTTTAAGTTGCGGAAAAAGAATGTCAGCCAGAATCCGCCGATCGCAACCGGAACCACTATGTCCCAGACAGTCACACGGAGCTGCTCATGAAAGGTGGGCTCGATCATCCAGAAAAGATCCACAACCCGCATGAACATCAGCCACACTGCGAGCCACATCAATGTAGGTAGATTTCGTTTGAACTGTCGCGAAAGCAGAAAAACGAAAGGGACGGCAAAGTGGAACGCGGCTAGGAAGAGACCGACAAAGCCCCAGCCGCCGTTGAGCCGTCGCACAAACCAGCTAATTTCTTCAGGCAGATTCCCAGCCCAGATGATCAGCCACTGCGAGAAAGAGAAGTAAGCCCACAGCATCACGAAGGTGAGAATCAACTTGCCGTGATCATGCACGTGGTCTGGTTTTAAAAGTTCTGACATTGGTTTGTAGCGGGAAAGTATGGTTTCGATCGCGACCACGAAGCCCAGAGCAGAAAGAACTTGTCCAACTAGAAATATCAGTGGATAGATGGTCGAAATCCAATGAGGGCTGAGAGACATAGCCCAATCGATCGCCGCGAATGACATGCAAAAGGCGTACAGAACCAGGCCCGGCCCGCTCAGGGCACGGAAACGGTGAGTATTGTCCGGGAGGGCGGCATTGTCTTGCGCGTCCGACCAGCGATTGAGGAGGTATGCCAGCACAGCCCAGATCGCAAAATAAACGATCGCGCGCCCCAGAAATCCGCTGAAATTGAGGTATGCGCGGGTGAGTTCCTGCAAGTGTTGGTCTCTCGCGACTTCGCTGGCACGCGCCCACACGTAAAGCTTGGGCATTCCGAACAGGAGCGGAATGAACAGCAACGCCATCAGCGGCAGGGTGCGAGTACCGGCTTCCAGAATGCGGCGGATTACCAGACCCCAGGCTCCGCCGGTCATGTGCTGCAGCATCAAAATGGCGAGACAGCCCAGGGTTACGCCAAGCCACGCCATAAAGCCCAAAAGGTATGCCGGGAAAAATTCGCCCGGCCGGATGAGGAGCCCGATGATGGACATTACGGCGAAAACAACGCCAACCACCAGTGATCGTTGCTGAATGGTCTGCACCACGGGCGGCGCCAGCAGATCAGCGTTGTTTACGCGTGGGCCGCTCATTTCCGCTGCTCTGTGTTTTTATCTTTTGAAGACGGCGCACGCGCTGGCGGTGTCGCACCCGAATCCAACCCGCTCCGCTGCTCTGGCATTGCGGATGGCATTTTTTGTCCTGCGGGAATCTCCGCGCTGCTGGCGTTCTGACTTAACTGTAGCGCCCTGATGTACGCGACAATGGACCAGCGGTCGCGGGCCGAAATCTGCGAGGCGTAATCCGGCATAGCTCCAAATCCGTTTGTCATCACATCAAAGAAATATCCCAGCGGGGCCTTGCGCAGACGCTCGATGTGAAACGACGGGGGCCGCCGGAAACCCCGTTGCGCGATCGTTCCGTTCCCATCGCCCAGCCGGGAATGGCAGGGGGCGCAGTAGATATTGAAGCGTTCACGTCCTCGCAACATCACGTCCTGGTTCACCGGAAACGGCATGTAATCGCCAGGATTATTTCCGATCTTTCCGGAGTAAAAATACGTGTCTTCTCGCAGATCACCGCGCGCCACCGTTCCCTCGACCGGCGACCGGGCCGATCGCTGATCGGGATAAAAATCGCTTTTCGCCAGGGGATTCAACCGCGGCTGTACTTGCATGTCGAGACGACAGCCCCCCAGCCACAGCAGCGCCATAAGCACAAAAGCCGTCAATCTTCGGAAGCTCAGCATGGCGCTAACTGGGCACCTCCGAAATGGACCGCGGCTTCAGGCTCTCCAGGAACACCCGCGTGCCAGCAGTCTCATACTTTGGATCCGACGAAAAAATTATCAGGAAGAAGCGGTCCCGGGTCGCGAATGCAAACCGTGGCACATTGAACACTGGATGGTATGGCATGGGCAGTCCATTGAGTGCCAGCATGCCCAAGACTGCCGCCAGACCGGCAAACAAAATCGTCGTCTCAAACGTCACGACGATGAATGCCGGCCAGGAATTGTACGGTCTGCCTCCAACATTGATGGGATAGGTAACCGCTGAAATCCAGTACTGCAGCAAATAACCGGATATGGCACCCAGTACGCCCCCAACTAACACAACCAGTGGCACGGCATTCTTGTGAAATCCCATCTCATCCGCCAGACCTTCCACCGGGAACGGGCTGTAGGCATCGATTTTCCGGTAGCCAGCTTCGTGGGTACGGCGCGCCGCCGCTACCAGGTCGCTCGTCGTATCGAACTCGGCCATCATCCCGTAGATCGCCAGCCGTTTCATTCCGGCTTCACCTCAGCCTGGGGCAGCAGTGTGCGCATTTCGAAAATTGAAATCGCGGGCAGGATGCGCAGGAACAGGAACATCAATGCAAGAAACATTCCAATGGTTCCGATGTAAGTCATCCAGTCCCAGCGTGTCGGATAGTACATACCCCAGGAAGAATTCAAGAAGTCGCGGTGCAGACTTACTACCACGATGACGAAGCGCTCCAGCCACATGCCAACGAGAATGTCTAACGAGATTAGAAATAGCCATACAGGGCTGCTTCGCAGGTTGCGAATCCACAGAACCTGGGGAATGCCGATATTGCAAACCAGCAGCATCCAGTACCAGAAGTGGTACGGCCCGTGCAGACGGTTCCACAATAAAAACGTATCGTAACGATTACCGCTGTACCAGCCCATGAAGGCTTCGATTCCATATCCGTAAGCGACAATCAGTCCGGTTGCGAGCATTACCTTGGCTGAGTTCTGCAAATGGCGTTCGGTGATGAAGTCTTCCAACCCATAGAACTTCCGAATCGGAATGGCCAGCACCAACACCATGGCGAAGCCTGAGTAAATCGCTCCAGCAACGAAATATGGCGGGAAGATCGTAGTGTGCCATCCCGGCACCATGCTGATGGCAAAATCAAAACTCACTACCGTATGTACCGACAGCACCAGGGGCGTAGCCAGGCCGGCGAGCAGCAAGTAGGCGGTCTCATAACGAGCCCAATGACGGGCCGATCCCCGCCAGCCCATGGCCAAAATTCCATAGATGATCTGCGCCGCGCGATTGCCAGAGCGATCGCGTAGCGTGGCTAGATCTGGAATCAATCCGATAAACCAGAACATCAGGGAAATTGTGAAGTAGGTGGACACCGCGAATACGTCCCACACCAGCGGACTGCGGAATTGCGGCCAGTACTTCATGGTGTTGGGATAGGGAAAAAGCCAATAACCGAGCCACGGGCGGCCCAAATGAAGCACCGGGAACAGGCCGGCACAGGCCACGGCAAACAATGTCATCGCCTCTGCGAAGCGATTAATCGAGTTACGCCACGATTGCCGCAGAAGCAAGAGAATTGCAGAAATCAGAGTGCCGGCGTGACCGATTCCAATCCACCAGACGAAGTTGACGATGGCGAAGCCCCACCCAACAGGAATATTCACGCCCCAAATTCCCACTCCCCGCACGAATAAATAGCCGATGGCATACAGCATCATCATCGTGAGGAGGAATGCAACGCCAAAACCGAAGAGCCATGCCACGGATGTGGGACGGGTAAGCACGATCGCGCTGATCTTGTCAGTGACCGTGGCAAAGGTATACCCGGGTTCAATCACGGGGGCGCTGCCCACGGTCACGTCATCGGTTCGATCGTCCATACTCTAGCTGCGCTCCACTGAAGTCTTCAGTTCGGCATTGGGATTGCGGACTTCCGCCAGATAAGTCGTCCGCGGCCGTGTATTGAGATCGTCGAGCAACGAATAATTGAGCGTTTGAGACTTCTGCTTAGCGACCCGGCTGTTCGGATCATTGATATTGCCGAAGATAATCGCCTCGGCCGGGCAAGACTGCTGGCACGCGGTTTGCAATTCGCCGTCCCGTATCTGTTGCTCTGCCCGTTCCGCGTCTATGCGGCGCTGATTGATGCGCTGGATACAATAAGTACACTTCTCCATGACGCCGCGGCTTCGCACCGTCACGTCGGGATTACGCATCATCTTGTATTGCGGCGTTTCCCAATCCTGGAAGAGCAGGAAGTTAAAGCGCCGCACCTTGTAAGGACAGTTATTCGAGCAGTACCGCGTGCCCACGCAGCGGTTGTAAACCATGTCGTTCAAGCCCTCGGTGCTGTGCACGGTGGCACCGACCGGACAAACCAGCTCACACGGCGCGTTCTCGCATTGCATGCAGGGTACCGGCTGAAAGAATGCTCGCGGATTCGCCCGATCGCCCTGGTAGTAGGCATCGACGCGCAGCCAGTGCATATGCCGGCCCCTCATCACCTGCTCCTTGCCGACGACTGGAATGTTGTTCTCGGACTGGCAGGCGACGATGCAGTTGTTGCATCCGACGCAAGAATTCAAATCGATCGCCATGCCCCACGCGTATGGCTCGCTCTTGTAATCAAACCCAGGGAACAAACTTAACTTCGCGACTGGCTCCTCTTCGGTGGCGAAATGAGGATGCTGCTTGTATTCATCCAGCGAGGCCTCACGCACTAGTGGACGCGATCCCACCGGCGTGTCCATCGTCTGCTCGCCTTGCGTGGTGGCAAGCTTGTAAGTTCCGCCCGTCGGCGTGATCTTTACTCCGGTGGCAAACCACGGCATGGAACTGGTGCGCAGCGAGTACATATTGAATCCCGCGCCGGTCCCCGCACGTCCTGCGCGCCTACGCCCGTAGCCCAAAAAGACGGTCACGGAATTGTCCGGATGACCTGCCTGGATCCACACTGGAGCTTCGATCTTTCTGCCATCAAGGTCGAGCCTGACGACATCTTCCGATTTCAGATGAAGACGGTCTGCCATTGATGGACCGATTAGCACAGGGTTGTCCCAGGTCATCTTGGTAAGCGGCTTGGGAAGTTCCTGTAGCCAGCCGTTGTTGGAGAACCGCCCGTCATAAATGGAAGGATCACGCCGGAAATTGATCTCGATGCTGTCGTCGGGCTTATTCGCGAGCGGCAAGTTAGGCGCCTTTGGTGTGACTTGCTTCGGCGTGTACGTCGTGCCAGCGATCCAGCCGTCATGAAGTGATTGCCGCCAGAAGAGATCGAAGTCCGCGCCCGGGTACTGCTTCTTCCAATATGCCTGCACCAGATCATGCCCTCTGACCTCGGACTGCCCGGCCAGAAATGCGACCATCTCGCAAGCGCTCTTGCCACCGTAGAATGGCTCGATGAGCGGCTGAACAACGCTGACGGTGCCGTCGTAGGCCCGCGTGTCACCCCAAGCTTCTAGATAATGCGTCTGGTTAACGTGCCAGTGGCAGAGTTCCGCCGTCTCGTTCTGATATAGACCGAGATGGATACGAAGAGGGACGTTGTTGTTTTTTAGGGCATCGGCGAAACCGAAATCAGCGCTGGTATCGTAAGCAGGGTTGCCGCCCAGCATGACCAGCAAGTCCACCTTACCGGACTTCATGTCCTGCACCAGTTCACGCAATGAATCCGTCTGATTCACCGGATTGGCATCGACTTGATCGGTGTACAGCACTGTACGTCCGACGTTGCCGAGCGCCTGGTTCATCGCGTGCGCCAGGGCGTGCACCGAGGCTGGCTGATGTTCGCCGACTATCACGACGCTGGCTCCCCGATGACCTTGCAAATCCCGCGCGATTGCAGTTATGAACTTGCCTTGCTCAACGCTCGCCACTGAATTTCCCGCGTTCACGCCATTCGTTCCTACTGCCGAAGCCAATGCTCGCGCGAATCCATCGATATCGATGGCCCGCATTGGCAACCGATGGTCCGCCTTCACACCTGTTGACGAAGGGGTACTTTCGACGACGTACAACCGGTTCATATTGCCGTCGGGATTACGGTGCTTGGCATATTCACGCGCGTACCTGGTGAAACCAGGAAAACCCGCGTATAGGAAGTCGGCGTCCAGCGAAACGATGACGTCCGCGTTCTCCAGCTTGTACTGAGTTTCTATTGGCTGGCCGAATGCCATCTGTGCACCAGCCAGCGCATTGTCACGGTTCACCGGCTCATACACATGCCACTTGGCTTGCGGATAAATCTTCAGCAGCCCGCGAATCTGATCTGCAAGTGTGGGCGAGGACACGGTCTGCGTAAGGATTCGTAGTCCAGCCCCTTGCAGCGTTTTCTGCACGTTCATGGGTCCGTGGATGGCTTCCACGAGGGCGCTCCATGAACGCACGTCCCCAAGATAAGTGAGAGTTTGCGATCGATCCGGATCGTAAAGTCCGAGTAGAGATGCCTGTGTGAAAACATCGGTGCCGCCCAGGCTGGCGGGGTGTTCCGGATTTCCTTCAATCTTCGTCGGCCGCCCCAAATGACTTTCGACCAGCACTGGGCTGGCATACCCGCTCAGCGTAAATGCCGTCGCGTAAAACTTCGGACGCCCGGGTACCACGTCTTCCGGTTGCTTCACGTAGGGAACGATGGGCTCGAGCGGCATCTTGGTGCAGCCGCTCATTCCCGCCAGCGCGAGTGACGCGCTCATCAACTTTAGAAATCCGCGCCGGGAAACGGAATCCAGCCACTCCGAAGCACCTCTTCGAAATTCGCGGTGCATCATCTCCTGGAAATCCGGGCTACCCGCCAGTTCTTCGAGACTCCGCCAATATTCCGGACCCTGAGTCTGTTCGATAGCGGCCTTGACGGCTCGCAAGCCCAGCTTGCTGGGACAGACGACCTCGGCGCGTCGTTCTCGGTTCTGTTCGTCCATATCAATTACGCAAGATTTACGATGTTGCTTATTCTCCCCGGCCGAGCGCAGTTGCGTGAAAACCGCTTACCGATGACAAGTTGAGCAACTGGTAATATCGCGCTCCGTGCGCAGCTTGTATTTTTTGACCAGAAAAAGCCCGAGAGAATCCTGGTCGGTAAAGCTTTGTCCATCTACTAGCGCTGGGTTACCCGCCACCGGTTGCTGGTACTCCATGTTGAAAACCTGATCCCGTGGCCGCAGATGTTTTTCCGGCGCGCGGTGACAGTTGAGGCACCACTCCATTTGCAGCGACGCATACTGGTACATCAGGGGCATTCGATCCACCTGCCCATGACAGGTATTGCATCCAACGCCTTTGTTGATATGAATACTGTGATCGAAATATACGTAATCGGGGAGCTGGTTCACCCGGGTCCACTGCAATGATTTATCGGTGCGATAGCTTTCGCGCACCGGTTCCAACAACGCCGCGTTGGTCCAGATCTGGGCATGGCAGTTCATGCAAGTCTTGGTAGGAGGGATGCCTGCGAAGTTTGAGTCCTCGACCGAGGTGTGGCAGTAGCGGCAATCAATTCCCAGGCCGGTAACGTGGTGTTGATGGCTGAATGCCACAGGTTGGGGCTTCACCACACCCTCGTAGGTGACGTAAGGGGAACGCTGGATTTCAGCCATCGCCCAGAACAATGCAGCTATAACGAATACGGCGCCAAAGATTGTGGCCCGGGAGATTGTGTTCGTACTGCGATGAAAGATCTGCATCGACGTCCAGTGCAGTGGGCTGATTTCTTAAATCAATCCCGGTTCATGCAGCGTTGCTGGGGCCCAAGCGTCACAGATTGCGGTGACGACGTGCGCGGAAACCAAGGATTATAACAGTTCATAACTCTGGCCGACGCATCTCCATTGACCTTACACAGTATTTATTTTTGAAAACAAATTCCTCTGACGCTTTCCGGAACTCAGTTCCAATTAACCAGGGACTTCTGCTGGAAAATGACGCATTCAGGCAAACTGGGCAATCGATGAGATGTTTTGTACAAAGAATCAGAGAGGGTTAAGCCTGGGAGCGAAGTCAGAATCCGGTCCCTACCGCGGGTTCATTACGAGAAGCTTCGGCTCGGTCATTTCTTCAATCGCGTAGCGCAGTCCTTCCCGGCCGACTCCGGAATCTTTAATACCGCCGTAAGGCATATGATCGATTCGAAACGAGGGCACGTCACCGGCAACAACCGCACCTACCTCAAGCTCCTCGTAAGAGTGAAACAACAATTTGGCATCGCGAGTGAAAATTCCAGCTTGCAACCCATACGGCGAATTATTGAGCTGGCGCAGTGCCAGCTCAAAATCGTCGTAGGGCTCGACGGTTACTACCGGAGCAAAGATTTCCTGGCAGTTCACCCTCATCTCCGGTTTCGTACCTGTCAGTACGGTGGGCGCAAGCACCGGACCTTTGCGGTGCCCGCCGCACAACAATCGGGCGCCCCCGCGCACGGCTTCCTGTATCCAGTCAGTGGCTCGGACTGCGTCGCTTTCACGAATGAGCGGACCTAAATCGGTCGAATCCTCCAGCGGGTCGCCCGTCTTCAACTTCTTCACGCCCGCCAGCAGGAGGTCGGTGAATTTGCCATAGACCGAATGCTCCACCAAAATCCGCTGCACGGAGATGCATGTCTGTCCGGCATAAGCGAATCCTCCAGCGACACAGCGCTCGGCGGCATACCCGAGATCCGTGTCGCCGTGCACTATAACGCCGGCATTTCCGCCCAGTTCCAATATCACTTTCTTCTTGCCGGCGCGCTTCTTGATTTCCCAGCCCACCGCTGCGCTTCCGGTAAAACTAATCATTTTCAGTCGGTCATCGGTCACCAGCAAGCCCGCATCGTCATTCGAAAGCGGCAGCACATTCAGCGCGCCGTCGGGCCATCCCGCCTCCTGAATTGTTTCAGCAAGAAGTAACGCAGAAAGTGGCGTCTGCGGCGCCGGCTTCAACACGATCGAGCAACCAGCAGCGATCGCCGGCGCTACTTTATGTGCAACCAGGTTTAAAGGAAAATTGAACGGGGTGATGCCGGCAATCGGACCCAGAGGGAATCGCCGCACGATGCCCCACCGCCCCGCCGTATACTCCTGCCAGTCAAGTGGCAAATACTCGCCATAAATCCGTGTGCTCTCCTCGGCCGCCACTGTAAACGTAAAAATGGCGCGTTCCACCTCCGTCCGCGCCGCCCTGATAGGCTTTCCGGCTTCCTGGGCCATAGTGCGTGCGAATTCTTCTTTTCGTTTTGCGATTCCTTCAACAACCCGCCGTAATACGCGCTGGCGCTCGAATGCCGGGAGGCGCCGGGTGGTTCCGAATGCTTTGACCGCCGCCGCAATCGCCAATTCCGCGTGCCGCTTCGTACCCTGAAATACCCGGCCGACCACAGCGCCATCGTACGGAGACCGCACTTCGACGAGATCGCCCTCTTCAAGCCAACGGCCATCTACAAGGAAACCATGCGTCGCCACCGGCGTCATTGTCATCTCGGCCATGTGCTTGTCGTCTCCACTACGAGAGGTTTACAAAAGAATTATAGGCCGTGGGGCAAGCGCTTGCTTGCAGTTCGGTGATAATACTTCGCATAAAAAAAAGAGGACAAAAATTGCCCGGCACGATTCTCGAACTCAGCGACTTGATCCGTCGAAGGTCGATCTCTCCTGTGGAACTCACCCGCGGGTGCCTGGCGAGAGTAGAAGAGTTAAATCCAATACTTAACGCGTTCATCACGGTCACTACGGAATCAGCTCTCGCTGATGCCCGCCGCGCTGAGGAAGAAATCAAGCGGGGGGGATGGCGAGGCCCGCTGCACGGAATCCCAATTGCATTGAAAGATTTAATTGATACCGTCGGTGTACGCACTACTGCGGCGAGCGCGCTGTTTAAAGACCGCGTTCCGGCGGAAGATGCCGAAATTGTCCTCCGCCTGAAGAAAGCTGGCGCAGTACTGATCGGCAAACAAAACCTGCATGAATTCGCTTACGGTGGCAGCTCTATCGTGAGTGATTTTGGCGAGGTGCACAATCCCTGGAATCTGGCGCATATCACAGGGGGATCCTCAGGAGGCTCGGCGGCCGCCGTCGCAGCCGGCCTTGGCTACGGCGCCATCGGCACTGACACCGCCGGTTCCGTTCGCCTGCCCGCCGCTTGCTGCGGAGTAGTGGGCCTCAAGCCGACTTACGGCCGCATCAGCACGCGCGGGGTAATCCCGCTGTCGTGGTCGCTTGATCACGTTGGCCCCATCACCACAACCGTCGCCGATGCCGCGATCGTGTTACAGGCAATCGCCGGTTGCGATCGCAACGAAATCAGCAGTGCGGAAGTGCCAACCAGCGACTACGTTGCGGCTCTCCAAGAAACACCAGGGGCTTTGCGGGTGGGCATACCTCGCTCATTTTTCTTTGACGACCTGGACCAGGAAATCTCCGCGGCTATCGACGAGGCGTTAGCGGTGATTACTAAACTCTCGGCGGGTGTGCGTGAAATAACTTTCCCCGTCGCCACCGATCGCACCGTACAAACCGCTGAATCCTACGCCTATCACGCCAAGTCCGTTGCCCAAGCCCCGGAACTCTACCAGCCCGAGACCCTGCGCCGCATACGCGCCGGCGCCAACGTAAGCGCCGCTGATTACATCCATCGGCGCCGGGAACTGGATGAGGCGCGCCGGGCCATCATGTCAGTGTTCGATAGCGTCGATCTTCTCGTCACTCCAACTATTCCAACCCCGCCGCCCGTCATTGCCGACCTGAAGGAAAATCCTGATCTACTCCGCCCGTGCGAAATTCTCATGCTGCGCAACACCCGATCGGTCAACGTATGGGGTGTGCCGGCGATTTCGATTCCCTGCGGCTTCACTGCTAAGGGCCTGCCCATCGGACTGCAAATCATCGGACCACACTGGCGGGAAGATTTGGTCTTGCAACTGGCATATGCCTACGAACAGGCCACAGGGTGGCACACTCGCCATCCTGCTTTCATTGGCGCGCCAAAACAGAACTAAAGAGTCCGCGTCCCTCCACTACCAGCCTCGGTCGTGGTAAAGCGATTCGACATCGTACGCCTGCGCTGGCCGTTTAGAATCGAAGTACTCTTTCTACATCTCAGACCAAGGTGTACACCTTAGCTTCCCACGCGAACAGCGGCTCGCGGCCCACAACTTCGGGTGTGACGATTCGTTCTTGCGTGACTTCGCGCCACTGTCGTCCTGGTGGTGTTGACGGCCAGTTCGGTACACGGTATTCGCCGGCAAGGCCGCCATCACTTACGAAATCAGAAAAATTCGCGACCACGACCACTGGCATCTGAACATTGTTGCCGCGCTGCCAAACCAGCACGCGCCTCCCATCATTGAAATCGGTGTGAATGAAGTTGGTATCGTTCACTGACAACGCCGGCAGCTCAGTCCGGGCCTTCACCAGTCGTGCCACATACTCAAAAATCCGCCGTCTCCAGTCATCCCGCAGGCGGCTGAAGTCCACGGGATCTACCTGCTTGCCGCCATCCTGTGTAACGTCGCCTTGGCTGTTGAAACGGTCATGTTGGTCCGCGAACTCTTCGCCTGCCAGAATCATGGGGATACCGACAGCAGTCAGGAGGCATGCAAATGCCAGCTTCACCCTCCGTTCGATATCGTTGACGCCCGAAGTGCTGAAGAAATTGAATAACCGCTCCTTGCGGAACCCCTCGACGTCATGCGAGGTCAAGTAATTGATCGCCTGACTGCCATCGCTGAATGAAAGTGCGCGACAATCAATCGCCCTCCGCACGGTTTCCTCGAAGCTCAATCCGTCCTCCGTCAAACCAATTAATGCTGCCCGGATTAGTGCTCGGAACTTGTCGTTCCATAATCCGTCGAGCCGCGCCTGCGTCAGCAAAGCCATCGGTTCCGACAGTTCTTCCCCTACGACGAGAAAACGCGCATCGACACCATCGCCCAGTCCCTGAGCTGCCCAGCGCTCTTTCCAAATTTCGCGCGCACGATTCTTGAAATCGCGGAGGAAGTCCCAGTTGGCGACGTTCTCGACGCTGTCAATCCGTATACCGTCAATTCGGATGTCCCGCATCCAGCGGGTCAGATACGAAAACATATGCTGTCGCGCCGGCACCGTTAGAATGTTCTCGCCCGAAATGGGGCCATACGCAGGCGTGCGCAATTGACGCGTATAACGGAACAGAGTGCTGCCGAAACCATCTCGGATATCCTGATGACCGGCGCTCCGGCCAGAGGTCAAGGCGTCGGGATCGTCGGGGTGGTCCTTCGCGTCTTCAATGCAAAAGTTGTCGAAATCAATGGTCTGATAGGGCTCGACACGGCCGAACGCCATCACCATATCCACAAAGAACCGAATGCCGCGCTGATGGCAGGCAACCACCAGGGCTGCGATATCCATGTTTGCAGTGGATGAGGGATTGCCCTCTGGAAAGCCGAGGTCATGATCGGGTGCCAAAAAATGAGCCGTGTCGTAGCCCCATTCGCGCTTCAAGAAGCTGTCGGCGGGCGGCAGAAGCGATGAGTTTTTTTACTATCCCGGTTTGCGCTCCCGTGGCTGGGAAACACGCGTCGCGCCCATTTTCGTCGGAGCACTCGGTTTGCGATTACGAATCATCACCTCCTGGAATTTCTAGTAGGCGGGTGGCTCACCGTTTCACCGCTGAGTATATCCAGACTCGGCGGGGGTGCCCCATCCTTTTCGCGTACGTTGCGAAAAGGGTGGGCGATGGGATCATCACCGCGCCACAAGTACAGGGTTCACTTCAGCACTCAGCAAGAAATCCCAAGCAGGAGACGATCGCGGAACCCACCCTTCAAAAAGCGAAGGGGCGCACCCGGCAATCCAACTATTCGAGGCACCGCGCAATCACCGCTGTGATGTCATCCTGCTGTTCGCTACCGCTGCTGAATTTCCGGACCGCCCCAACAATTGCTTGGAGAAGCGGTTCCACCGGAAGATGAGAATGGCTCCCAAGAGTATCCAGCAAATGGGACTCGCCAAACTCTTCCCCATCCGCGTTCTCGGCTTCGGTGATTCCGTCCGTGTAAATTACGAGCGTGTCACCTGGAGCGAGCCGAACTTCCGCAATCTCACAATGCCAGGTTTCAAACAATCCCATCACGGTGGAGGTAGAACGCAGCCACTCCACCTTCGGCGCCTCTAAAACGTGTCCCTGCAAGCTCCCACAGGCGCGCAGCAGAAGCGGGGGAAGATGTCCACAATTCGCGTAGCGAAGCTTGCGGGTCGAGTCGTCATAATCCGCAAAGAAAACGGTAGCGTAACTGGCGTCGTCGGTGCTCTCATAGAACAAGCGGTTGACCGAGGCGAGCAGTTGCGGCAGGTTGTCGACTGCCATCGCATACTGACTGCGCAGGTTGGCTTGCAGATTGGCCATCAGCAGGGCCCCAGATACGCCCTTGCCTGCAACATCCGCGAGCACTAGCGCCAATCGGCCGGGGTGAAGTTCCAGAAAGTCGTAATAGTCGCCACCCACCTTCCGGGCCTGGATGCAGCGACCTGTATATTCGAGAGTTTTCATCACTGGCAGTTTTTGTGGAAACAGCCTTGCCTGCACCTGCCGCGCAAATTCCATTTCCTGAGTGATGCGCCGATCTGCCTCTATTCGCTCCGCCATCTTTTCCGCGAGATGTACGTTCTCCAGAGCGATGCCCGCTTGGGCTGCTACCGCATCGAGCAAATCCTTGTCCTCGCCGGAATAAGGTTCCTCTGAGAGTCTCTGTCCAAGAACGAGCATGCCAATGAGATTGTTGTCACGGCCCAGGATCGGCACCAGGCATTCCGGCGCGAGGGGTCCCAGATCGCCGGCTGGTTCAGGCCCCTCAGGGACCCCCCACGCTTTTCCACGCTGCGCGATTTCCCAAAGCAGCGGCAGAGTAGCTGGAATTGTGTCCGCGTCTCGAGGAACGAAGACCGCGCCAAAGCGGAAAGGGAACCTCGGCCGAGGTAGTGGGGCCGAACTTGTATCGGACTCTCCGGCTACTGGTCCGGATTCGGCGACCAGGTTTCCATCTCCGGCTTCTAGGTAACACGCAAGCGACTTCGGATGCAGCGCCCCTGCTATCTGAATCTCCAGCAACTTTGCGAGCTCGTGGCGGTTCGTCACGGTGCGGGTTTTTTCTGCCAGACTCTGGAGGATCACGTGTGCGTCATACGCGCTGCGGAAAAATGCTCGGTCGATCCGCACAGTTCCTCGCCTGACCAACGGCGCCGATGTCCAGACCAGTACAACCCCAAACACTGCGCTCAGAGCCATCCCGAGATTCGTATCCTCGCGGACGAATCGCGAGAAAACGTGGGTGAAGAGCACGATGGCCGAAGCCGCAACCATGAACATGAAAACGATAAAGCCCCTCTGCACCAGGACGTACCGCGCACTGCGTCGCAGCAGCACCGGAAGTTCCATCACGCGATGCTTCACCACTGCATAAGCGAATGAGAGCGGATACAGGAACACCACCAGCACAAGCACGGTATCGAGCCAGAAAGGGGGGTGATATCCAGTGAAATCCACGGCCACCCGTTCGAGCACGATCGGCAGGACGCCAGCCACGGTTCCCAACAAAATCACTCGGGATTTGCGCCGCGCTTCTAAAGGAACGGCGGCCATGAATGAATTCTGCGCCAGAGAAATCACGCCCAGGGCAAGCAAGGCGTATGTCAGGGAAAAGCGGATAAGCTCAGAGTTGCGACTGCCCACCACGTGGGCTACCACCTGTGGAAAGTGCGGATCCCCAGTCCGCAACCCAGGAAAAACGACAACGGCTCCGAACAAAAGCGCCGCCCCCTTCAACCACGCGAAGCGACGATCCAGCGGCGAATGCAGCGGGAACACGGCGAAGAAGAGATAGAAAAGCGGGCACAGCATACCCGAAAACACCGCGCGAAAAGCAAACGCAAATGCGCGGAGCGGGGGAGAGATGGCTGACGGATTGAGAAGACCTGGGGCACCGATGAAAGCGCAGAACAACAATGCTAGAAGCCATGCATTTGGTTCCTCCAGCCTCAAGAACAGGACGGCGAATGCCACCAGAAGGAAGGGAACTGGAAATAGTCCCATGACCTGCAGCGCGGAGGATCTGGCAAGGCCCTCGGACATTCTGGACGGCGTGGCAGCCCGAAAGACCCCATGCAGAATAAGCGGCTTGGGCTCACCGGGGCGCTCTACGGTAATTTCCAGCGGGTCGCCTGGCCGACCATTGACATAGGCCTCGTCCGAACCAATGTCCGCGTTCAGCGCTCGCCCATCCACGCCGATAATGCGGTCGCCGGCGCGCAAACCGGCCCGCTCCGCAGGGCTTCCTTCCACCACATCTTGAACTGATTGCGCGTGCATTTTCTCGTCATACGGTGGGCTGTGAGCTTTATTGAAACCGAGCTCCACCCGCGGGACCGAACGCGCCGCGTACATCCAGATGGAACCGTAAGCGATCGCAACCACGCCCAACAGGATCGCCAACGTTGCCAGGAACGGTTTTCGAAATGAGGACGAGCGCTCACGAATAGTCGTAAGTGTCAGCATTGCATTTTCACCGGAGTTATTGGCTGCTGCAATGGCATGGTTCGACCCAAATCTTATACGCAGCCGTACGAGTTTGGAAAAGGGCCGCTAGGTTTTACTGCCCGTGTAGTCGGCTGCGGATTGGTCCGATCTGCCATCTTGGTGATTGTGCCCGAGTGACGGGCAAACGGAAGTAATCCGCCTTGCGCGGACGGAAACCGCTCTTATAAACAACCTGGATGGATAGTTGATGTAATCAGATTTCACCAGCCATTTATGAGATGCTTCTAGTAGCAAGGATCCCTCCAACCCAACCGGTCGGTTCGGCGCGTTTCTCCTGTTTCATTCGCTATGTTCTAATAAAAAGTTCTGCGGAGGAACTTTGGATTTCCAACTTGACGACGAACAGCTTCAGCTCAAGAAGAGTGTGCGCGAGTTTGCCGAGCGCGAAATCGCGCCCAATGTCATGAAATGGGACGAGGCCGGCGAGTTCCCCATGGCCACGATCAAGGAACTCGGCAAGCTGGGTTTCCTGGGTGTGGTCTTTCCGCCTGAGTTCGGCGGAGCCGGAATGGGCTACGTCGAGTATGTCACCACCATTGAAGAGCTTTCGCGGGTGGACGGTTCCGTAGGCATCATTGTGGCGGCCCACACCTCGCTTTGCAGTAATCACATTTTCCTCGCGGGTAACGAAGCACAAAAAAAGAAATATCTCACTAAGCTCGCCACCGGCGAATACATTGGCGCCTGGGGCCTGACCGAGCCCTCGTCTGGCTCGGATGCAGGCAGCGCGCGCATGAACGCCGTCCGCAAAAAAGATGGGTGGTTACTGAACGGCACCAAGACTTTCTGCACCAATGGTCATTATGCTGACGTTCTCGTAGTGATTGCCGTCACTGATCGAGCGGCGCACACCCACGGGCTCTCCGCATTCTTGGTGGAAAAGGGAACCAAAGGATTTCGCCCTGGCAAGAAAGAAAACAAGCTGGGCCTTCGAGCCAGCGACACAGCGGAGTTGATCTTTGAGGACTGTTTCATCCCCGCAGAAAATTTGCTGGGACCAGAGGGTGACGGCTTCATCGACGCCATGCGCGTTCTCGACGGTGGCCGCATTTCGATAGCGGCGCTGTCGTTAGGCATGGCGGAGGGAGCCTATGAAGCTGCCCTGAAATATTCCAAGCAGCGCAGACAATTTGGCAAAGCCATCAGCGATTTCCAGGCCATCCAGTGGAAGCTGGCAGACATGGCCACGGAGATCGAAGCCGCCCGCTTGCTCACCATGCGCGCCGCATCCATGAAGGATGCAGGGATGAAAACAACGCTTGAATCGTCGATGGCAAAGCTGTATGCGAGTGAAGTGGCCGTCAGATGCGCCAACGAAGGCGTGCAGATTCACGGCGGCTACGGATTCATCAAGGATTACCCCGCAGAAAAGTTTTATCGTGATGTGAAACTGTGCACCATCGGCGAGGGCACCAGCGAGATACAGCGGCTCGTGATTGCACGCCAGTTGTTGAAGGACTGACCTGGTTTCGTGATCTCGAAAGGCAAAATTCTCGGCGGTTTCCTCTCATCCCTACGTCTGCTTTACACTGATCAGTTTGAACCACGAAATGCAGCAGTGGATTGACCGCTTGCGCGCAGGTGATGCGCGAGCTTTATCGCGCGTCATCAGCGCGGTGGAAAATCGTGCGCCTGAATCTTCTGATTTGTTGAAGGCCCTCTTTCCGCATAGCGGGCACGCGCGCATCATCGGACTGACTGGGGCGCCGGGTTCAGGCAAGAGCACACTGGTTGACCAGTTGGCCAAGTACTATCGCGAAGAAAACCGCACCGTTGGGATTATTGCAGTCGATCCCACCAGTCCTTACACCGGTGGCGCGATTCTGGGTGACCGCATTCGCATGCAGGATCACTTTTCTGACCCGGGAATCTACATCCGCAGCATGGCGACGCGAGGCGCACTGGGCGGGCTGGCGCGGACCACGGCCGCTGTCGCCACCGTGCTCGACGCCGCGGGCCGTGACATGATCCTGATTGAAACTGTCGGCGTAGGTCAGGATGAAATTGATATCGTACGCCTGGCGAATATCACGATTGTGATTCTCGTGCCTGGCATGGGCGATGATGTGCAGACGATCAAAGCCGGTATCATGGAAATCGCCGACATATTCGTCATCAACAAGAGCGATCATGAAGGCGCCGAGCGCGTCGAGCGAGAGATTCGCGCCATGCAATCCCTGGCCACCCGCGACGACAAATGGACGCCGCCCATTGTGAAGACGGTTGCTACCAACGGGTCTGGAGTAAAGGAGTTGGCACACGCGATTTCACAATACGAAGCTTATCTCAAGCGGGAAGACCTGGTTCTCAAACGGGATATTCAGAACTGGCAGGAACGATTGACGGAAATGTTGCGCGATGCCTTATTGGACAAGGCCCGCGCGCATCTGAGCGATGGCCAGTTGATCCACTATGCCAGCGAGGTCGCCGCGCACAAGCGTGACCCGTACACCGTTGTGGAAGAGATTGTCGGACGAGTTAAGAAAAACTGATGTTCACCATTGACCATCTTGGCGTGGCAGTGAAGTCGCTGGCGGCTGCGAAGCGCATCTACGAGAAGCTTGGCCTGAGCGTTTCGCCCGAGGAGACGGTGGAAGCGGAGCAGGTTCGTCTGGTGATGATCCCTGTGGGCGAGAGCCGGCTGGAATTGTTGGAGCCGACCTCGGAGAATTCTCCGATCGCCAAATTTATTTCGAAGCATGGCGAAGGGCTGCACCACGTCTCATTGCGCGTGCCTGATCTGGCTGCTGCGGTGGAGCGTTTGAAACAAGATGGGGTGCGTATGGTGTCGAACGACATCAAGGTTGGCGCAGGTGGGCACCGCTATATTTTTATCCATCCATCGAGCGCTGGCGGCGTGTTGTTGGAGCTGGTGGAAGCGTCCTAGGCGTTGAGTGGTCCACGTGGAAGATTGTGACGAGGTAATTACATTGCAATATGTATAATCCATGTAACATACTGAACGAAAGCCACTTATACTCCTGAAAGGTGCGTTAGACTGGACCCGAAATATGCTCCTTCTGGCCGCCGATACGTCGGGCAAACAGGGCACGATTGCGCTGGCGCGGTTGATGCCGCCTCCCGAGAACCACCCGCGAGCCGACCCAAAGAGTGCTAATCAAATTGATACTATCGATATGGTTAGCATAGCCGGAGGGACTTTTTCTGCTCAGCTGGTTCCGCAGATTGCGGCGCTTCTCTCCAAGCACGGGTTTAAGAAGGAAGATATTTCGGGGTTTGCGGTGGCATCGGGGCCAGGGTCCTTTACTGGTTTGCGTGTGGGGCTGGCCGCGATCAAGGCGCTGGCTGAAGTTATGGGGAAGCCGATTGCGGCGGTGTCTCTGTTGGAAGCCGTTGCGAGCGCGGAGCACATATCAGGAAGAATAATGGCGGCGCTTGATGCTGGCAGAGCCCAGGTGTACGCGGGCGAATACGAAATCAAGGACGACACGCAAATGTTAAGCGAGCGGCTGCTGACAATTGATGAACTTGTCGCGGCCGCCACTGGTTGCACAGTGGTCACGCCCGATCAGAACGTCGCGGACCAAGTCCGGAGGGCTGGGCTCGGGGTGCGTGAGGTTGAGCGTCCCCGCAGTGATGCGATCGCGCGGCTTGGCCGGCAAAAGATTCTGGCTGGGACGACGGTTTCGCCGGAAGATCTGGACCCCAATTACATCCGGCGTTTCGATGGCGAGATTGTCTCGAAGCAGCATCGCTAGCTTCGATCCGATGGGCTGCACTTCTGTCGTGCTTCAGCTTCGGCCAGCCACCCACGACGTAGCTTTTCGGACGGGATGCTGGACAGGTAGGGTTTGATATCGAGAATAGGTGTCCCATCGAGCATATCGACGCCGCGAACATGCAGTTCGATGCCTTCGCGGCGCCGCAGCTCGACAGTGGTCAGGCCAATCGGGTTCGGACGTCGCGGAGATCGGGTCGCAAACACACCATGCGGCCGATTGTCGGAGGGCGGCGTACCGAGCAATTCGACCCCATGTGTTCCGGACCCTTGTTTTCCGAACCCTTGTTTTCTGGACTGCGGCGAGCGATCGAATTCCCAGATGACGATGAGATGCGAGAAGCCCTCGATGTCGGTGAGCCCCAGCTCAAACTCGGGCAGGATCTTGAGCACACCATCGGCCTCGTGTTTAGCGCCAAGACCCTTGGGAACTTCGCTTGCGTCCTTGTACGGACTACTCACAAATCCAATCGGCCGCGAGGTGAACATGGCGGAAACGTGCCTCCGTTTCCCATACTAATGCCGCTGCAGACGACGTCTCACACCTCAAAAGTGATCCAAGACGGCTTTGGCTCGAACCAACGATTTCCCGTTGGACCCAGGATTACTATCAAGCGATACCCATCTTCCGTTGAGTTGTCGAATAGGATGGAGTGATCTGCGCGTTTTATAGCGATGGGAAGATTTTGATAGCTGCGTTTGTAGCGTCGCCGGACGTCTTCCTCCGGAACGTCGTGGCCTCCCGCCAAAACTCGATTCCTGATTCTACCTAGATTAATCTCGACATCTTCAGTTCCGATATAGACAAGGACAATCTCGAATCCGCGGTTCCTGGCGTCCAGCATCATTTGCAGGTAATTCTTTCCTGCCAGCGTTGTCTCCACTGCGAAACTTTCGGCGTTCTTCAGGTGCTCTGCGGCAGACTTGAGCACTTGGCGAGCGGCTGCAATGGAAAACATTGCGGACACTGTGGCCGGGAGGGTATTAGCGATAGCATCGGGATCGAGGAGTGGAACTTCTCTGAAGAGTTCAGGGTTCCAGCGGGTCAATGTGGTCTTGCCGGAACCGTTTGCTCCGGCAATGAAGGTCAGTGTGGAACGGATCACCGCGATGACGGAGCAGACTTCTTTTGGCGCTCAGCCAGAATTTCCTGCAGGCGTTTTTTCTCAACAGCAACCCCGGCGCGGGCTGCCTGGGCTATCTTTTGTGCTAGCTCCGTCCAGTTCACAGCCATACACTAAGAATACTCTCCAGAAACTCTCTGAGCAATGAGTTCAAGCCTGGGCCTCAGTGATCTGGAATCCGAGCTTGGTTGCGTTCTTTCTGAGCAACTGGATTTGTTGGTTGCGGTATCTCTGCTCGTAGTACTCGGTCCCTTTGTCGACGTATCGTTGTCCGTACTTCAGCATGCGATAGACCAGTCGGGCG
>QIAP01000017.1 GCA_003225075.1 Acidobacteriota bacterium | reverse complement strand
AACCGCTTCTCTTTTCCATCCAGCTTTACACACTCTGTACCGCACTACCGACATACGCGATCATAGATCGCGGGTATGCCGAGCATTCGATGCTCGCCAGGTTTGTCCCTCTTCGGAATGGGGTGTTGTCGCACCGGCAGAGGTTGATAGGTATCCTCTTTCAGCTCTCTCTGCAGCCGCTCCAACTGCTGGTTCAGCTGTGCCTCAAAAGCCTCCAGAGTTTGCCCGTCTACACCTCCACTGCCCCGGTTTGCCTTCACCTTCTCCCAAGCCATCTCCAGGTTCTTCCGCTTGTACACCTTGTCAATTAATGAATGGACCTTCTTGGCACCCGTCAGGTTGATCCAGTCCACCAGTCTCCTCAGACGAGAATGTACGGGTTTTTCACTCATGGAACTGTTCCTCCTTCTCGCCTTTACTCATCTGGCTTTCTCTCTCTTCCCGACCATCTTCGCCGGCTGCCTTCCCCGACCCAGCCCGTCGCCGGTTCCCCGGTCACGTGACTTTCACCACGCTTCAGGTACTGTTCAGCCGTCCGACTACTGACCGAGCGTCGCTCGCCATTTCGCTTGCGCTTATAGGCTCACTTACTCCGGTGCTACCCGGAGACTCCGCCAGTTCTCCTGAGGTCACGCGCTGTTCTTCCGTACCGTGCCGCCCGCAAACACCTTGGTCCGGTGGGTGAATGAGAACGCTTTCGTCTCAGAAGTGCAGACTCGACCTTGCCCCACCTTTGGCCGACCGGTTCATCTGGGGGATTGTCCCCCTCGATTACGGCCCGGTACTTCTCCGCAGGCCCTTCGGATTCCACCTCACGGTGGACACCCTGCCCTCCGGAGTACCGCAAGCGGTGGCTTCAGGTCGGTCTTGGCTGTGTCCAGCTTTCGCCTTCGTGCCCGTTTAGACGTCTCCATACCTTCCGCCTTCCCCGGCCAGCGAGGCTACGAACCCCGCTTCTTGGATATGGCGCCCCTCATTTGAGCGCCAGAGGGACTTCAACCCTCCTGAACAACGCGCTGCTCAGCGCACACTTCCTGTTTGCCGACTAATTCAGGAGTGCCGCGGCAGCCCAAGACGATGACGGTCCTTCGGCATCATGAGCCAGGCGACCGCAGCACTTGCCAGAGACAGGCCTGCGCAAATCAACATGACAATTCGGAATCCAAATACAAATGCTTCCCCAATGGATTCCTTGATGGCTGTTTTCGCACCGGGATTGAGGTCCGTGGGCACCTGTAATCCGGCGAGCTTGATCTCGTTCGCTTGAATCACCTGCAGAATGCCAGGCGGGAGCGAGAAGCCAGCCAAGCTTCGATTTAGGCGAGAGCCAAACGCGTTCACCATCACAATCCCAAGGACTGCAATGGCAAGTACGCCCGCGACGCGCGCCACTGCATTGTTGATTCCAGAAGCCGTGCCGACTCGATCTTGATTTACTGAATTCATCACGACGGTAGTGAGAGGAGCTACGGTGACGGCCATCCCGAACCCCAGAACAACCACCGCCGGGAAGAACGTCTTCCAGTAGTTATCTCCAACGGAGGGCACAGCGAACAGAACGAAACCCAACGCGGCAATGAGAGGGCCAATGATCAGTGGGCCTCTTGCGCCATAGCGGGCGACAAGTCCGCCAGACCATCGGGAAAGCAAGAACATAAGAAGAATCAAGGGAAGGACGGCAGCGCCGGCGGCCGTTGTGGAGTATCCCTGGACCTGGATCAGGTTCAACGGGAACAAGAAGAAGAAAATTCCGATAGCGGCATAAAGAAAAAGCGTGAGCAGGTTCGCGCCACTGAAGCTGCGGGATCCGAACAGTGTGAGAGGGAGCATCGGCGCAGTGACGTTAGCCTCGACAAGCACGAACGCAATAAGACTGCCGAAGCCAATGATCAAACTCCCGAAAACCAGTGGATTACTCCAACCCAGGTTGACCGTTTCGATGAAGCCGTAAACCAAACCGCCTAATCCGACGGTGGCAAGAATCGCTCCTAACCAATCTACGCGATCCGCAATGACGCTGCGGCTCTCCGGAATCCACCAAACCGAAATAGCGATGACGGCCGCCGCAAGCGGGAGATTGATGAAAAATACCCAGCGCCAGGAACCATGCTCAACCAGGGAGCCGCCAAAAACCGGCCCGATGGCGGTGGTGATCGCCGTAAAGCCCGACCACGTGCCGATCGCCTGGCCAACAATCTTTTCGTCGAAAGAAGTACTGATAATCGCAAGGCTGCCGGGTACCAGGAGTGCAGCTCCCACACCTTGAATGCTTCTAGCGATGATCAATTGATGATTGTTCGAGGCAAAGCCGCAACCCGCGGAAGCAACGGCAAAAATCGCTACACCCACCACGAACATCCGACGCCGGCCAAGAAGGTCGCCAAGCGAGCCGCCAAGTAGAATTAATGCACTCAGAAAGAGTCCGTACGACTCGACTACCCATTGCACATCCACCACCGTTGCGTGAAAACTGGCCTGAAGCGCAGGCAGAGCCACATTGACAACCGTGCTATCGATGAAGGCCATGCTGGACCCGAGAATAGTTGCGGCGAGTATCCAGGGTCTCGCTTCTGCACCACACGGAACTCCGGGTCCCACTGATCGCATTGCGGCTTCATCGCAAGGCGTTCTCATGGAGGCTATGGATGACATTCACGATCCATTAGGTTCTGAAGATCGGCGGAGCCGAGCACGTGGCGCGAATTCGATGAAGGGGTGGGGTGTACTTGTGCGGCTGAAGGGGGCTCCGAAGCAGGGCAGGCGTACAGCTAAGAGGACAGGAAGCAGTACACTACGTAAGTTATCAGCGCGCTCATCCAGATCCCATTTGCAAGACCAATCAAAAAATCACGAGACTCGCGGAAGTCGATCTCACGAATAAACGCCGGATACGTTGCGTGATCTTCAAATCGCATAGCTGTTGACTAGATGCGTCAAGAGTGCGCAGCTTGGATAAGGTAATCACTGTATTTTTTCCAATCTTCCTGCTGATAACCCCTCCTCTCGCAGGGACTCGCCAGAGGTGAAAGCGACAGTCCGTTAACTCTGATACTGTGAATGCAGAGGATTAAACGCGCAGACTATTGCACGGTTACGGTCACCGAACTTGTGTGGAACGTATTGCCACTCGTTCCTGTGACAGTCAGTTTGTGAGGGATGCCGCGTGCAGCATAATTGTCAGCGCTCACGGTCAGTGTTGATGTTCCGGATCCCGTCACCGAGGTTGGATTCAAACTGGCAGTCACATGGGGTGTGGCTCCGCTGACATTGAGATTTACCGTTCCAGTGAATCCGCCCACGGCGGTCACGGTCACGGTAAAAATAACACTCGATCCACGCGCGATGGTCTGGCTGACAGGTGAAGCGCTGATCGAGAATAACGGCTGCGCGAACACTTTCACGAAGGCGGCCTGTGAAGGCACTCCAGAATTATTGATGATGAACAACAGGTAGTATCCGGGGGGAGCCAGGCTGCCGTTCTTGGGACCGTTCACCGTCAGAGTATTAGTAGATGTGTCCGCCGTAAGTGAGAGCCCGAGCATCCGCTGGTCCATGTCGAAAGCGTGAGTGACGGCGCCAGCTCTTACCAGCGATACTGAAGCGATGTTCCCGGCATCCGGTGTGCCAACTTGGAAATAACTGCTGTAGGCGATGCTACTCGGAGCGCTCGATATCGTCGGTCGCGCCGCAAGAACTACTTTTCCGCCACTGTCGGTTGTGAAAAGGTAGGCGGGCTGGTAGATCTCCACTTGCTGCTGGAATGATCCCCGCTGGGGGTTGCCCCCAGTCAACCACACTGTCGCATCAGCCAGCAGCAAGGCCACAGAATGGTACAGTCGCGGAAAGGCGTTGGCTCCAGCCGAAGAGAACGTGTTTGTCACCGGATCATAAAGATCAGCATTGTAACTCGCGCTCTTGGCATCCTCGTCGTTGAGCGAGCCCCCGACGGCCAATACTTTGCCGGTGGGAAGGATCACCGCGTTCATCTCAGTCCTGGCCTGCGACATGCTCGGGCCCCATTGCCAACTCAACGTAGAGGCCGACAAGTCGATAGTTTCCGTTGTGGCCGTGGCCGGACTACCACCGCCCATGATGAGCACGTGCGCGGAATACTTGTTTTGCGGCGTTAACGGCAAAAGTACCGAGGTTCCGTAACTGCGATAGCCGCCATAATTCGTGCTCGCTACATTCAAACTCCAATTTCCCGAGACCGGGTCGAAAATGTGTGAGCTGGCCGTAGGACCGGAATAAAAGACCTTGCCGCTGGGCAAGAGGTGCATTCGCGGGTAAAGCGGTGGAGTCCAGGGCGCGGTTACTGGGGTAGTCCAGCCGGAGCCGGCTTTGTAAATCTCTACCGTCTGATTAGTTCCGCCGGTTTCGTCTAAGCCGGAGAAGGCCATGATGCGGCCGCCGCTCAGCGTGGTGAGCGTGGGATACCAGCGTCCGTGTGCCATGGACTGAGTGTCCGAGAGGGAGTTGGTGAGGGGATCAAATATTGAAGCACGCATCTGTCCGTGAAAGGGATCGTACTGCAGCGTGCCGCCGGCAATTAAAGCTCTTCCGTCGGGCAACATCGCCATCCCATTGCAGAACATGTCCCAGCTAATCGGCCAAGTGGTTGTCGAACCCGTGATTGGATCCCAGATGCCGGCTCGATAATTAGTGACGCTGGGATCATTGCCCGAGCCTGACACCACGAGGACTTTACCTGTATTCAAAAGCACCACATGAATTGGATTAATCGGCATTACCGTCGGCAGAGTTGTCCATTGTCCTTGCACATTAGCCTGGGCCCGAGCTGGAATGCACACCATCCCGAAATAAATCGCCAGAAACAGGTTTGCAAGCGCAAACAAAGAGGCGCAACGTTTCATTCGAACGCCCTCGCTGGACAGCGATTTAGTCCGCCAACGCTTATGGAGGCTTAATGGGGGAAGCGCGCGGAGAACTATTTGGCGGGGGAGGAAACCACGAGTCACCGCGATTCGTAGCCGGTAAGACACTAGCGCAGTTTTGATGCCAACGGCGACCGGCCACAAGAGCTGTGTAAGCTGCCTACGGGCGGTAAGTTAATAAGCTGTGGCGCAAAATCATGCATTTTTGAAGCAAAGAGTTGCACAATTGACTGCACCGGCGTCGCCAGTCGGTTGGGGGGAAAGTCGTGCGCTGGCCAATAGAATCACAAGCGTGGTTGCAGGCGCGCGATATTGGAATATGCGGATTTGCCGTCAGGGTTGACAGCCCTTACTCGGTAGGCGACGTGGTGGCCCTTCCCATCGCGAACGTCATTGTATGAAGTAATCAACCCCAGGTTTGCAATTGCCTCCCAGTTTCCTGGTCGGCCAGGATTGTCCTCACTCCGGCGCTCGACCACCATGCCTGTTGGATTCCCACCGTGGAGCTGCCACGTAAGTCTGGCGCTACCGCCTGCAACATCAATATTGAGAGAGCTGGGCGCTTCGGGAAGCACTGGCCAGTCGAAGTAGTTCTCGTCGGCAATCGCCATGACGCTGTCTTTTATCGGCAAAGCTTCCAGCGTATCCGATGTCCCTTGCTTCCAAACAAGAGGCTTGATTTCTCCACTAACGACATCGATCAGGACGGGATGTGTGATTCCGGTGTTCTTGAGCGATAGATTTTCATAGAGCGGTAAAAAAGAATTTCCTGGGAGACTGTGCGCTGCCAGCCAGTAGGCGACAATTGCCTTGCCCTTTTTCGACCGGAAACCATATCCCATAAAGGGAAAACCGGTTTGGCGGCGCAATGTCGCAAGGTCGGGACTGGTGACTTCGATCGAAGAATCGAATTTGGTATCGGCAAAGAGTGCATTTGTATTTTGCAGAGCGTAGAACACGGACCGGGGTGTGAAATCAGTATGGTGATTGGTTAGGCCATGAATTATCCCGAAATCGTCGTACTCGTTGCCGTCTGTTCCCGCGGTGAGGAGCCACACAAAGGTCTTGACGCCCGCGGCCAGGTTATACACCAGGCCGCGAGGCAGGTATTTCGACTGCACCGATTCATCTGAACCTGCCCAGGAGGGAATCGAATTGAATTCATCGTCGAAAATAGGTATGTCGGGTTTGATTCCGGGATAATGATTGACTAATTCACGCAGGGCCTGCGGCGATTCGCTGGAGTAGGCGCCGTAATCCATAGCCTCTGGATTGACGTTCTGACCATATCCCGGATATGTGTGATAGGCGTACACATCTATTCCGGCTGCGCACTTGCATGTGTCCAATGCACGTTGTGTGAATTCACGTGAGGGATCGGCCTGTCCGCCGTAGATCACTTTAGCTTGTGGGTCCGCCTGGTGCACGGTGGGGACAAAAGAGGCAAGGAGTTTCCCGTACTTCTCGGCATTGCCCCATGGATTCCAGTATCCAATGTCCTGTTCGTTCCACAACGCCCAATAGTGGATGCGGTCACGGAAATGATTCACCATCCAGGCGGCGTAGCGGTCGAACGCGGAAATCTGTTCCGGCGTATTGGGCGGCCAGAACACGGAATACAAGCTGCGGTCGTCGTTGTGGAAAGACCCTGGCTCAGGAACACTCGTATCTGGCAGCTTACCGCCAGGCGAGGTATACATCGCGTTTCCATACATTAGTTGAACCTGGATGTTCATGCCATTGTCCACTAGCGAATCAACATAGTCCTCCAATTCCGGTGAAGCTGCGTAAACCCCACGCTTCTGTTCGATCCAGTCCCAACTGGTGCGATCCGAACTGTTTTCGTATTGACCAATGCGAATCCATTTGAATCCGGCATCAAACATGCGGGTCCACCACCAGCGATTCCATGGCAGATAGGGATCACGCGGCAGGTCGGAGTTGATGCCAAAGCCGTCCTGTATCTGGGATGAGCGCTTGGGAGGAACTCTCTCCGGCAGCTCTCGCCGTTCTTGCGCTGGGGATTGGGCAGGCACCATCAGTGACGACGCGATCAACGTGGAAAGCAACACCAAATAAGCGTAACGAACCCGGCACTGGTGGGCATGGAGTCGCATGAGCCTCTCCTTCGGACCGGTCAGACTAACATTCTTGCCAAGGCACCACGACTCAGGAAATTCCTTAAAAGTAAGTGTGAGCCAGTTTTGCGCACAGTTGAGGAATCTCAATGCATCAGGACTCGGCAAACGCTTGTGCACATAGCGCTGCCCCGCCTGCGATACCCGCCTCCGCGCCATAGTGCGCGACCACAATTGGCATCTCTCGGCAACGCGAATTGACACTACAACTCGGAAGCCGATTTCGGAGTTCGTCGAAAAAGGGAGTGAGCATCGAAGCTACCCCGCCACCAATGATCGCCACGTCGGGCTCTAGCAGGTCCACAATGTTTCCCAGCCAAAGTGCCAAGAAGTCGATCGTCTCCTGCAACACTTCCTTAGCGAGCGGATCACCTCCGGCGTGGGCTTTACCGACCATTTCGCTGGTTATATCGACCGAACCATTACCCCATTTAAGAATGGTCGACCGCCGGGTATGATCAGCGGCCAGCTTGGCCTGCGCTCTCTTGGCAATCGCAGGGCCAGATGCGAAAACTTCGATGCAGCCCGGTTTACCGCATCCGCAGATTGGACCACGATAATCAATGCTGAGATGTCCACGCGACATAAAAAACATTTCGATATCCGCGTCCAGCGCCCCACCGCGCCTCAGCCAGTGCCGCCGCGTTGGCATCGTTATCCACTTTCACGGGCAGACGATAGACCTTCGCGATTTCGGTGGCTAAAGGAAAATTACGCCAGCATGGGAGGTTAGGAGGATTGATCACAACGCCCGTGATCGGATCCAGCGGGCCAGGCGAGCAGATGCCAATGGCGCGAATCAGTGGTTGGATTTTCGGTTCGGGCGTCGCCGTGCTGGAAAGTGAATCGATTGCGGAGATCACTGCGGAGAGGCCTGTCGCAGCTTCTCCGTTTGCCACCATTGGAACCCGCGTTCGACTGATTATTTCTCCGCCATGATTTACCAGGCCTGCGGCAATTTTCGTGCCGCCAATGTCTACACCAACCACAACCCCATCTCTTGTGGAGAATTGATTCATTATCCGCGACTACGGTGCATTAAGCGCGTTCCAATCCAAGCAAATGCATAATGGAGTCAAGTCCAGATCGCAAAATAGAACAAGATGACTCAACCAGGAAGAGCGTCACTGATCGCCAATTTTTTCTGCATATCTTCCAAAGACACTCCCTTTGTTTCCGGGTACACGAGCAGCACAACGAAGAATTGCAACACCATCATGAAAGAGAAAAAAACGAATGGGTAGCCGCCGGAAGAGGCTGCCATGAGAGGGAACGTTCCAGAGATAAGAGCATTCATGATCCAGTGAGTGAAAGTGCCCAAGCTCTGTCCCTTGGCTCGCACGGTAGTCGGGAAAACTTCGCTAAGGTACACCCAGATGACGGCGCCTTGGGAAAAGGCGAAAAACGCGATGTAACCGATGAGGAGCCACAGGAGACGGCCTTGATGTTGGCCACTAAAGAAAATTGCGGCCACTCCAGCGAGACATGCCGCAGTCCCGATAGAACCGACCAAAAGCAGAGTCTTACGCCCGATCTTATCAATCACCGACATGGCTAAAACGGTAAAAATCAAGTTTGTGCCGCCGATTGCCACGGCCTGTAGATTGCCGGAGATCTTGCTGAAGCCGGCGTGGATAAAAATATCGTTCAAATAATAGAGGATCGCATTGATGCCGGAGAGTTGGTTGAACATTGCGATACTAACGGCCAGAAAAATCGGGAACAGGTACCGCCGCGAAAACAATTTCTCTGCTGCTTGTTTTCTTTCTACATCAATGGACGCTACGATCTCCTGGAGTTCTTGTTCAAAGTTTTTCTCTCCGATCATTTGCAACACGGTTCTGGCCTCTGAAACTCGCCCCTTCTCCACCAACCAGCGTGGACTGCGAGGGATTCTGAATAACATAACGAAAAACAATACGGCGGGAATGGTTGTGACACCTAATTCCAATCGCCACTCTGACTTTCCAAAGCCCTGAATGCTAATCAAGTAGTTGGAAAAGTATGCCAGCAGGATGCCGAACACTATGTTGAACTGGAAGAGCCCAACGAGACGTCCGCGCAATTTCGCGGGAGCGACCTCGGCAATATACATGGGGCCAAGAACGGATGAACCCCCGATTCCGAGTCCGCCAATAAAGCGGAAGACCACCAGGGAAGGCCAGTTCCACGCTGCGGCGCAGCCAAGCCCAGAAACCAGATAGAGAATGGCCAGGACCCGCAGACTGTCGCGTCGCCCAAACCGCTCACCTGGAATTCCCGCCAGCATCGAACCGAGAACCGTTCCCCAAAGTGCGCTGGAAACGGTCACGCCCAACATCGTCGGTGAGAGCAAATAGGTGTTTGTGAGAGTCCCTGTAGTGCCAGAAATTACAGCCGTGTCAAAGCCGAACAGCAGACCACCCAGGGCGGCCACGATTGCGCTCTTTGCCAGAGTCGGATTAAGGCTCATGCTGAGTCTCGCTCGATCCTCATGATTTTCCGCCCAATTGTACAGGGGTACATCGCGTGATCCGGAGATACCACTCCCGCGGCAAGCTTGGTGGCTATCCGCGAAGCGAAAGTATCATACGAAGGGGAGCGTTTCGCAATTTGTATCAACCTTGTCGTCAAGATGTAAAAAGATTGTCAAGACCCCGCTGCCTTCTTCAATATTGACGAAGTGGTAGTAAGCTTGAGCTGCATTGGTCCGTTACTTGCTTCCCCAGGATCATCACCATGGAAAGAATCCTTGTGGTAGAAGATGACCGTCCGGTTCAAAAGGCCCTGAAACGCTTGTTCGAATCGGACGGCTTCGCGGTTGAAATAAAGGCAGATGGCAAGTCGGCATTGGAGGCATTCCGTGCCGCCTCACCATCGGCAATTGTTCTCGACCTGCGGTTGCCGGCTATGTCGGGACGGGATGTGTGCCGTGAGATCAAACAGCAGGTTCCCGGGTTGCCGATTATTATTCTGAGTGCTGCCAGCGATGTCACAGATAAGGTGCTGCTTCTAGAACTCGGTGCAGACGACTACGTGACGAAACCGTTCAGTCCCAGAGAACTTTTGGCACGAGTACGAGCGGCGATCCGGCGCTCGGGTAGAACCGAACCCGGTGAAGTGGTTACATTCGATGGAATATCCATAAATTTCACAAGGATGGAAGTAGTGCGCGAAGGGGACCCCATTGAATTTACGGCTCGAGAGTTTAACACCCTGAAATTTCTGGTGCAGAATGCAGAGCGGGTTATCTCTCGCGATGAACTCTTAAGAGAGGTCTGGGGATATCAGAATTACCCTTCGACGCGAACCGTCGATAACCACATTCTTAAACTCCGGCAGAAGTTGGAGAAAGAGCCAACCAACCCAGTACATTTCCGGACAGTCCATGGAGTAGGATACAAATTTGTGCGCTGACTTGCAGGCCTGGGCTGCGCTGCACGGCTACGGCTCTGCAGGGAGGTGGTGAGGGGTGGCTCGCCTACGATTACGTACCAAGTTCCTACTCTCCATGCTGCTGATTTCCTTCGGGCTCACTTGCACCACCCTGCTCCTGGTACGCCACAGCGTTCAGAAACAAGTTCGCAGTGAAATCTTTGCGGGCTTGCGCAATTCGGTGAACGCCTTCCAGATTTTCCAGAATCAGCGCGAAAACACACTCGCCCGCTCCGCAGAATTGCTGGCCGATCTGCCAAATCTGCGCGCCCTGATGACAACCCGGCACGAGGACACAATCCAGGATGCCTCTGCCAGCCTGTGGCGGCTCGAAGGCAGCGATTTGTTCGCGCTCGCGGACCCGGAGGGAAGACTGGTTGCTCTGCATACCACGACTCCCGGCCTAACTCGTGATCTCGCACAACAATTCATTCGAGATACTTCGGCTCAGGAAGGTTCTGGCCAGTGGTGGTTCGGTGGGCAACACCTCTATGAAGTTTTCCTCAAGCCTATTTACTTTGGCCCGGCATCTGCCAATCGGTTACTCGGGTTCCTCGCGGTGGGATATGAGATTGACGATCGTCTTGCAGCCGAAGTGAGCCGTATTTCAGCCAGTCAGGTGGCCTTCTACTACGGAGACACTATCGTCCGAACTACGTTACCCGCATCAAAGGAATCGGAACTGGCCCGCCAACCAGCAACACTTGCGGTTGCCAACGGTCCAGGGCCGGCGAAAGTGCAGCTTGGCACTGAGCAGTTTCTGGCGACATCTCTGGATCTGACTCCAGGAAAAACGCCGGCCATTCGTCTCAATGTTCTCAAGTCCTATGATCAAGCGACTGCATTTTTGGATAGCTTGAACCGGCTCCTTTTGTTGCTAGGAATGGTTGCCATCGTGGGGGGAAGTGCGCTGGTGTTTCTGATTTCCCACACCTTCACTCGCCCATTGCAGGATCTGGTGCGAGGAGTTCGAGCCTTGGGAAAAGGAGACTTTAATTATCGGCTGACGGCCCATGGAGGAGACGAAGTCGCGGAAGTCACCGGGGCCTTTGATCGGATGCGAAACAATCTGCTTAAGACCCAAAGGGAACTCCTGGAGGCGGAGCGTCTAGCAACGATAGGTCGTATGGCGAGCTCCATTTCCCATGATCTGCGTCACTCGTTGGCTGCGATTGTTGCGAATGCGGAATTTCTTTGCGAGAGCGAATTATCCAGGGACCAACGAGAAGAGCTATATCAGGAAGTTCGGGTTGCGGTGAATCAAATGACCGACCTCATTGATTCTCTCCTGGAATTCTCCAGAACCCGGGAGTCGCTGCGGCCGTCGTACGGAAACGTCGAGGATACTATTGATCATGCGGTGCAGGCTATCCGGTCTCATCCGGAGTTCCACCAGGTACACATTGAAGTCTTGCACCACGCCCATATGATGGGATGGTTCGACGGCAGGAAATTGGAACGCGTTATTTACAACCTGCTGCTAAACGCCTGCGAAGCGGTTGCCAGGAATTCGGGAAAGATTGAAGTGAAGACGGCCGCAATCCCGGGTGGGGTAGAAATACGCGTTGCTGACAGCGGCCGCGGGATACCAGAACCCATTCGAGACCGCCTGTTTCAACCATTTGTGAGCTATGGCAAGGAGAACGGTACCGGCCTGGGATTGACGGTGGTACAGAAAATTGTCCAAGATCACGGAGGCGACGTTACGGTGGAAAAAACTTCGGGAGAAGGAACCATTTTTAAGTTAGTTCTCCCGCTAACGTCTGCGGCAGATCATTCGGATGGAGCGGCGAAAACGGTTGGAGCCCCACCTTTAAGTCGCGCGAACCCGGCAGAAGCCGAGTAAGATTCTCCACTTAGGTTCTGGACGTAAAGTCTTTTCGTGCCATCGCATTGAGATTCCGCACCGCAGTGTCGATCATTTCAAGCTTCGCTCAAAGGAGGCAACTGTGCAACAGCGGACTGGATTGCTTCAACGGGAGGTCTCCCATTTCTCCATCTGGAGAATGCTCATATTTTTGAGCTGCTTTTTGAATTGCGTTGCCTGGGCGCAGACGGCTGAAAAGACTCCAGCAGATCCATCCAGTGACCCAGTTTCATCATCCGTCCGGGATCTTCAGGAGCAAGTCCGTCAGTTGCGCGAAGCAGTAACTGAAATTCGATCGGAAGCCGCCCAGTATCGAATGGAAACAGCCGCACTTCGGGAAGAATTGCGAGCAACGCAGAAGCGTCTCGATGCTACCGGCAACCTGGCGTCAAATTCTCCTGCTGCCACACATAGCAAGGAAGCATCTGCTGTGAACGAGGGAACTGGTCCCGAGACGACTAGCCCGACGGTACTGGAAGACCGCATTTCCAAAGTCGAAGAAGAAACACAACTATTGAATGGCAAGGTCGACGAGCAGCACCAAACTAAGATAGAGAGCGCATCGAAGTATCGGGTACGACTCTCCGGGATCGTCCTGTTTAATCTATTCAGTAATCGTGGGGATGTCGACAACCAGGATTTTCCGACGCTTGCCCTGGGAGGGTCGCAAAGAAGTTTCGGCGCAACTCTTCGACAGTCGGAACTGGGATTGGAAATCTTTGGACCGCAACTGGCGGGTGCACGCACCAGAGGTGATGTCCAGTTGGATTTCTCCGGCGGTTTTCCGCAAAACGTTAATGGAGTCACAGCGGGCCTGGTGCGTTTGCGCACCGCGACGCTTCACCTGGACTGGCTTCACACTTCCATTGTCGCCGGGCAGGATAACATCTTCTTTTCTCCTCTTTCTCCTACAACGTTTGCATCGCTCTCGGTGCCGGCTTTTGCATACATGGGAGATCTTTGGGGTTGGATTCCTCAACTGCGCGTGGAACATCGCTTCGACTTTGGAGATGATTCTAATGTGATCTTGCAGGCCGGCATCCTGGATAATCTGGTCGGTGAGCCACCCTTTTTACAGGCGCAACGCATTCCACAGGCTGGAGAAAGAACAGGCCAGCCAGCATATGCCTTTCGTACAGCGATTCACCGGCGCGTCTTTGGTCAGTCCATGACGCTGGGAGCGGGAGGATATTTCAGTCCGCAGGATTGGAGTTTTGGACAGCATGTTAACGGTTGGGCTGGCACAGCCGACTGGGATGTTCTGCTCAGCCACGGGTTCAGTTTCTCGGGAGAATTTTACCGTGGGCTAGCCGCGGGAGGTCTGGGCGGAGGCATCGGTCGTAGCGTGATTTTCAGCGGTCCTCCTTATACCTCTGGAACTCTTGTTCGCGGGCTGGATTCCATCGGAGGTTGGTCACAGATAAAATTCCGGCCGGCTCTGAAGTTGGAGTTCAACGCTGCTTTCGGTATGGACAACGTCGCAGACGACGATCTGTTGGCCTTCTCTGCGAGCCAGGCTTACTTCGATCCCAAGCTGTCCAAGAACCGTGGCACATTGTTAAATTTCATCTATCGCCCGCGCTCGAACCTGTTGTTCTCGGCAGAGTATCGCCACCTGTCGACATTTGACATCTACACCGCAACAAAGACTGCCGACCATGTAAACCTGATGATGGGTGTCCTGTTTTAGGAGAGCATGAGAAAAGCTTTCTTTTATTGCCGCAAGACGGCGCTGACCCTGGGCGGATGCATAATGCTCTCCTCGATGGGTGTCGCATTTGCAAATGAAGTCACCTTGACGGGGCACGTCGAAGTACAGCATCACAAAAAAAACGCGAAAGCGGCAGACCCAGCAAATGTTGTTATCTGGCTCACGCCGTTAGATTCGACGGTGAGTCCGATTCCGATTGCTGATCGGTTCCCGCCCCATCCCCGTCTTGTGCAAAAGAACAAGAGCTTCGATCCTCACGTGCTGGTGGTGCCGGTCGGTTCCCTGGTGGAATTCCCCAACCGCGATCCATTCTTCCATAATGTTTTCTCGCTCTTTGAGGGCAAGCGCTTCGATCTTGGACTTTATGAGGCGGGCTCGACGCGGAATGTGCACTTTGATAAGCCGGGGATCTCGTACATATTTTGCAATATTCATCCCGAAATGAGCGCTGTGGTTATTGCCCTCAACACTCCTTACTACGCGATATCCACTGAGCGTGGAGAATTAGCCATTCCGGCCGTTCCTCCGGGACGCTATATCCTACGCGTTTGGTCTGAAGCGTCCTTGCCCCAGGATCTGAGCCTTCTGGCGAGAGAGATCACGGTGTCGGAAAACACTTCGTCATTGGGAACTGTCCGGCTCACGGAAAGCCAGGTATCGCATGCGCACAAGAACAAGTACGGACAGGATTACGAGCCATCCACGCCAGCGGGACCGGTCTATCAAAGGCCCTGATGACTCAGAACAGCGATCCTAGAATCATTTAGTTGGTCAGACAGGCTTGGCGGCAAAAACAAAAAATAACAATTTCATGACAAACGTCTGACAACTATTATTCCTCGTTTGCATAGGCTTGGTTCAACACTGCACGGGTTTACCGCCCGTGGTACCGAACGCTTGGCCCCGGGGCCTGGTGATTTGTTTCATGTGTAGCGAGGCTGGTTGCGATAAGCTCTGAAGCAGCTTCTCCCTAAATGCAAAAGGGCTGCCATCGGCGGCCCTTCCACTTATCTCCCCAAAAGACTCACGCGTATTCTCAGCCCAGCAATCCCGAATATGAGTTGGAACTCTGGTGAACGCCACTGATCGATCCAGATGCCGGACTAATCGTTTCTTAGTTCTTTTGCTGCAACTCCCCTGGCGAAAGAACGGGTAAAATGGCAGGCGAGCCGGACTAAAGCGGGCGCCCGTATATAGATTCCATCGCGGTGGGCCGCTCAAAAGGCGCACAAAACTTTCTTGCAGTTTATCGTCACGCAAAATTGACCTCGAAGAGTGCGTAGGTACTTCTCAAACTGTGAAAAGTGATCAATTAAGAACCCTGCCTACAGAAACCTCATTTCCAAATACTCTGCTTGACTAAGTTCGCACTCACGAGACGCAAGTTCCTAAAGGGCGGTGCCGGGCTGGCCGCGGCCGGCGGTCTTGGCATTGCAGTTGACGCAGCTTTCATGGAGCCAAACCATCCTCGGCTGGAACGGATTGAGGTCAGGCTTCCAAGACTCCCGGCGGGACTCGACGGTTTTATGGTGGCGCAGTTGAGCGATTTTCATTACGACCCACGCTTCACAGTTCGACCGATTCAGACTGCCGTGAGCGCCACGAATCAGCTGCAACCCGATTTGGTCGTATTGACGGGAGACTTCGTTACGGTGCCTTTCTTGGAAAGACGAGGCGCAGCCATGCGGGCGGCGGATGCGGCCGACCCCTGCGCGCGTCTATTGAGTGGATTAACTGGTCGCCACGGGGCGGTGGCGGTCCTGGGCAACCACGATGTGTTTGCAGATGCCGACCATGTCACCACCTCGCTCCAGTCTTCAGGAATCCAAGTATTACGCAACCAATGCCTGCCCATAGAACGCCAAGGCGCGAGATTCTGGTTGGCTGGTGTTGACGATGTGCTCGGTGGCGGGGCGAACGTCAGTGAGACTTTGCGCGGCATTCCAAGTGGCGAAGCCGTTGTGCTTCTTTGTCATGAGCCAGATTTCGCAGATAAAGTGGCGCGATATCCCGTCGACCTCCAGCTTTCAGGCCACTCCCATGGTGGCCAAGTACGATTCCCGCTCATTGGTCCGCTTTACCTCCCCGAGTTGGCGCGAAAGTATCCTATTGGACTTCGGCGGATTGGTTCGATGATGCTCTACACTAACCGTGGGATCGGCACCATTCGACTTCCCGTGCGGTGGAATTGTCCCCCCGAAGTTACATTCTTTACCTTGCGCTCAGCAGCTGCCAGATAGTTCTTACCACCTACGTTCTGCCACTATCCCTGCTGCTCCAAACGAAGATACGACGGTGGCGGGAGGTGCAACAGCTTTCACATGCTACCAAAGATACTTCCTTACAATTCTCGCAAACCACTGATTCTACTGTAGATAGCTAACGGCAGCGCTTGGTCTACCGATTGCGATTACACATTGCGACAGTAATGTTGGCCGGTCCGTTAGGCGATCATTCGCCGAAGGTTTGAACATGATTTCCTTAAGACACTTGTCCGGGGTTTTGGTTTTGATGCCTTCCCTATGCATGGCCGCGATTAACTGCAGCGCAGTTGGTGAAGATTCTGCGCGAATTTCTCTTAAATCACGCGAAAATCTGTTGTGGAAACCAGCGATGCACGAAGCGGAGTTTGCCGACATCCTGCGTACGAACGCAAATTCGCGATGTGAGGTTACAGAGCCGCCGGAAGCTTTGACCACGCCCAACCCTCTGCTGAGTGGCACGGATCATGACACCAAGGTAAGCGTCAGCCTTATTGTGGGTACTGATGGCCGGGTTCACAGTCCATTGATCCTCGAGAGCGCTGGAGAAAACCAAGATCGCGCAGTGTTGGACGCCGTTCGGCATTGGCGGTACCGTCCTGCAATGTGCAACGGAGTACCCACAGAAGCGGAAGGAAAGGTCGAGTTTTCAAGGCGCTGATCGTAGTTTTGGAATAGAACGATCGGAGACCTGACTCGAGGCCGGCACGACTAATTCGTAGTCGGTGATCTCAGAAACGATCGCATCTCGAAAGATCGCGTAGTTCCGGCTCTTCGGAAATCTTACGCTTGCTGCACTCCCAGCTTGCCTAGTTCTTGCCGAAGTTGTTCCCCACTTTGCATCTGAATCGTCCGCATACCTAGTTTTTGAGCAGACTCAAGATTTAGATCGCGATCGTCAATGAAGCAGCATTGTTCGGGCAGCTTCTGTGTAATATCCAACGCTAAACGGTAAATATCCTTTTCCGGCTTCCGGTAACCGACAAAGCAAGAGCTCACAAAAATCTCAAATATTTCGCGCAGCCCGAATTTCTCAATGCGGTACAGGTTTAGTTCTCGGGACTCGTTATTGATCGTCCCCATGAGGTACTTGCCGGACCCAGCCAGCGCCCGGGCTAAATCCAGGACGTCAGGCAGGGGCTGTGATAGACCAAGCATGAATTCCTTAAACTCGGCGCGAGTGAAAGGTCGGACGCGGTAGAAGATTGTTCGATCTAGATATTCGTCCAGGGTTATCTTGCCTCGCTCGAAGGAAGACACCAGCATTTCGTGGCGGTCATGGAATTCCTCTGAGTCAAGATGGAATCGCTCCAACGCCTTCTCCCGCTGATCGCGATCCCACCCATTACTTAGAAGCACACCACCGACATCCCAGAAAATCGCGCTGATCTCAGCCAAACAAGTCCTCCGCAACCCTCAAGTAATGGCTCCTGGCCGTTGAATTAAACTCTGAGAAATCCCAGTTTCGGAAACGAACATTACCGGGGTCTAGTGCCGGTACACGCTAGTGGTTGGATGATAATTCCGCCAGTCGAACCAATAGTCCTTTAATATCGCGATTCTCTCCAGGCATATTCCGACTGCTGCGCCTCGAATTGAACAGCCTTGGAAATTCCAGTCGCTGCCCGTGTAGGAATCCATGAGAGTCCACTCGCGACTCTCGCTCTTGCGAAAGAAATCGGTCTCGGATCCGTTCACTTGCCTGACAAATCCCCGTACAGATTTCCCGTCGGGGCCGACTGCCAGCAGAATTGGAATTCCGGCAACGCGGTCTTCAATGGGGGACTCCGGGGACAGTGCTTTCATTGGATAAGCACGTAAAGTATTGCGAATCTCCAAGCCCACCACGACGTCACGATCCGCCAGGCCGCTTTCTTTAAAACTGATCACAACCGGAAGCTTGCTGACTTTCGGTTCCCAATTGCTTTCATAGTTCTTCAGATCGGAACTAACCGGCACAAGTACTTGTCCCGCGGGTGATTCGGTCTTCCATAGTGCGAAAGTCAGTTCATCGTTTGCGATCCATTCCAGAGTAGATCCCCTTAATGGGCCAAAGATCGCCTTCCCCGTAACCTGCTGCCACCAGGTACCGGTTTCATTGTCGCGCATCAGGAAATTCTGGTTGTTGATGCCGGCAAGATAAAAATGAAGAATGCGCCCCGCGACCGTCCGCTTCCACACCAGACCGGTGTGGCACAGCGTTCAGTAGGTCACAGCTATGGGCACCCCGCCAACAGTATCGTTGACCACATGATGGTAGGCTAACTCCCGAATGGGATAGGCGCGGGAATCGGTGCCCAAACGAACCGCCATCACCATTTCGGAAGCATCCAGCGTTGCGCTCACAGCCGGCTCAAATCCGGGGATAGCTACTGGGTGGAACATCCATTCGAAATAATTAATCCGCGCCATGGTTGCAGAAAAAGCGATAAGCAAAAGCCCGGCCACGAAGAAGACTCTTTGCCACCGCGAAACACGCTTCCAGAGCACCACAGCAAGGATCACCGTTAATGCTACTGCGACCATCGTCCACCTAGGCGCGATTTGCTTTACCCCTAATGCGATGGCAAGCGCCCTTGAAGACTGGTATCGAAATGGACGGATGATAAAAGCAGGAATGAGAAATAGGCACGCGCCGCAGAGCACACAAACGGTGAATATGGACATCGGCACAGTGCTGCCCCACTTTTTGTCTGCTTGAGATGTCATAGTCGAAGCTATCTTGTGATTATATGACCCGACGACACCAAAGGAATTCCTGGGAGGGCGAAAATCAAAAAGCCCCGTTCGCTCCAAGAGCGACCGGGGCTTCTGATTAGCTTATATCTTTAGTAAGGAGTGAAGTCTTGCCGGTAGTTCACGTTGTCCACGTCGCGGAACATGGGCGTGCCCGGCGGCAAGTTCGCAGGATCCAGGAACAACACGTCAAAGGAGTAATCGCGCGTCGGTGGCGAGTAAACGGTTGTGCAACACTTAAAGATACCGGTGGCGTACTGCGAATAGTACAAGCTGACCAGCGATCCCTGATAGTGCAGAGGCTGACCCCAGCTTTCTATGTAACGCAGGAAGTTGTGTACTCCGCCATCGGTTCCAAAGTCCTGCGATGACGCCCATGTGCCCGGTCGTGGGAATGGGATGTTCTTGCCTCCGGCGATCGCCAGGCGGTACCAGGTCTGATTCGCCGCCCGGTTGCCCGGGATAGTCGTATTAATAGTGCTGTTCAGATCGCTCCAGCCATTGGAGAGCAGCGTGACTGCGTCAGCAATTACAGCTGCGGCGGAGTGTGGATCGGCCCACGCGTTATCGGCAGCGGATGCGTTGTAGTCGCCTTGGATATAGACCGGGGTCTCCGAGCCGACGGTGAAGCCTCCCTTGCCATCCGGCCGAGTGGGAAGATTACCGCGCGTGCCGTCCACCAGCTTGAGAACGTGACGAGCGCCTGTGACAGCGTTTTTACGGCCCGTCCTCACGCAGGTTCCAATGCGAGGGGTGAAGGGATTTGGAGAGACAAGGCTGTGCGTAGCGGCAGTAGTTGCGGCGCCGAAGGCCTCACCCACGTTCCACGCTCCCCAGATATCCAGCTTTGCATTCTGGTCAACGTCCTCCGGGGATTGGACAGTGCCCGGGTTATTTGGCTCGAGCGCCCCATCGGGGGTGCCGACCGAAGAAGCGGCATTGACCACGTCCTCGAACCCGTATTCACCAACCTTCGTGTTAGGTAGGACGTTCTTATCCGGCATCATGCCGCGTCGGTCGGAGAAGTACAGAATGTAACCGTTCATTACCGCCCAATCCACTTGATTACCCGTTCCAGGGATTGTTCCAGCAAGCCAATCCCTGAGGTTGCGCACGTCGAGTTCAACTGCATTCATGAGGCCGTTCGGTGTGCAGGTGCCATTCCCTAGGTCGGTGTCACGAGCCTCGCCTTCGCGCGGATCGTAGAAGTTGATCGGAAACCAGTTGTACTGAGTGTTGATTCCGGCAAATGTGACAGGGTCGGTGCCATCCAAAACCCCGTTTCCATTGCGGTCGGCTGGTTCCTGGAACATGAGGATTGCCTTGGGATGAATAGAGTTAGGCCGTCCGGCGGAAGAATCAGGGGGCTGGAGTGGCCGGGCGAATCCGAGTGTCAACCATTCCCGCGTGACCGGATGCCAGGTGCCATCGGCGTACCTGACTTCTACCCGCAGATAGCCATCAACCTGGGGCCATTCTGTTGTCCCCCCAGGCGTCGCAGCGCCGTGAAAATTGGGGGGAAGAACGAAATCAGCATCAGTAGCGGTTCTGGCCTCGCCGAAATAAGCTGTGCCCGCAACGCCAGACACCGTGACGCCGTTTTGTGCCCATCCCGATCCGCTAGGAAGCAGAGTAGCAGGGACCTTGCTGGCTAACTCAACATCATCTGCATCCACGGGCTTGCCGTCGTAGTGATTCTCCAGCGGGTTGTCACTTAGCATGACGCGAATCTGCGCCTGGTTGTATAACCGAGAAGTCGCTAGCGTAGAGCCGGGAAGCTCACCGGGTGCGGGTCGCCGGATGATTTGAACCGGCGTGGCTCCGCCGCCCACAAAAGGTAAAGTGAGGGGCGTGGCGCCAGTGGAGTGGTTGATGATCCAGCCGTTGTAGGTACCCGTTGAGATTCCGCACCACGCCGGGTTATTGGCACTATTTGGATCAGTGACCTTACTCCCCTGAGCGTACCCTAA
>QIAP01000120.1 GCA_003225075.1 Acidobacteriota bacterium | reverse complement strand
TCCACCCGCGTAAACGGCTTTGGAAAGGCTGCCCCGGCGTAAGGTGCACGGGCAAGGCCCAGCGGGGGGATTCAGCTGCACGAATATTTCGCAGACCGTACCGCTTCCATCAACATCCCCTTCAAATTGAATGGAATTTGAAGTGACGCTCACGAGACCCACCGCATAAGAATTTGGATTGGCCGCTGAAGTCGCCGCATCGAACATCCTCACGTTAGGAAACCCGGTGTGGTGAAGGTCCTTTACCACCTGATCCATGAACTGACGCGCTTCTTGCGTAAGATCAACCTTGGCAGTCTCGGTAGAGCTCTTCCGCTGAAGCTGTATGGCCCCACGGACGACAATAGCGACAATAACAGTCAGGATTACTACTACCAGCATCAGTTCGAGCAAAGAAAACCCGCGCTGCGCCGACTTGAAATTGTTCGAGTACTTCTCACGGCTATTCGACATTACATTCCCCCGATGCCGCGCAGCGTCACTGGAAGCGCAAAAGTCCTGTTTCCCAGTTGGGAGGAAGGACTCAACTGGCGGCTGGAGACGGTGATCATACGAGCATAAGGGCTGACGTTAATGATGTTCCAACGAACGTCAAAGACAGCTTGGCGGCCCCCCGTATTACAGTCGACGTACTGCATCGCGTATCCTGGCACCGCGGCGGTTGCGGGGGGAACGGCGGCATAGGCCTGAGTCGGGTCAATGCCTCCGTAATATTGGCTGGCAGGATCAGTGACTAAGGTCGCACCCACGCCACTTGGCGCGGCGGCCCCAGCCGTGGCAATGTCCCATTGGTTTCCCGCACAATCAGTCAAAATGATTGAGGCAGTCGAGTTTGGATGCTGGGCGCTGATCTGTTCGAGCACAAGCTGCGACAGCAAGGTCGCAGAAGTATCTCTGCTGTTCCGGTTGTCGGCGGAGGCTGACGATATAAAGAGGACCGTCAGTGCTCCTAAGCCGACGGCCAGCACAACCATGGCAATCATCAGTTCGATGAGGCTCATGCCGTCTTCCTGTTTTCCACGTCCAACCATCAATTCCATTTTTGCTTTCATGACTGCTTTCTCGTCTAGTGTTGTGGAGCCCACGTACCCGTGCCGGACTCGTAATACCAGGTCTTGATTCTGCCGGCGGGAGTCACCGTCACCGCGGTCCACTCTCCTGTAATTGCGGATTGCAGGAAAGTTACAAAGGCGGTTGGCCCGCTGGCCGAGTTGCAAACAGTTCCCGTTCCTCCTGCCGATACAACCGGCACGCAAGGCAGACCTTCAGGACCAAATGTGGGGGGCGTGTTGTTAATCATCGGCGGGGTGCAGGATGCGCAAAACTGGGCATACAGATTGGCGGGGTTGGGAGCTGCAGCCGACGGTTGCGGAACTGCGTCCCCTGACAGCGCGGCACTTGGGTCCGAAGGCGGACCGGCATCATAATGGCCGGTTGGGGGAGCGCCATGTCCGGACGTCCCGTTCACCGCTTGCGGATAGATGTCGACATACGTTAGTTGCGGGTTGGGAGCTGCCGCGGGTTGCAGGTACACCGAATAGAACCGATCATCTTGAACTGCTCGGGTGCGTGCGGCTTGCAACATGGAGGCGTAATCCGAACTGGCCCCTCTGAGCCTGCCGGTTCTCACAGAACTGAGAACCACCGGAATTGCAAACACTAGCAGTACAAACGTGATTGCAACCACGATCATCAGTTCCAGAAGTGAAAAGCCTGGCTCCGCGCTTCTTGAGATGGTTGCGGAATTCTCCCTGCTGCAATCCCGAGCATCAGGTGCTCTTCCGCGCAAAGCTGCCTCCCCTTTTCCGCGCTGCAAGTTGGTTCTTAGCTCTTCAATATTAGGTTCCGCATATCATCTGGAAAAGAGTACCAAGGGAAGTTACGATGGTTACCTCAGGTTTCCTGCGAATTGCATGTTGTTCCAAACAGTAATTTATGGACAAGTGGTCCTTGGGATCTTCGGATGTATCCTTAATGATGAGCGACGGTCTAGGAGGTAAAGCCGCTTCCAAACAGTAATTTATGGACAAGTGGTCCTTGGGATCTTCGGATGTATTCGGATGTATCCTTAATGATGAGCGACGGTCTAGCAGGCTGCGGAAAAACGACGGTGCGACTTAAAATGCTATCGAGGTTACGCGATTTTTGTGACTAAGGGGAGAGTTTTAGTTGCATCCGCTGGTGTCTGTAGTCCTTTCCGGACCAGCTGACACAGTTCGGCATGTTCGGCATTGGCTTACGTCGCTTGCAGCGCCAGATTCCGCAGGCGGACTAAGTTATAGGCAGCCGCGGCAAAGGTAAAGACCCATCCCACCCTGAAGACCCCACGATGCCGAACCTTCCGTAGCAGTGCTATCGTCTTCAGCCACCCGAAACACTCTTCAATACGCTTCCTCTTCCTCTGACTGATGGCATATCCAGGGTGCTGCGTCGTGCGAGCGTCAATGGCGCTCCCGCCGGGTCGCGCCAGGTTTTGAGCCACGTGCGGCGTGACCTTTAGGTTTCTGCACTCGGCCACGAAATCCGCCGTGTCGTATGCCTTGTCGCCGCCCACGGTCACCTGCTTCGTTCCCGGAATCTGTTCCAGCATCACCAGCGCGGCATCGCGCTCCGCCGTTCCGTTGGCCTCGAACACCTCGGTGTTTACGATCAACCCGTTGCGGTTTTCCACCAGCAGATTCCCGTTGTAACTCAGCTTCGCTTCTTTGCCCTTGCCTTTGCGCGCCATCTTCGCATCCGGGTCCGTCTTCGATGCGTGCGTCTGGTTCGACTGCTTCTCCCCGTGGAAGTCCACCGTCGCATTGCCAGGATCGTCTGGCGGAACGACGTTCTTGGCATCCTTGCGCTGATAACTCTTCCCACTCGCCCATGCTTCCAGTAGCGTTCCATCCACGGTGAAGTGCTCGTCCGAGAGCAGACTCCGCTCGCGTGCCTGCTGGAGCACGGCTTGGAAAAAGGCTTCGGCAATGTCCCCATCGAGCAGGCGCTCGCGGTTCTTGGTGAACACGGTCACATCCCAGATGGCGTCGTCCATGTTCAAGCCCACGAACCAGCGGAACAGCAGATTGTAGTCGAGCTGTTCCATCAACAGCCGCTCGCTGCGCACCGAGTACAGCGCTTGCAGCAGGAGCGCCCGCAACAACTTCTCTGGCGCGATCGACGGTCGCCCTGTTTTCGCGTACAGCTTGTGAAACCGTGGTTGCAGTTCTCTTAGTGCCTCATCGGTCATGACACGAAGACCACGCAAGGGGTGGTCTTGGGGTACTCTCTGCTCCGGGTTTACGTAGCTGAACACATCTAACTGCTGCTCGTCGTTTCCTCGCATACCTTCTTCTTATCAGGTTGGGTTGTGGAAACAAGAGAGTTTTGTGGTACAGAGGTGCCTTCTGTGCCGCTTTGCATTGCCCACAATGCTGCCTGTGTCAACCAGATAAAAGATGTAGACCCACCACTGCTATTTGCAGTACAAGATCGAGTATGAACTACCGAATTTTGACGGGGGCGGTGCTCCTGCTTTGCGTCTCTTTTGGTGCTGCTGCTCAGCGACAATCGGAGATTACTGGCGAAATCGTAGATTCAGAAGGCGCGGCCATCGCCAATGCTCGTGTGCTTGTTCATTGGGATTCTGCCGGCAGCACCGTTGGCCTATCGGATAACATTGGCATCCAGCACGACGTAATCGTGACGACGGATACCACTGGTAGGTATTCAGCAGTCGTTCCAGCGGGATTCTATGATGTGTTCGTCTCAGCAATGGCATTCACGCCAACCGCTGCAAAGGTGCGAGTGAAAAAGGAGCAACGCATTACGTATAACTCAACTCTCAGACCAGATCCGCTGGTCTCCCGAGAACTGGCGCATTGAAAAAAATTGAGAACTTCCATTCCTTGCACTTCGCAAATTGCTGGTTAGATCCGGGAGTTTTTCCGCAGCCTGCTAGGAGGTAAAGCCGCTTCCAAACAGTAATTTATGGACAAGTGGTCCTTGGGATCTTCGGATGTATTCGGATGTATCCTTAATGATGAGCGACGGTCTAGGAGGTAAAGCCGCTTCCAGCATGTGCCGTATGATCCTTAAACACCAATTGATGATGGAAGAATCAGTTCGGAAGCTCTCCGACTTGATACGACTTCCTAGATGGAATCGCGCCGAAAGGAAACCCCTTTCGGAGCAGCGATACAGCTCCTCGATGAACACCAAGCTGCTTCAAAAATTTCCGGATTTTGTAATCTGTGTGTGAGAATGATGTTTTAGGCATGGCGATCAATTACCAGCAGCTGGTTGAGCACTCGGTGCGTACGCTTTCGCATTTGATGCGACAGCGCCGAAAGTTGGACGCCGACATACGGAGACTTCAGAGGTTGGTGTGGACAACCGCCGGGTTTTCTGCAACTACTCACAAAGGCCCCGGAGCGTCGGCATCAGCAAGTGGACCGATCGGCTTCACGGAGGCAGTTCGCAAGGTCCTTGCCACCTACAGAATATGGCTCACTCCGGTCTTCGTGCGTGATTTGCTGCCGAGCGTCGGACTTGATATAGGGCGTTACAAGCACCCTTTGACTTCGGTTCACGCAATTCTAAGACGTTTAGTTATACGTGGCGAAGTGAACCGAAGAAAAGTGCCCGAAGGAGAAACTGAGTATCTTTGGGCGGAAGGTCCTGGAGACCCCCCACGCGAGATGACAGGTGATTATCCGAAGACAGAACCGGAGTGAAGAAACACGACGGGGTGTACGCCTGGGTTCGTGGATGCATCCTTGAGGGGCACGGTGGCTGGACGGAAGGGTTAAGAGCCAAGCTTGAGCTGGAAGCATGTGTGCCTCCTCAAGAACATACTTTTCATTTTTCAACCCCTCAGCATTTACAGCTAGGAGTGCGATTTCCGCGCGGGTCTAGAAAGCAGCACTTCCGCTCAACGAATCCCGCGCCATTACTTCTCGGCAATGCTTGCAATCTTCCGCGAAATAACTGCTCGGTCAGCCATGACGACCAAGGGCTCAATCAGGAGGTATGGAGCTGATTTCCCTTTCGTTACTTGCTCCGAAGCGGAAAGGACGAGAGGATGCATCTTTAAGACCCGGAACGGTTCGGCAAACAGTTACCAGCGGTGACCTTGGTAAGCTAGCGACTCGCTTTAGCCGGACACCAATTGCCGAGACAACGAGCATCTCAGAGATATAAAAATCCTCGAACGGAGTTTCCAAACGACATGAATCGACGGTCGCTAGTCGCGGCGTTCTGCGTGGTTACCATGCTCGTCGGAACAGCAATCGGCCAGTCCTTGGCCAAGCCAGCCGCTCAGGGCGGGACGGGCTTCACCTCATACGCGGAATTTGGCGGCACGTCGAACTCTGACGGCCAGATCTATGAGCTCAATACCAGCGCCGGCTACAACTTCGGTCAGCACTTTGGCGTAGATTTGGGCATACCGATTTATTTCGTGCGCGCCAGCTCGAGCAGCGGCGAAACGTCCACCAACGGGATTGGCAATCCGTACGTCGATGCGCGTCTGAAGTTCCTGAACCCAGCGGTCAACTTCGGGTCAACGCTGACCGGCTTCGCCCCGGTGGCCGATAGCAAGAAGGGTCTCAGCACGGGCCGCGGCACGTTTGACTGGACCAACCACGTCGACCACGCTTTTTCCAACCTGACACCCTTCGGAGAAATTGGCATCGCGAACACCATCACCGATTCGCGGCTGTTCATGCGGCCCTACACAACCTTGGGCTTCAACCCACATTTCCGGGCCGGCGCAACCTACGATCTCTGGAAGTTCTTCAGCGTGGGGGCGTCGGGGTACGACATTTTGCCGACCGGCCAGCAGACGGTCTTCAGCAAGCTGGTGCAGGGATCTAACCAGGGCGCGGGTTCGCACGGGCGAGTGTTTCAGAACAACCAGCAGACCACGGGAGGTGCCGATATTGCGCGCGACAACGGGTTCTCTACCTGGGTCGATGCCAGTCCGTCACGGTCCATCGACATGGAACTCGGCTTCACCCGCAGTATGCATTACGAGTTGAACTCTGTTTCATTCACGATCGGCTTCAACCTTGGACAGCTGTACCGCAAGAGTGGCAACTGAGTCGTTAGAGGCAGCAGAAAGAGTCTGAAGGAGGATAACGAAATGAAGCACGCACACGTTTTAGTGCTCGCGTTAGCTGTAGCGGTGTACTGCGTACCCGCATTCGCCCAGCACGGCCACATTACTCACAGCCGCATAAACAACGGGAGCAGCTCCAGCTCGACACATCAGAGGACGATGGACCAGCAGCTTTCGAAAAATACGAGGCTCTCGAGCAAGATTCAGACGCTGACCGGCATAGACGCGCCGAAAGCCTGTGACGGATTCAAGAACCTGGGGCAGTGCGTGGCCGCCGCCCACGTCAGCAAGAACCTTGGTATCAGTTTCGATTGCCAGGCAAATAGCAAGAAGGAGACGAAGAAGGGCACTCAGCAGGCGGACCAGGACTTGAGGGATTCGAGCAACTCTTAACTGTTTGCGGTCGCGCTAAACATGGTCCTTTTTGAAGCCTGGCGGGAGTTGACGACAGCGATATCGGAGATCTTGATGAGTGGTCGCCTTACCTATTACGGTTGAGATTGCCTTCTAAGCAGAGACGGCGCAGCCCGGAGCGAACCCCGAATCCCATCTCGTGCATTTCGGGTGGCTTGAAAGGGTACCGGCCCGCCCCACCTCGAACCGGGGCCGTGGGACGCACGTTCCAAAGTGCGCATACCCGGGGAGCGAGTTCAGGTGAGAAGAGAAGTGGCTCTAGCTGACTAAAGTAACTTGACGGGGCTTGGAATAGGCCGATAATCGCAACTTTGGAGGCAGCTCTGGACAATCCCCTACTTACGGCAGACTGGGCGTCAGCCAAATGGCTCTGGTGGATCGGCCTGTATTTGATCCTAGGTATGTTTGTGCCCTGGACCATGACACGTACCTGGGCTCACCAACACCGCAGCAAAGTGCGACCCACCCTCGGACAACTGTTTCAGCGCGGAGAATTGGGTCTCGCTGGCCTGGTTCTTGCTATATCAGCCATGTGGGATCTCCAGAACTCTCAGTACGCGCCCCAAACCCTGGCGGTCGGTTCAGTCATACTGGCCCTGAGTGGAATCATGGCAGGGGCGGTGTGGATCGAGGGTTACTGCAGGCATTCCACCGGTGCCGAAATCCACCCCAAACGGGTCTGGCGAGATTCCCGCAACTTGGCGTTTCTTATATTAAGCATCGCTGGTGTCGCGGAAATTCTGTTGGACCGTTTCACAAAGGTAATGCGCCTGTGAGTGCTCCGGCCCCAGCTCTGTTTCCAGCGCAATATCACCCGGTTAAGATACGCCTCTCAGATCCCGCGGCCGCGGCGGCATGGGTCTCTTTGGTTTTTGGTATGGTACTCGTGTTTCTTCCCGTCTCCTTTCCCCATATGATTGTGGAGAACTGGCAGAATGGCCGCCTCATCCCGGCGATGATTTTCTTGACCGCGCTGCTTAACGGCGTAATTTACCTACGGGCTGCCCATTTGCGATCTGCCAAGCCCGGGCTTCTGACTTCGGCATGGCTGGGAGCCCTGACCGTAGGTACCGTGGTCGGGTTCAGTGTTCTTCTAGACGCTGCTATCCTCCATGAACAATCGAAACTCATTCCCAATTCGCAAGCTCTGGTTAACGAAGAGATACTGGCGCATACTTACTGGGGACTGATCTCCGGGATCTTTCTCCCCTACTTGGTGATTCGGTTTACCCAGACCTTAAACTTCCAAACCAAAGTCGATTGAAATTCCATAGCAACCGCCGCAAGCGCGAGCCGCTTCGATCTCCACAGGCTGATGGAGCATGAGGATAAAGCCCCGGGAACTGTTAGCCACTCTGATAGAAATCTTTGAGCGGCTAAACAATTTTGGAGATGAGGTTCAAGAGCGACGAGGTTCAAGAGCGAATCGACTCGGCTGACTTCCTGACACTCGTAAAGAAATCTTTTCATTCTTGGGATCAATCCGACACTTAAGACAAACAGCAGATGTTGAAGCTCATCCCCAATAGCGGGGTGCGATAGCTCTGCGCAGACGCTCTTATTCGACTGTTCGTATTGGATTGACCAATATCATGAGGCGTTTTTGCTGTCATGAAGGAAATCTACCGCGATCCTGGCGTTACAAGAGGTGAAATCTGGGACAAGATTCACGGTTAAAGCCCTCGCGAGGGTTCTGTAGAAGCGGACCTCTTCAAACTGCTGATTCGCGATTTGAGCACTGGCGGCCGCCCAAGGCTTGGATCCAACCGCCTGCGGGAATTGCAACTTTTCCATAATAATTCTACAAATCGCGTGGAATCATCGAGTTATATCCGAATTTGACCTCGTAGCGATGCGGCGATCTGCGACGGCACCCCAAGCTAAGTCCTTAGTTTACTAGTTCGTACCCCGCCTCCTGCGACCTATGAAACTGCAAAAGAACGCAAAAGTACGTAAAATGCCGGGCAAAAGGTCCTGCTCGAAGAAGCCGGCGTGATTTTATTTAAATAACTGTTCATTATGCTACTGCCCTTTTTGGAGTTTTAAGAGTTCCCCCAGTTAAGTAGAACCGCTAACAGGTATGGGTCGAATTACCAAATACTCGGATCTAGCATTGAAAGCTGCCGCTGAGATGCTGGAAAGTAGTCGCAATCAGAGCCTCAAAGCCAGCGTCATAAAGACCGTTCTCGGCTATGACCTGCGCCAGCGGGAACTTGCCGTTTCCAACAAGGGCGAACGCCGAAAACGGGCGGAAAGAAAGGAACCTGGTAAATCTCGATCAGAAGATCAGAAGCCGCCTTCCGCCGCAAATTCCCTGGATAAGGATTGGTCGGATCTTAAAGCAGAGCTGGAGAAAGAGGCTAAATTGGAACGCGACCTCAAAGAGGCAAAGCGAGAGGCCGCTATGGCGCTAAAGACGGTCGCCCAATTAGAAGAGTACTTCAAAGTCACACACCAACTTATAAAACGGGTCGCTCCTAGCGCCCCTGCGGAAAAATGGTCGGATTGCGCGGCGGAATCATTTGAGAAATTGAAATCCACCGCACCCGAACTTCTACCTCATCTCTTTGAGTCAATGGGTTTCAACCTGGAAGAGTGGTACTCATGGGACAGTGAGTACGGACAAAATAGCGACTTAATACTAGGAGCATTGCTATGTCCGGAAAAGCATGAACCGAAAAAGCTATCTTTGCTCCGATTGAAGCTCGCTGCTATGAACAGGGACTACATTGCTGCAATAAATGCCGTACGCGATTATCGCGACCTCAGGATCGACTTAAACAAACTGAAGAAACTCACCTCCCCTCACATAATATTTTTGGACCTTGATTCGGGATTGCGCATAAAAAACGTTATCCCTGAAAAGTTCATGCCCCGTTTGACTGAAGCAGCTCTGCGGGACGCGTCAGCAACAATGCAGAACGATCCAAGCGAAAAACTGAAATGGCTGGAGGTTGTGAGAGAATTGCTTAAGGCGGACAGCGGCATAGATCTCCTGCTCTTGATGGAACAGAGCGCGACTCTCGCGCAGCAGACAAGTCCAGTTGAGATACTAGACGATAATAAAAGACTTAGATAAGGAGCTTCTTTAAACCGGCCAAGAGCCGGGGCGGCCTGTCCCCACACCATGACCATCGTGGCGACCGTGTGAGCCTGTGTAAAACTGGCATGCACACGGTGGGTGCTGGGTGTCACGGAAATATTTCGCTGTGAAATCCCGAAACCGGTGTGGAAGGCCGATCAGACCGAGACGAACGATTAGGAAATAAGATCGACGAGAACAAACTCTTAATATTCGTTCAGTACCAGGCTCATCTTTCAGCAAGGCAGACTTCTAGGCTGCGCGGATGGTCCAACTTTTGTTTAGCACGAAAAAGCGGGTAAGGCTTAAAGCAACTCCAGTTGCCGCACCTGGGACGGCCTGTTCTACTCGCACTACTTTGCCCTTACAAGCGATGGGGCTGCTTTGTGTCCACTTGGGAAACTTCATCACGAATGCCATCTCCTCTCCCAGTTGTGGACGAACGTCTGAGTAAAAGAAGATTCCCTGCCGGGTCATATCCCGCACCATTGCGACGTGCTTCTGGAAACTGACGCCGTAGAAGACCATCCAAGCGGGTAAGCGTAGGAACTTTCGAGTTGCCGAGCGTTGTTGGTTAGGGCACTCACCGAGCATTATGGCTTCGCCCGGAGAATTGTGGGATGCAAACCTGATCTGGGCCATACTGCCGCTCCTCGGAAGGTCTTGGGGGAGGAGATGCGGAACAACATTTATAGGGCAGCTGAGCTGCCAAGACCCGAATCAAGAGTCATCAACAACTTGGGTCGCCAATTCGTCGAAAGAACGATTCGTTTTTGCACGCTTCTGTGCTTCTTTACATCGTAACTTTTGTAACTTTGGTCTTCCGCAATACGTTCATCGTGCTCACCTCTCGGATCCACATTTTTTCAGCGAAGATTCAGGCTGAACGATCTTTCTCAAATTCTTTGAATGAACTTGAAACTGCGGGCTTCGCATGCCGCTCCTGCAGGTGGAAGAAACAGCAAGGACCGCAGAAGATCTGATGGCAAAGATCACACGACTCGGCATGGAGATCGCATAATTCGGACCCGCAGTCCGCACAATGCTGGCTGGCGACTCTTCCGCATGGGTAGCCAGCAGCATCTCCCGACCTACCTAGCACAATCCCGCAACCGCTCATACGCTCCATTAACGCCTCGCCGAGGAAAGCCAGGGGGCTTCGAAAATCAAGGGTGTGAGCGTGATGATTTTTGATTGGATGAGTTGTACCCTCACACCCTTGACCCCTGTTGGATGGCCGCCTACCAAAGAGGTTGTTCCAAAAGGACAGAAATAGTTCCTGTCGTCAGTCTTGAATCGACACAGAAATTCAACATTCGACGAATCGCTGAATCAGCGAGGTTGTTGCCTGGCATCCGATGGCAGTTTCTGACCATCAAAGAGTGCCAGCAAAACTAACTCCACTCTATAGCCGAAAATGGGAGTATTGAATGAGCAAGAATGGCAAAAATGAAAAGGGAGTGCTAGCAGACCCGACTCGGCTGCAACCCCTCGATCCCGATGAAAAAGAATTGATAACCGTTGTGGTCGAGACCCCCAAGGGATGTCGTAATAAGTATGCTTTCGATCCCAAGCAAAGGGTGTTCAGGCTAAAGAAGGTGCTGCCGGCGGGAATGACCTTTCCTTATGATTTCGGCTTTGTGCCACGAACAGAGGCAGACGACGGCGACCCTATTGACGTCCTGGTGCTCATGGATGAGCCGGCATTCCCCGGATGCGTTTTGGAATGTCGGCCCATCGGAGTGATTGAAGGCGAGCAGGGCGATAATAAGGGTAAAGAACGCAACGACCGCATCATCGCAATTCAGGAAGATGCTCATAGTTGGGCTGACATTAAAACGATCCATGATCTTGGGGACCACTTCTGTTGTGAACTGGAAGAATTTTTCGTGAATTATCACAAACTTACAGGGAAAAAATACCGTGTGCTAGGACGCAAAGGACCTCAGGGCATTCGTAAAATGATTAAGGCAGGAATGCGCTGAGCCTGGTACAGCAACCGTTATGGACCCTAATTTGAAAGGCGAGGTTCCGGGAGTCTGGGAACAATTCTACGAAGCTGCGATCACGGAACCTGATCGGACCAAACGAATGGAACGACTCATCGAAGCAAAGCGGGCTGTTTTGGAACGTGCCCTAGTGCTGGAGAAAGAAGGCGGGAACAATCCCGCCGAGGGACAAGCTCTCCAAGAGGCCGCAGACTTTCTACGTGAAATGAAGTTGAGCACGCTGGCTGACGGCTTGGGAAAAGAGCTCACTGCGGGCGACAAAGGTAAACGTCAGACTAAGACACGGTTGACGAATTGAGTCCGCGGGGGGCGTCAACAAGACGCGGTGGTTCAGTAAGCGAGAATTGCCGGTTGTCAACTTCTCAACGGTAATCTTGTCTCAGTACTGGCAGTTGCCCTAGCATGAGTAAATGCCCGGATTCGCACGCTTTGGACGCCCGAGCAAATCGCTGGCGGTCGCAGTGGGGATCGTACTTTTACTCATTGTGGCTTGGGTTGTGGTTGCGCGGTTTGCCGCGATCGTTATGAATCGTTCTACCCATCGCTTGCGGAAGCAGATAAGGACGGAGCAATCACTCGCGGCTGGATACCAGACGACCTCCTGCCCAACAGCTCTCGGGCTATTCATGAGGTTCATGATCTTTCGCCACACACGGAATGGTGTGCTTTTGAGTTTGCTCCCACTGACTCGCAAAGCCTTCGCAAGAACCTAAAGAGCGTTGATGCGCTACCGCCTTCCATCAGGCGCGTGCCAAACCCGGACGTGTCGTGGTGGCCCAGCATCCTCAAGGGGAACCTTGATAGGGAGAAGATTCACAGGGAGGGGTTCGACCTCTACGCCGTCGAAAGACCAGCTACGACTGTCACGACGGATATTCTGTTCTTTGCAATTGATTGGTCGAAGGGACGTGGATTCTTCTATCGCACGTCGAACTCGGCGGGATAGCGCAGAAAACGAACCCGGTTGTTCCTGAATTGCCTTCACACCAACAAACCGGTCATGGGGTCATGGGTGCTGGGCGACCCAGGCAGCGGGAGTAAGGTCTGGGAGGCACTGGATCGGGCGATCAGCGAGTCCGGGAAGAACCGCGGCCAGATACTCGCGCACTGGGAGTTTCGATCTACGGCAGCTCTCCACGATCGAAAGGATCGCCGCGATCTTCGGTCCCGCCTGTGGGCTGCCGATGTGGATCCAGTTCCGCCGTCCGATTGCGACTGGACGCATGGAGTTCTCCGCAAGATTATTGCTCAACTCCAGTTCGGGATATTCCAGGAACCGCGTCAGCTTTTGCCACAGGGTAAGCGTGTAGTTGCAGGCCTTGGCCAGCGCGCCACCGGGCGGTGCGGCGGAGCGTGCCGCTTCGATCTCCTTCCGGATCTCATCCAGTAGCGGTCGCGATTGTTGCTGACGCAGAGCATCGCGTGCCTCCA
>QIAP01000119.1 GCA_003225075.1 Acidobacteriota bacterium | reverse complement strand
TTTTGCCCGCGCCGCAAGTGCCTTGGCATGTCTTCGACTTTCAGGTCGGAGAAAAAGTAATTTTCATTCGTAATGTACCCGATTGCCCAGAGGAGGCGGGTGGCAACCGTCTCCGGCTGGGCCTCAATCCCAAGCTTGGCTCTCCATTTTTCGCCCGACGGGTCACTGACATCGAACTTCGGACTCGCGCCCTCGCTGTCTTCCCGAAGAAATTTCATTGGGCCTTTGGGAAAATGTTCTTTGCCGCCAGGTCCGTAGTAAAGATTACGAGATTTGATGTCCCCCGTGCTGGCCCATAGGACGACGCGGTCCGTTGAAACCGGCGCAGAGCCCACGTCCGCTTGTGCGGCCAAATCGAGCGAACCGAGCGCAAGCACCGCAAAAACTAGTGCTGACGCCAAGTAGCGGCACATTCGAAGGCGGCAACGACTGCCGTATGGGACAACCGACCGATTTGTTAAGATCATCTCCCAGCCTTATTTCTTTAAAGCTCGGCACCCGTTTTTGGGTTTCATCCGGCTAGGATGGCGGCTGGCGCACGGACGGTTGTGCTTCTGAGACGCTGCAGAGAACTGTTCCGCATCAAAGCAGGGAGCCAAGGAGGCTAGAAACATCGTGAAACTGCTGATCCAGCCGGGAGACGGCGTCGATCGCTTGGTCAAAGGCATTAAGAAGGCTAAGAAGACCGTCGAGATCGTGATAACCTGCGGAAGCTGGAGCTGCACCTGCTTGACAAAGGCATCACGGTAGCGCGCACCGCTGGTGATTTGGTGCGTTATCACGGAAAGATGATGCTGGTGGATCAAAAGGAACTTTACGTTCTGGCTTTCAACTTCACCCATCTGGACATTGATCACAGCCGTAGCTTCGGGCTCATTACTCGAAACCCCAAACTGGTCCAGGAAGCAGGCAGGCTGTTCAATGCCGACACTAAGCGCCAGGTCTATAAACCTGGGCATGCGAAGTTCCTGGTCAGCCCAGTGAATGCGCGTGAAGAACTTGCGGCCTTCGTTAAAGGAGCGAAGAAGGAATTGTTGATTTACGATCCAAAGGTAAGCGATCGGGCCATCCTCCGTCTTCTCAACGAGCGTCTGCGCGCGGGCGTGGAGATTCGTGTCATTGGTCACGTCAGCGGAGGGCGGCTTCCTTCTCGGGAGCTAAAAAGAATGCGCCTGCATACCCGAGTCATGATTCGCGATCGTCGCCAGGCCTTTCTGGGCAGCCAAAGTCTTCGCCAACTAGAGTTGGACGCGCGCCGGGAGATTGGCGTGATCTTCCGCGATCGCTCTGCCATCGCTGCACTGCTTAGAGTTTTCAAGGAAGACTGGGCAGCATCGGAACCCGCGAAGCGAGATGCAGCGTCCGATCGCTTGGCCACGAAGACCGCGAAGAAGGTCGCCAAGGTGGTCCGAAACAACATTTCTGCCGGCCCGGTAGTGAAACAAGTCGTAAAGGCTGTGCGTCAGAAGGCAGACAAAAAGTTGACCAAAGAAGTAGAACAGACGGTAAAGGCGGCGGTGAAGGTAGCGATTGGTGACAGCGTAAAGAAGGCAACGAAGGAGGCCGTCAAGACCATCGCCAACACTGCCCTCGAGCCAGAGGTTGCAGGCGGCCAAAAACGCTAGAAACAGCATCTTAATTTGCGAGAGTTAGCCATGCTGTTCGGCCGTATCCATCTCGCTGGTGCGATTGTTTTCGCAGTAATTGCAATCTCGCTTGCGGTGTCGCAGACGCAAGCAGCCGCGCCTCCAAATCAGGACGACGCAATCCAAAAGGACTTTGGGTCTCGAGTTGCAAAATATTTGAGCCTTCGCAAGAAGCAGGCCGGTTCTTCGCCCAAACCCACGGAATCATCAGCCAAGCTGGCCGAAAGCCGACGCGGTATGGCCGCAAAAACCCACGCTGCCAGACCTTACGCCAAGCAAGGCGACATTTTTACACCTGAAATCAGCGCCTATTTTCGACGTCAGCTCGCTGCTTGTCTGGCCGGCCCAAACGGAGCTAAAATCCGCGCAAGTCTTCGGCATGCAGAACCCACTCCCGGTTTTACTCCGCGGGTGAACGAAGGCTATCCCCAAGGAGAGCCTTTGCAATCGACTCCTCCGACGTTGCTATTAAACCTGCCGAAACTGCCGAAAGAACTGCAGTATCGAATTATCGGACGAGATTTTGTCCTGTATGACACTGCGCCCAACGTGATCGTGGATCTCATACCCGGCGCGATTCCGGCATCCTAGTCGCGGAACAAAAACTATGCGTCAGTATGTCCTATTCGTAGTGCTGCTTGTATCCTGCGCGTCAGGTTGCGCTCAATCGACCACCCCCGCTGTACAGGCCAACTTTTCAAGAGAGATTGCTTCTCTCTGGCAAGATTCCGGTCCTGCAACTCCACAGACTGCCGGGACCAGCGACGGGCTGGATGTCAGACTGCCGCTGGAGTCACAATCGGTCCGTTTTGCCGTCATCGGCGATAGCGGCACCGGCGAACGGGAACAATACGAAGTGGCACAGAAGATGGAGGCCTATCGGAAAAGAGTTGGCTTCGACTTCGTTATTATGCTGGGGGATAACATTTATGGGGGCCACGATCCTAAGGACTTCACGAAGAAGTTTGAGCAGCCCTACCAGCCGCTTCTCGATTCGGGAGTAAAGTTCTATGCCGCTCTTGGGAATCATGACGATCCCGATATCGAGCGCCTCTACAAACCGTTCAATATGAATGGAGCTCGTTATTACACCTTCAAGAGAGGCGACGTATCTTTCTTCGTACTCGATAGCAACTACATGGATCCAACCCAACTAGGATGGATCGATCAGAATTTGCAGAATTCAAAATCCAAATGGAAGATCTGCTATTTTCACCATCCGCTCTATTCCAACGGGAAGTCTCATGGGCCAGATCTTGACTTACGCGCCCAGTTGACACCAATATTCAAGCGTTATGGAGTAAACGTGGTTTTCTCCGGTCACGAACATGTGTATGAGCGGTTAAAGCCGGAAGACAACATTTACTACTTCATTCTGGGAAATTCCGGCAAACTCATGACCCACGACTTTCGGCCCGCTCCGGAGATGGAAAAGGGACTCGATACCGATCGTGGCTTTATGCTGGTTGAAATTTCGGGCGACAAACTACACTTCCAGACGATTTCGCGCAGCGGCCAGACTATCGACTCCGGCGTGGTCGAGCGTCAATCCACGCAATCCCATTCCGCTGCCGCTGGCCATTGATAAATTTCGCTGACGCAAGCCCGGGCCAGTCGGCCGAACATAGGGAAGTGTTGTTCCACCGCCTAATCGAAAGCCACAAGAATTCACCGCAGAACGGGTGCAAGTCCTTCTTCGAAGAGATCTCTCCAACTGACCGGCTGCGCGAATCCTTTCTTCGTGCTGCTACTAAGTTTCGGGCGCCGGTCAGCGGCAAGCTCACACCTGTAGTGGTCGCGCTGCTGGAACGCGCTAAGGAAGACTTGGTGGCGCTTCGACTTCACGATCTAGACCACCGTGATGATGCCTGGGTCATGGCCGCAGGCCTGCCCCTTTATGTCGCGCTATTCGGCCGGGACACCTTGACCGCTTCCTGGGAAGCCGCGCTGCTTGGGCCTGAGACGATGCGCGGTACGCTAGCCGAACTTCCTCGTTGGCAAGGAAAAGAAGTCAACGACTGGCGCGATGAACAGCCCGGACGTATGCTCCACGAGGCTCATGACAATCCCTTGGCTGCGCTTCAGTTCAACCCGCAATCACGCTACTACGGTTCAATCACTACATCGGCATTTTATCCCGTCGTCGTATCTGAGTTGTGGCACTGGACCGGCAAGAAGGACTTAATTTATCCCCTCCTGCAACCGGCCATGAACGCGATTCGGTGGTTAGATCACTACACGCAATTGCTGGGCGACGGCTTCCACTACTATCAGACGCGCTCTGAGCAGGGCGGAAAGCATCAAGGGTGGAAGGATTCTGGCGATGCCATCGTCTACGACGACGGCACCCAGGTCGACCCTCCGATCGCCACCTGCGAGGAACAGGGATTCGTCTACGCCCTCAAAGCTGCAGTTCGCCGAAGTCCTCTGGTGGATGGACAAAAAGGAAGAAGCACGACAATTGTACCGGGAAGCAAAGGAACTCAAGAAGCGCTTTAACGAAGTGTTCTGGATGGAGCGGGAAGGCTTCTTTGCCATGGGACTGGATTCCAGGGGAGAACAGATCCGAGCAATTGCCTCTAATCCCGGACACTGTCTCGCCACAGGCATTGTTGACGCCTCACTGGTAGAGAGGACAGCCGATCGGCTATTTGCCGAGGATATGTTCAGCGGTTGGGGTGTTCGAACCCTCTCGTCGGAGAACCCGGCATACAACCCATACAGCTATCATCGCGGGTCCGTTTGGCCAGTTGAACATGGTGCTTTTGCGATCGGCTTCATGCGTTATGGATTGTGGGGCATCTCGAGCGCATGTCCAAGGCGCTGTTCGAAGCCTCTGCCATCTTCGATTACTATCGTCTGCCGGAAGTCTTCAGCGGACACCCACGCGATGACTATTATCCGTTCCCGGCCCTGTATCCCAAGACAAACTGGCCCCAGGCATGGTCCGCCTCCGCCATGTTCTCATTACTCCAAGCGACGCTCGGCATTTACCCCTATGCACCCCTCAATGTGTTGATAGTTGACCCTCATCTTCCCGAGTGGCTACCGGAAATTACCTTGGAAGACCTGCGTATCGGAGACTCCGCAGTGAGCATCTGCTTTCAGCGCGACAAGCATGGCAAAAGTGATTACCGGATTCTCGATCAGCGTGGTCCCCTACACGTTCTCCGACAGCCAAGTCCCTGGTCCCTAACTGCCGACTTCGGCGAACGACTCAAGGACACTCTGATGAGCCTCACTCCAGGACGATGAATGAAACCAAGCATCGAGCATTCCGAGGCTCGCCCTGATAAAAACCGCGTAAAAAAAGCAATTCCATGAATCGAGTCTCTAAACGAATACCGTCAATACTTTATCTGGGACGCCGTGCGGCAACTACATCCCTGGAAAGAGGCATCTCAGGAACATCACAGGAATCAGTGTCGAAGGAGGTTTTGTGACAAGGATATTGACGCTAGTTTTTGCTCTCCTGCTCTCAGCGGCTTGGCTCCAGGCCCAGCAGTATCCTCAGACGGGTTCAAGCCAGAGCGGCAGTTCAACATCCGAGCAAGCGAGTACAGTACAAGGGTGCTTGCAAGGGTCAAACGGCAATTTCACGCTTACAGATAGCGCAGGTACCACATATCAGATCCAAGGGGATACTTCTAAGTTGACTGAGCATGTTGGTCATGAAGTCCGGATCACCGGTACGACTTCAACTTCGAGTTCAGCCTCGGGTTCAACTCCTGGGCAGACTGGCAGCACGACTTCTACGCCGCAGCAGCCCACCATTCAACTGCAGGATGTAAAGCACATATCGAAAACTTGCAAATCCGCTAACAAGTAGTTTTGTCAGAACAGATCTTTGAGGCGAGCACTGGCAACGCTCGCCTGTTTTACTTCATAGGCCCGTGTCGGGTTGCATTGATGAGAATGCAGGATCGTCACCTCCGGCAGGCACCCGTGACTTTGTCGTATAACCCACCGAAGCATCTCACTGATATGACAGTCTACCTACGAGGAAGACAAACAGCGGCAGTTGAGGTCGTGCGCTGTTGCCTGCGCTCAGAGTGGTGAGATCAGGGCAAGAATGCTCATCCGGCCGTATTGCGGCCTGGAGCTTCTCTCGAGTCGCGGATACAAACGTTGCCTTTCAGCACTGCGAAAAGACTCTGACAATGCTTACATGCAGTCTCGCACTCTTCTCTGCCGTTGGATTCACTGCACGATGGTTCGATCTTTCTCAGAACGTTCTCTCCATCACAATAAGGACAATCCACATAGGCCACGCTCTGGGCGATCAGTTCAGGCCGATGTTGCAGCGGACCCCGTGGTTTCTGCGACATGTGCGGCCATGTAGTGACCCCCGATGACCCAAGTACTCTTGCCACAATTGCGTGAAGTTGAGACACGCCACGTGACCTGAAATGCCTACTCATGAAGAGCACATTTTACGGATTCTCGGTGAGGCGACAGACCCACTGTTCCCGTCTGAAATTACCGACCGTTTGAATCACGAGCTAGTGGCAGGAGCGGCGTACACGACCACGGAAATCGTGTCGTGCCTCAAGGGTCTGAGCGAGGAAGTTGCGCAAATGCCCGATGGGCGCTGGATGCTGAAGCGCTTAATGCTGTGACGCTTATTGGCGCTGGCATCTTTTCGACCCGGCGATGATGGTGACATCCTTGTCGTAGGGCCGCGAGGCATTCAAGAAGGGTTTCTTCCCGGCACGAAACAGCTCCCATTTGGTAAACGGCCCAACGGCTAGGGTTTACCTATGCCAAAAGAATGTTCCAAACAAAATTGAACCTATGTTTTTCGTTTCAGGTGGTTTGGGTGTAGCTCGAAAGAGAAGGGAATTCAGGGTACGTTCGGCTGGTTGCAAGCCCCCGCAACCAAGATTTTCTTTCCTTTCAGGGGCGTCCAAGGACCCCCGCAACCATCTGAATTGTGCGCGGTGGGTTACGTGCCCTCTTCGGAGAGGACAGAGACTGGACCCCTTGTTCGAACAGCCAGCGAGAGATTGCTTGAGGGTCAAAGCGAACCATCGTGCCGATACGAAACGATGGAATCTCCCCCCGTTTCGCCCGGCGCAGGATCGTGACTTTCGCCACACCGAGCAACTTCGCCAACTCGTCGGCATCCAGTGCTCCGTGCATGCCTCTGACGCGCGATGCCAGAGACTTGAACTGGTACGGCGTATTGATCATTCTTTCCTCCAGGTGTTCAATCACGCAAACGTCTCATCTACTTTGTCTCTGACCGCCTGACTGCGAGACGGCTTCAAATACCGCATCGTGCTCTCCATGTCAGAATGACCCAACCACATTTGAACCGTTCGCAGGTCTACACCATTCCAGAGATGCCACGTCGCAAATGTTGCCCTAAACTTGTGCAGCCAGAAGTCGCCCTTCTGAAGGTTCGCCCGTTCGACGACGGCTTTCAGGTCGTCTAGAAAGTTGAGCTTCGGGCGACACCCCGCTGTTGGAAAGACCAAACCACAAGTCTTATCAGACTTTGCCTTCCACGCCTTTAGGCTCTGTACTAGCTTGGCGGGAATGGGAATCTCGCGCTCGCAGTAATTCTTTGGGCTGAAGCCGTACTCGGGCTTGTAACGCACCGTGATCGTACTTCGCGACAGGCTCACATCTGCCCATGAACAGTGCATCACTTCCTGTTCACGCATTCCCGTCAT
>QIAP01000252.1 GCA_003225075.1 Acidobacteriota bacterium | reverse complement strand
TTTGTATCAAAACTGGTTAACCGTAGAGGATATCACCGGCTTATTAAATCTGGCTGACTGTGAAGTGATCAAGCGCTTCCAGGAAATCCTCCTGCCATTGCCTGTTCCGCTCCTGGCCGACCTGTGTAACAGGTTTCTGGTCAAACTTTGGCCGTTCAAGCACTTCGCTCTGACTAATTTCATCGTGGCACGACCCCGACCGTGGACAGGGACGTGCGCGAAGCGGCCCTCTGTTTCAGTAATCGTCCCGGCCCGAAATGAAGAGGGCAACATTCCCGATATCTTCGCCCGCACCCCAGAGATGGGCGAAGGCATGGAGCTGCTGTTCGTTGAAGGACATTCGCGCGATAGTACTTACGCCGCCATTGAGAGAGCGATCGCTGGACATCCAGAACGAAATTGTCAATTGCTGCGGCAGACCGGAGTGGGCAAAGGTGATGCCGTTCGTCTAGGCTTTGCCCGTGCTCACGGCGACATGCTGATGGTCCTAGATGCCGACCTTACCGTCCCCCCTGAGGATTTGCCGCGTTTCTATGAGGCGCTTCACTCCGGCAAAGGTGAATTCATCAACGGTGTTCGACTAGTCTATCCAATGGAGAAACAGGCGATGCGCTTCTTGAATTTGGTGGGAAATAAATTTTTCAGCCTGTCGTTCTCCTGGTTATTAGGTCAACCCATTAAGGATACTCTCTGTGGGACAAAAGTCTTATGGAAAAGGGACTACGAAGCGATTGCCAGCAATCGTGCTTACTTTGGTGACTTTGATCCCTTTGGCGACTTCGACTTGATTTTTGGCGCAGTAAAATTGAATTTGAAACTCACTGATTTACCGATCCGCTACCGGGAACGGACCTACGGCACCACAAATATCAATCGATGGACACATGGCTGGCTGCTGCTAAAAATGGTCGCGTTCGCGGCCAAACGGCTCAAGTTCGTATAGATTCAGATAAATGCTCAAAACGTGGTTAGCCCATCCTCTGACCAGAGGCTTGGATATTGACGATCCGCAAACTACGCACCTTCGATTACAGATCATTCAAAAAAAAGGATTCCTGCGACAAATCTACTATGAATGGTATCAAGCGATTGTCGATGCCTTACCATTGGGTGACGGAGCCGTCCTGGAAATCGGGGCAGGCGGCGGTTTTATGAGCGAGTTTATTCCTGGCCTGATCACATCGGAGCTTTTCTACTGTCCCAACGTTCGAGCGGTCATAGACGGACTGCGGCTGCCGTTTGGAAGCCAATCGTTACGTGGCGTTGTGATGACGAATGTGCTTCACCACCTGCCGCAACCGCGCCTTTTTTTTGCCGAGGCGACTCGCTGTGTGCGGCCTGGCGGGGTGGTGGCGATGATCGAGCCGTGGGTCAGTTCATGGTCGCGGTTTGTCTACACCCGATTACACCACGAACCATTTGAGCCCGAAACATTATCGTGGGAGCTACCGACCAGCGGTCCGCTTTCCGGAGCAAATGACGCACTGCCGTGGATTATTTTTGTCAGGGACCGACTAAAGTTCGAGCGCGAGTTTCCTCAATGGCGCAAATTGAAAATGCCCTAGGCCCCTTAAGCAAACAACTCGCAATGTTCGCGCTGATCGTGCTGCGGCGCTTTGATTAGCGCAACGAAGTTATTAGCTGAAGTTATTAGCTATGGATGCGCTCTCAACGGCAAAGTCAAACATATTAACCCGCAGGTTAGATGTAGAATTCTATCTTTGCGCCGCCATCATATACTTTTTGATAACAACTTTTTCAAAACAGATTTACTTGTTTCTCGATTATAATTCATCCCTTGGCCTTCGGGATCTTGGTATTTTTCAGCAGGCTCTTCAAAGCTTTACAACCGACGGAACCTTAGAAACATCTTTGGGTGCTCACAACCATCAATCAATATTTGGCGAGCACGCCTTTCTCTTTTTAGTTTTTCTAATCCCATTATATTACATAGCTAAAACACCTTTATTGTTAATGCTATCGCAGCCCCTCGCCTATATCTTGATGACCTTTCCAGTCTACAAAGTACTTAAGGATGTGTATCACGAAGATCTCAAAATAATATACCTTGTCTTGATGTTACTACTGATAAATCCGGCTTATAATATCACACTCCAAAACTTCAACATCTATGGCTTTCACTTAGAATTCTATTTTCCAGTGCTATTCTTAACTGCCTACTATTTTTATGCGACGGCAAATCTCCCACTCTTCATAGTCTTTTATTTACTGTCGCTGAGCATTATTGAGTATTACAGCCTTGTTTGGATTGCATTCTCTCTCTACATGATTTTCGTGAACAAAAATCCGCAACGGATTGATTTTTTTGTTTTTGTTTTTAGCCTTGCTTATTTTACTTGCATGTTTCTGTTTTTTGTTCCTTACTTCAGAGGAACGTCTCTGCCCTGGTATGCACGCCGTCTGTCTATGGGCTCGTCCGATTTTGATTTTGACATAATTAGTTTAGTCAAAACATTGAGTATTAATTTGGTATTCAATTTTGCGATTTTTGTATTCCTGCCACTTAAAAATAGACAAACCCTTGTTTTACTTCTCCCTTGGTATTTGGCATGCGCATTAGCATATTTAAACGGCTATGGGCTTCCATTAAGTGCTGGTTCATGGCATGCCAATGCAGTCTATCCACTAATATTAGTAGGTTACATTAATGAGTTTGAGAAAATCGGGGCGCGGCACAAAAAGATCAATATATTGAAAGCAGGCTTCGCTATAGCAATTTGCCTTTTCATAGCCATTCAATATGTGAGACCCGCATACAGTTCCGGGATTTGGCCGATCATTAGCAAATACTCAGATCTTCGCAACGATTATGATGTCATCCAAAGCATCAAGGACACGATGAAAGATCAACCATTATTAGTGAGTTTCCAGTTGGGGAAGTATTTTGGCGACTTTAAAGATGTCAATGTGCTAGACAACGGATCGATTATTGAGAAGAATATACATTACATCCTATACTACTCAGGCGGTGTTCTTCCTCTTGATAACCAGAAGTTAGGTGAAATTAAAAACAAGTACAGAGCGACAAAACAGTATAAAGATATAATCCTATTTGAAAAACTTGGCATGGATGAGAAGTCCCCCCTTTAAATACCAGATCGACTACTAATCAGCGATTCAGTTTCACTTAACGGAACTTATAATTGGTTCTCATGTGCAGCTTGGGATTTTCTAACGATGGTGCGGGATTGCTGGATGGCTGGTGCTCGCCGCGGGTACGAGTAGCACGCTTGTG
>QIAP01000118.1 GCA_003225075.1 Acidobacteriota bacterium | reverse complement strand
GTCGAATGTCAGAACAGTGTTACCGCGGAATTCCGTCATAGCAGCGCACAGTGTGCGGCACGTTTGGGCGGGCAGTAGATCGCGGTGGAAGGTTTCACCAGATAGTGAACGGGTAATTGCACCATTAGAGCTAATCAACCAGAGATCGAAGCCGAGCATTTGAGCAATGGGAAGCGCGAAAGTGTGTCGGCGTCCGGTTACCAGGACAACTTCAATGCCGGATTCGTGGGCTCGGCGGAGAGCCGCCAAGTCCACATCAGAAATTTGGAATTGAGGATTTAGCAGGGTGCCGTCAATATCGACAGCCAGGAGACGGATGGGAAGGTTCACCACAGTTGATTTTAGCATTCCGTCTGAGGCCGAGTTGGTGTCCGCGCCTTCAACGTTCATGGGCTGGCGGCGCCACCAGGACGCTAGTGCCGTGAGCGGTCGAACCGAATGGCTGACCCGAGCTTAAGCATGTTGTGGCCTGGCCATCGGCCGAAACTTTTATGAGTCCAGACTGGTCGGCACAAAATGCGTTTTTACCAGCATCGAGAGGAACCGCTGTAATCTGAAAAGACGAAACTGGTGCGCTTCCACAGCCGCTAATGGCGAATTTGTACTTGTCTTTTGTGCCGCTGGCGAGCGCTACATCAACGATGGGAGCGCTGTTTGGAGTATTTCCCAGTCGAACATTGGACAATTCCGTCAATGAGCACGTGAAGCCGCGGTCGGGATGCGCCATCTTGTGTCTGTTTTCCGCAAGAATCAGCATGTAAATGGAGTTGGTCACGGTTGCATCCGCAGATGCTGTCATGCGTTGCTTCATGGATTCCGTGAGCGCCTTAAGAAACTGCGGATCGTCGAGCGCCAGACGCACGGCGAGGCCGATCTCCTTGAGTTTCCAGACAGTTCCCTCAAGGGCCATTTTGAGACTGAGCTTGGGATAGAGAGCCGACCAGCTATCCTCCTGTCCGCTCTTGAAAGAGTGAAATGACAGATCCATCTCGTCCTGGTCGCCCATCAGGTCATCACGGTCTATAACTATTTCGAATTTCTCTCCGCTACGCTGATCTTCCGAAGACAGTAGTATTGGCCCCGCCTCTAGAATCTGTAACGTCTTACCCGGTGCTCTAAGTCCGGCGGTGAAATCATTGCCGGAAAATGCCGTGGCACTATTCTTTTGTAGCGCGGCCTTAGTTGCATCCGGCAAATGCTTTAGAAAGTTTGATTGTGAGCCGCTGAGAAACATTTCCGTCAGTGCTTGCCGCGGAGACTGCGGAATTTGCGGACGTTGGGCTTGCACCGTGGAACAAAGTGACGCGAGGAACACGAGAATCAGAAGTGGACGTGACATTACGCGCCTCCTTATTTCTTCGAACGTTATACCCAGTATCGAAGCTGCGCAAGGGAAGAGAAGGCTAAGTATGTGGTTGCAAACTGCAACCGATGTGAACCCGCCAATGGCGGCGATGGCAGCGTGCTATAGTGCGCACGAGCCATGGGATTTCTGAATTACCTTCTATACCCTTGGGGATTTATTCTCCAGGGCTTGGCGATTGTGCACTTCATCCGCCGCCGTCCTGATACCTACTGGATTTTTATCATCCTCTTTCTTGGACCGTTGGGTGCAATCATCTATCTTCTGCTTGAAGCGGCGCCTGATTTGGGATTGTTGCGCCAGTCTTTCAAATTCTTTCCGCGGCGCAGGCGAATCCGGGAACTCGAGTTTGCGGTTCACGACAACCCGTCAGCAGGAAACTACGAAGAGCTCGCCGACCTGTACATGGAAGACGGCAACTTTAGCCGAGCACGGGAATGCTACAACCGGGCGATCTCCTCGCGTACCGATTCCCCCGACCCGTTCTATCGTCGGGGAGTGTGTGCCATTCAACTGGGAGACTTCGCGACTGCACTGCCCGATTTGGAGCGAGTAGTGTCCGCCGATCCCAGTTATGACTTTCATCGTGCTGCCGGGCTTCTTGCGCACACCTATGCCAACACCGGCCAACCGGAAAAAGCTGATGCAATGTTTCAGCGAGTCACCAGAATATCGACTCTTTCTGAGACCTATTACAACTACGCATCTTTCCTCGCAGGCGAGCAACGAATGAGCGAAGCTCGTGAGTGGGCGCAGCGCATTCTCGATAAGAAACCGACAATGCCTGGTTATCTGCGGCGGCGTGAACGGCCTTGGTTTCGCAGGGCGGCGGCTTTGCTGAAGCGACTGCCCGCTTGAAATGCCCGCGAAGCATCTAAGATGTACTCGCGATCCTGCCGACGTGCCACTTGAACTGCTAGACTTTCATTCTCTATGGCCCGCATCGCATATCTGGAATGCACCCGATGCGGCGAGCGGCTCAGTGCCGAGCGCCCGCAGACTATTTGCCCGAAAGACGGGGGAGTGCTCTACGTTCGCTACGATCTTGGTGAGTTAAAGCAACACTTTAAGTCAGGGTCGGTGGCTGGCCGGACCCCCACTATGTGGCGCTATGCGGAAGTGTTGCCCGACGCGGAGCCTGTTTCCCTGGGCGAAGGTTTTACGCCAATGCTCCCCAGCCGGGAATTTCCCAACGTCTACATTAAGGATGAGGGCTTGAACCCTACCGGATCGTTTAAGGCCCGCGGACTATCCGCCGCGGTGACCATGGCAAGGGCATACGGACTCAAAAAACTTGCCATCCCATCGGCGGGAAATGCCGCCGGCGCACTCGCCGCGTATGCCGCCGCCGTCGGCATCGAAGCGCACATCTTCATGCCAAAAGATGTGCCTATGGCAAATCGCATCGAGTCCGAGAAGTACGGCGCAAAGGTCACACTGGTGGACGGACTGATTAGCGACTGCGCGAAAATCGTCGCTGAGCGCAAAGATAAAGAAGGATGGTTCGATGTATCCACACTGAAGGAGCCGTTTCGTGTGGAAGGAAAGAAAACCATGGGGTACGAAGTTGCGGAGCAGTTGGGGTGGCGGCTTCCGCAAGGCATAATCTATCCCACGGGCGGTGGTGTCGGCATGATTGGCATGTGGAAGGCTTTCGACGAGATGGAGCAGTTGGGATGGATAGGCTCCGAGAGGCCCAAGATGGTCAGCGTACAATCAGCCGGTTGCGCGCCCATTGTTAAAGCTTGGAATGAGGGTAAGTCTAGTTCCGAAATGTGGAGCGATGCCATCACTGTGGCAGCGGGACTGCGAGTGCCCAAGGCCTATGGGGACTACCTTATTCTCGACATTCTGAAGCAGAGCCACGGAATCGCGGTAGCAGTGACCGACGAAGAAATAATGGATGCCCTCGAACAATGGGCGCGAGTGGAGGGCGTGTTTGCGGCTCCCGAAGGCGCAGCCGCACTAGCAGCCCATCGTAAGTTGCGAGCCAACAAATTCTTCGCTCCTCAAGATTCAGTTGTCCTGTTTAATACCGGCACCGGGTTGAAGTATCTAGACGTCATCGAAGAACAGATGAGGAAGTCGACAAAAAGTGAAGTACCGGGCTCTCAGGTGACGGATGTAATTCCGCAATCGAAGGAAAAACCGCGGCCCGCGGTGGTTCTCGATCGCACGGCGTTTTATCCAACCAGCGGCGGACAGGTGTTCGACACGGGATGGATTGTGCCGGTATCGGAAGCAAAAGGCGCGAAGTTGCGTGTCACCGAAACCGCGGAAGAGGAAAACGGCCGCATTGTGCATTATCTCGAAGCGGAACGAGCGCCGGAGAAGGGAAGCCGCGTTCGCGGGTTCATCGATCCCAGCCGCCGCCGCGATCACATGCAGCAGCACTCCGGGCAACACGTGCTCTCGGCCGCATTTGTTCGCCTGTTCAACATGCCAACAGTTTCGTTTCACATGGGCGATGAATATTGCTCGATCGATCTGGAAACCCCTTCGCTGACACAGGAGCAAGTGGTCGCCGCCGAGCACCTGGCGAATGAAATAATCCTGGAAAACCGGCAAGTGGATATCCGTTTCGTCACGCAGGCAGAAGCGCGCACTCTGGGGTTGCGCAAGATACCTCCGGTAGAGAAAGACGAGCTGCGTTTGATTGACATTCACGACTTCGATCTGACGGCATGCGGGGGTACACATGTGCGCGCCACAGGCCAGATTGGATGCATCCTGCTGCGCAAGACAGAGAAGGTTCGTCAGGGGTGGCGTGTGGAGTTCGTCTGCGGACAGCGAGCCGTCACCACTGCGCGGCACGACTACAGCGCGCTGACCGAAGCCGCGAGTTTATTTTCCGCCCATATCTGGGATGTGCCGCAGCAGCTTCGCAAATCGCTCGATGAAATCAGAGCGGCGCGCAAGTCGCGGGAACAGTTGCTGGAAGAACTTGCTGAATTTCGGGCAAAACAACTGCTCGCAGAAGCCGAGCCAAAGCATGGACGAAAGCTGATCGTGCAGACCTTTCCAGATCGCGACATGGCCTTCCTCAAACTGCTCGCACAGAAACTAACACGCCTCGACTCGGCGGCAGTCGCGTTGCTTGCGTCAACTTCCGCTCAGCCGTCGCTGGTGTTTGCGCAGTCACCTGGACAGCCCTTCGATATGGGCGCGCTCATGAAAGACGCCATGTCGCGGCTGGGCGGCCGCGGAGGCGGCAGCAAGGATCTGGCGCAGGGCGGAGCGCTGCAGGCTGACACCATCCCAACAGTACTCAGCGAACTGGCAGCGAAGTTAGTCTCGTGAGCTGCTCTTCGTGCTACATTTTCGTGAGCGTCATCTGAGCGGCGGCCATGGAACCACGTCTCATTCTCATTAATCTGCTGGTCAAGTTAGGCGTCGCTGCCTCCGCGGCCAGCATCCTCGGCCGTTCCGTGGAGTTCAAGTCCCTGCTGTTCCGTGAAGAACGTTCCCTGAAGCACAGAATTTATTTGGTTTTGTGGATCGGAATTCCGATGGCCACCGGTGTGTGGATCCGGTTCACGCAACCGAGTTTCCTGGCCGGCGACTTGTCTTTCGAGACCACAGTTTTGCTGGGTGTGATTGCTGGCCGCGCTACCGGAATGTTGGGCGGCGCGCTGCTGGCGCTTCCCGCGCTATTGCACGGAGAGTGGGCCACCCTGCCTTTCAACCTGCTGTGCGGTTTCATCGCCGGGCAATTGCGTGTAATCGCTCCTGACCGCGAGGATATCTGGTCCTTTTCTCCCTTTATTGACCTAAGCATTTATCGTTGGATCAGACGCAATCTGCCCCGGCCGCGCCTGTTCGACTGGCAGATCATGTTCTTCGTCACCATTGTGGTGCTGCGATTGCTCCAGACGGAAGTGTCTCGCTTTCTTCCCCATGCCACTTTCAGCCTGGAAAGCCCGAAACCGTGGGTGGAGGCGCTCATCTATGCTACTTCCATTATGGTCATCGGCACCGAGCTTAAGATTTGGAATAGCGTCCGAATTCAAATCAAACTCGAAGAGCAGGAACGTTTGCTGCTGCACGCCCGCATGGAGGCCCTGCAGAACCAGATCAATCCGCACTTCCTGTTCAATACGCTCAATTCCGTCTCATCGCTGGTACGCTTCGATCCTGATACCGCGCGCGAATTAATTATTAAGCTGGCGAACATCCTTCGCCGTTTGCTGCATAGCAGTGATGCGTTTGTCCCGTTGCGAGAAGAACTTGAATTCATCGATGACTACCTTGACATCGAAGTAGTTCGCTTCGGCCGGGACAAGCTGCAGGTGATCAAGGAACTCGATCCCGCATCCCTCGATGTGATGGTACCCAGCATGCTGCTGCAACCGCTTGTGGAAAATTCCATCAAGCATGGACTTTCGTCCAAGATCGAAGGCGGCAGCGTATATCTCCGCAGCCGGCTTCATGATTCAAAGCTGACGATCGAAATCGAGGACGACGGGGTCGGCATGGGTGCAGCCAATTTTTTGGAGCGTCCCAGCGGTCTCGGCGGGACTGGCATCGGCATGGCCAACGTGGCAGAGCGCTTGAAAGTGCTTTTTGGAGATACCGCGAAGATGACTATTGATAGCCACGAAGGCAAGGGAACACTGGTCAGAATCCGGCTGCCGGTCATACCCAGCGCGGAAGCGATTCCGGCCAGTTTTTACGAGGAGCGCGCTAGCACACGCCGGTAGAATTCTTCGTATTGCGGAATAATTTCGCTGGAACAGAACCTGGATTTGGCGACGGCACGCGCCTGCTTTGCCATTTCTTTCAATCGCGACTGATCTTTGAGTAGGTCGATAGCGTAGCGCGCCATAGTGTCAACATCGCCCACGTTTGCCAAATATCCGCTCTTTCCGTGCTCGATGACCTCTGGTATGCCGCCTACGTTGGTAGCGATGGGCACCACCTCGCAGGCCATCGCTTCCAGGGCTGCCAATCCGAAGGATTCCAGTTCGCTTGGAAGAAGCATGACATCGGCCAGCGCCAACTTTTCATGAACATGATCCTGCTTGCCCAGAAACACCACCTGCTCATGGATGCCTTTTTGCACGGCCAGCCATTCGGCTTGGGAGCGGTCCGGGCCATCCCCGATGAGCAGAAGTTTCGACGGGACTTGCTTACGCACGCGATCGAAAATCTCAATCACGTCTAACAGGCGTTTCACCGGACGGAAGTTTGAAAGATGCACCAGGATTTTTTCATCTTTAGTGGCGAATTCCAGGCGATGCTGCTCCCGATCCGGATCGCACCGGTAGACATCGCAGTTCACGAAATTATGTATCACCTGGATGTTGTTTTTGATGTCGAATTCCCGCAGCGTACGTTCGCGCAGATATTGAGAAACGGCAGTGACTCCATCACTCTGTTGGATGGAGAAGCGGGTGATTGGTAGATAGGAACGGTCAAGTCCGACGAGTGTAATGTCGGTGCCATGAAGCGTGGTCACGAAAGGCAGCTTGCGGTGACTGCCGCTCGCGGCCAGCATCTGCCGGGCCAGCATCGCGCTCACTGAATGCGGGATCGCGTAGTGAACATGCAGCAGATCCAGGTCGTAGAGTTCCGCAACTTCCGCCATGCGAGTCGCTAGCGCAAGGTCGTATGGCGGGTAATCGAACAGCGGATAACGCGACACTTCCACTTCGTGATAATGAATGTTAGGTTGCGGGCCAGTGAGCCGGATGGGCTGAGAATAGGATATGAAATGGACTTGATGCCCCCGCAGTCCCAACTCGAGGCCAAGTTCGGTGGCTACGACTCCACTTCCCCCGTACGTGGGATAGCAGGTAATCCCGATTTTCATTCCGCTTTTCCCCGCCGCATCCCTGGCTTGGCGCCCATGTCTTTCTGCATTCGATGGCCGAAGTACTCGCGGGATTCAGATTTTACGCGCCCAGCACGAGTTTTCGCTGCTTTGGTGTGTACGCCACACAACTGATTTAGGATGGTTTGTTCTGGTCGAGTGCGCTGGAAACTTTTGGATCCAGTTTTTCCAGGTGCGCCTGCAGACGGTGGCGATGCGGCTCTGGCAAACCGATGAATTCAATTCCCATGCCGACACCCGGGTCGCAGGTGCGCACAATAGCGCCGGTACTTATCTTCTCTGAATTCATCCAGAACTCAATTTTCAGGGCAGTACCTATGGGAATGGGCAAGATAGTCTCAACATAACATCCATTGCCACTCACGTCGGTGGCATTCACTCGTATCGGAGTGTTCACTCGCTCATCACGCAGTTCGATCGGGAAAGAGATTCTGTGGCGCGGCCATCTCCTGCGGTTCGTAAAGGGAAGCGGTGCTGAGCTCTCAGTGCTGAGTAATTCTGTTTTCCACGGACACTCCTGCTCCTTCAAAAGTTCTATGCCCGCTTGGATTTTCTGCCCGACCCCGGCGTCAAGTACCCACACGACTTTGCACCGCGCTTTCTTGTCGCCAAACTGCACGCCAATAATCTCCCCGACCTTTAATTCGTGCTCAATTCCAGACAGCAGCGCACCCCTATTGCTGATATTGCAGGCGCTGGCATTCTGAAAAAAGGTATGGCCGTCTGCGCCCATACCCCACACACGCACCTTCAGATTTACAGGTACACGGGTCTCCGGCCGGGCTTCGGGCATAGAGCCTCCGCGTGGTTCAGAGATCTTTGTCGCTAATCATACAGCGGTTACCCATCCCCGGACATCACGGAAGTAAATGGTAGCCGCAAGCCTTGTCCGAGCGGACCGTCCTATCTCTCCCCAGATTCAATGAGCATCCAAATCGCGAAAAGAGATGAGTTCGATTTCTTGTTGGGCGAGAATGTGACGCGCCTCGCTGGAAGTGAGCAGGCGAAGTTCTGTTGCCCGCGACTCTTTCAGCCTGGTCCTGGTTGCATGCAAATCGCTGTCGTCATATCCCGGATGGCAGACGAGTTCCCATGTGCCCTCGGGCATGCTCTCGGCAACTATACGAAAAAGAGTCTCGTCTAAATCACCAGTTACCACAATTCCAAGGATTCCGTTAGGCGTCAAGAGCCCCGAATCCGATACCGCATTTCGGAATTGATCCGCGAAGCGTCGCAGCACTTTCACTTGCGCATATCTCTTCCAAAGGCCTGGCCGTGCAAGTAATACAGCGGTTGGTAGAGGCCGGCTCGACTCGAATGGATTCCTAATCGCTTTCACCCCACAATTTTTCGCGGCGCGCAACACCGGCTGCAGCGTAGCCGGAAACATGTGCGTATGCTTGTGCGTATCGCAGTGCGAAACCGCAATGCCCGCGGCTTGCAGTCTGCGGATCTGTGCCGTCGCCTCCGCCTCGATTTGCTCGGGATCGAGTCTCCCCAATAAAGCCCGCGCGGCGAAGCCGGCCAAACCATTGCCCAGACCCATGTCACCATGGCTTGCGGATGAGGTGCAGCTGGAAACATCCTTGGCCGGCAGCAACGGCCTTCCCTCAAGCAGCACCACATGGCAGCCAATCGATAGTTGAGGCGCGGATCTTGCAAGTTGTACCGCTTGCTGGAACGCGGCGCCATTCGCCATCAGTGTGGCCGAGGTGACGACGCCACCCTGGTGGGCTTCCAGGATGGCGCGGTTCACGCCCGGGGTTAAACCGAAATCGTCGGCATTGATGATGAGGCGGCGCACGCGGGAAAAGTCTAGCAGGGATGACTGCTTGAATAACGAGTGGGGGGTTTGACCGGCGTTTTAAGCGTCGCGTACACTCGAATCAGTGCACGCTCCCAATTCCCTTTATGTATCCGATGCAACTGACGGGTGCGTATCCAGGGGTCAGGGCGGTTAGCTCAGTTGGTTAGAGCGCCTGCCTTACAAGCAGGAGGTCGCAGGTTCGAGTCCTGCACTGCCCACCATTCAAGCCGCTGATTCATTGGCAATTGCTGGCCCTTGCGTCGCATTCGCTTTCACCTCAATTTCCGCGTTGTGCCCAGAACTGTGCCCACTCAGCATAGCCATCGCATGCAACACGCTGTCAGCTGAAGGATGGACATAGCGAGATGATATTGTGATGGAGCTGTGCCCGGCGATGCGCGCCAGGGTCCATACGTCACAGCCAGAAGCGCCCAGCCTGGTTAGGAAAGTATGACGCAAGGTGTAGAGGACGAACCGGCGAACCCCACAAACTGTTAGTGCCTTCCTGTGCTGCTTCTTGATTGTTGAGGGCTCGATGTGTCCACTTTTGGTGGGTGCCGGCCAGATCCAGCCTTCCTCGGGTTTCCCCGCCTGCTGCCAACGTTCCTCTAGAACCGAACGCACTCGCGGCGTCATCGGAAGCTCACGGCGCGCACTTGCGGTCTTTCCGTGAGTGACGAGGAACGTACCATGACGGGCATTGAGCCAGGTGATGTTTTCCCAGCGTTGGCGAAATAGTTCTTCTGGGCGCTGACCGGTGTCAATCAACACGGTGGAGACCGACCTGAGGAGTGGCGATGCGGCCGCTAGGTACTTTGCTTCTTCTTCGGGCGTGATTACGCGCTCCCGATGACGCTCACCAGAGAGCAATTTTATTTTCGGGGCGCTTTCGAGTTGGCCCCACTCCACTGCGAGATGGAAGATGCGCCGGAGGACACGCAGGCGCGAATTGACGGAACTGATCGCAAGCCCCTTCGACTTCTTGGAGCGAAGATAGGCTGCGAAGCCAGCCGCATGCTCGCTCGTAATATCGGCAAGCTCGCGTTGCCATAATGCGGTGTAATTCTCAATCGCGCCCAAACTGGGACGATACCAGGAGTTCCAGGTCTTCGGCGATTCGCGAATGCCGACCTCGCCCTTCGCCAAGCTGGTGCGATGCGCTGCTTCCATCTGGCGCGCAACTTTATCATTGCCCTGCTTGGTGGACTCACGAATGAGCCTCCCTTCCCACTGAAATTTGTACCAGTAGACCTTGCCACGTTTGTAAATCATCGCTTTATCCTCCCTTTTGGATCGAAATTGCGTTGGCTTGCCGCTCACGAAAGCGGCGCACGTTCATCAGAACAGCACATTTGTGGCTGCAGTATTTTTGGCCCTTCCGCTGCTGTAGGAAGTAAGGGTTTGAGCAATCCGGGTTCTGGCAGAGCTTGGTTTTGCGCGCCGCTTGGTCGCGCAAAAACAGCACGCAGATGAAACTCCACAAATTTTCGGTCGCTACTTCAATGCCGCCGGCCCGCACTGAGGGATGAGCTTCCAGGGCGTCCTCGACTTGCTCTTCGATTTCTCTGATTGCCGCCCCGTCACCGCTCCATGCCCGGCGAAGTAATTCCTGCGCATTCGCGAAACGTACCGCGTCCTCATAGAAATGGCCTGTTTCGTTAACACGTCCGAAAAGAATGCCGTGCCTCCTAACAAATGCTTCGATTGCCTTCGACTCTCCCAGCCCTGATACGGCGGGCTTCGTCGTACGCACAAGCTGCGCACCCCGAGTGTCGTATGTCGGAAGGTTGGCAAGCCGCTCGTGGGGCGGCTCTTTCCAGCGCGTAGCATTTGCTTTTTCATGACCCAGTGTTCCAAAGACGTGCCCCCCTATTACCTCCGTAGCCGCTGGCAGGCGACCGTAATAGCGAAGAGAGGCTTGGATGACGTAATACGATTTCACATATTGAATATTACACCAACACAACCTACAATTCAATTTCGAATTAGGAGGATTTAATGCAGAGACCACAGACCATAACAGTGAGGGACGCCGCCCGCAGGATGAGCTGCACCCTTAAATACGTTTACGACTTGGTGTACGCAGGAAAGCTGCAGGCTCGAAAGTCCGGCCGAGAGTGGCGTATCCCTTTAGCAGCAGTGCAAGCGAAGGTGCGGCAGCGGGAGAGCCGTGCATGAATTCTGAATTACTCACAATCGAGGAAGCATCCGACCTGCTCCGGCTGCGTCCTTCAACGCTGCGGGCCTGGATTCTTCATCGCCGCGTTCCGTACGTGAAATTCTCCCGGCGCGTTTTCCTCCGACGGAGCGACGTCGAAGAGCTAATTACGGGCGGTCTCGTACCTGCTGCCGCGCCTTCTGGGAAATGTACGGGGTTCACGGAGGGAAGGCGACACGGTGAGGTTTAGCGCTGCTGCGTTAGTGGAAAAACGAGGCGAGCGCAGTGAACCGGGGCGACGAATGGATGACGTTTGTGGCCACCTCGTTACCTGCCGCGTGGACGAACTCCGGCCTCATCCCAGCTATGTTCGGCATCAACTCACGGTTCCAGCTGCCAAGTTGTCGGCTCTCGCTGAGCAGGGCGACGACGCTTTTCGAGAGCCGCTCGTAATCACGCGGGATCGCATCGTGATTGACGGCTACGCTCGGTTGGAGTTGGCTCGCCGACAAGGTCGAATGACGCTCCCATGTATCGAATACGAGCTGACCGAACAGGAGGCCCTTCATTGGCTACTCCAAAGGCTTCGCCAATCGAATGGCCCCAATGCTTTCAGCCGAATACTGCTGGCACTGGATCTGGAGCCTCTGCTCACAGACAAGGCACGCTCGAACCAACAAGCTGGTGGTCAGAATAAAGGTTCGTCAAAATTGGCGGAAGCTGAACGGCTGGATGTGCGGAAGGAAATTGCCCGTATCGC